>JABHAT010000016.1 GCA_018674175.1 Gammaproteobacteria bacterium | reverse complement strand
TGTATAGAGATGCTTATTTAGAAGAAAGAATATTTCAAATTTCAGATGGAAATGTTGACGATTCCGATCTAACTTCAGATATAGCAGACTAGTAAACGAAGTATTTATTTTTTAGTATTAATACCGATATATAGTCCATTCAATATAATAAAAAATACTGGCAACACTATACCTAAAAAGTAAAATTTAAATTCTACCCACTGTTCTTCGGAGTAATAATTAGCTACATATAGATTTAAAAATCCACAAAAGACAAAGAAAATTATCCACGAACTTAAAAGTATATTCCATTTTTTATTAGTTAACTCAATTTGTTCTTTTAAAAGATTTTTAATTACATTTGTTCTTTTTATGAAGTAACCAATAATAAAGAATAGTGCAAATCCCCAATACACAATTGATGGTTTGATTTTTATAAAAAAAGGATTTTTAAAGTAAAGAGTGCTTAATCCAGCAACTAATATAATAAATAAAGTTATATAGTGAATTTTTTTGACTTGCTTAATACTTAAAAGTATAAAAAACTGCACTGAATAAACAATCATTAAAATCAAAGTTGCAAAATATATACCACTAGATTTATTAGTACTCAGCCCAATATTAAAAATATTATTAACTTCATTAATATAATGTACTGGAATATCGGTATAGAAAATATAAGATATAAAGAAAAATAAAACTGGTATAAAATCAATAAATGCTTTCAAAATAAGCCCCAATGAAAAATAGAAATATGTTAAGTTAAGATAATATAATGATATAATATATTTCAATTAATTAATATACTAAGGGTCTATGGATATTAAATCTGAGGAACTAAAAGAGATAGAAAAAATTAATGTTCCTTTGGCTTATGTAAAAGGTGAGCCATATTTAAATATACCTAAAGACTTGTATTTACCCCCAGATGCTTTGGAAGTGGTTTTAGACTCATTTGAAGGCCCTTTAGATCTTTTGCTTTATTTAATAAAAAGTCAGAATTTTGATATTTTAGAACTTCCTGTGGCTAAAATAACTGATCAATATATACAGTACATAGATCTTATGCAGGAACTAAAGCTAGAATTGGCGGCAGAATATATGTTGATGGCGGCGACATTAGCAGAAATTAAATCTAAATTATTACTTCCTTTAGTGGAAGAGGATTCTTTAGAAGAAGATGATCCAAGAGCTGAACTAATAAGAAGGCTTCAAGAGTATGAGAGATATAAAAAAGCGAGTTTAAATTTAGAGGTTCTCCCTAGGATAGAGCGTGATTTCTATTTGCCGAATAAAGTTTCATATAAAGCTATTAAAAAAGATGAAGTTTATCAAAACGTAGATTTAGAAAAGCTTGTTGTAATTTTTCACAAGTTAATGGAGCAAACTAAATTCTTAACACCGCATGATGTAAAAAAAGACTTTCTATCAGTTAGGGAAAAAATGACGCTTATACTTAATTTACTTAAACAAGATAAATTTGTGGATTTTAAAACATTGCTAGATATAGAAGAGGGTAAATCTGGATTAATAGTTTCTTTTTTAGCAATATTAGAGCTGATAAAATTAACTTTAATTGATTGTGCTCAAGCAAATCAAGACTCTGCGATTTTTATTAAACTAAAATAAAAATAAATAAATAAAGAGGTTAAATTTTGGAAAATACTAAAATTAAAAAAATTATTGAATCTTTGATTTTTTCTTCAACTTCTCCAATATCATTAAAAGAATTAGCGAATTTTTTCTCTGAAGAAAATATTCCTATAAAAATCATAGAGCAAATAATTAATGAGATTCAAGAAAAATATTCTGAAACTGGTGTAATTTTAAATAAGGTCTCAACCGGTTATAGGTTCCAAGTTTCTGAAGATTGCAATCAATGGGTCTCAAAATTTTACCCAGAGAAACCACAAAAATATTCAAGAGCTTTAATGGAGACCTTAGCACTAATAATATATAAGCAGCCTATCACAAGAACTGAAATAGAGGCAGTTAGAGGTGTGAGCGTTAGTAGTAATATAATAAAAACATTATTAGAGAGAGAATGGATAAAAATTTTAGGTTACAAAGATGTGCCAGGCAGGCCTGCAATCTTTGGAACCACAAAAGAATTTCTTAACTCGCATAATTTAGTTTCATTAAGTCAACTTCCAAAGCTTGACGATATAATTGAATTAACTGAGCAAGAGAAAAAACAGCTTGGCTTGCTTGATATTGAAGAAAATATTAAAAAGAATGTAAATTCAGATATGAATAATGATGAAGAATATAATAATGATAATATTCACTAAAAAATAAAGATTTTTCTATTTTTCCACATTTTATAGCCCATTTTGGGTATTTTTTCTTGAGTATTTCGGAATATTAGAATATATTGTCGTACCATCAGTACGAATAATTATTAAAATACAAACGGTAATAACATGAAAATTTCAATTCCAAAAGAAAATAGAGCAGGGGAAACAAGAGTTGCAGCTTCTCCAGAGGTAGTTAAAAAATTTACTGCAATGGGTTTTGAGGTCACTATTGAAAGTGGCGCAGGATTAAATTCAGGATTTACAGATGAGATATTTAAAAATGCGGGCGCAAAAATAGCATCTGATACAAAATCTACTTTAGAAAATGCAGATATAGTATTCAAGATTCAGCGTTTAATGACAGCAAGTGATGAAATTAATGAAATCTCGATGTGTAAAAAAGATGCAATGGTTCTTGCGCATATGTCAGCCTTAAGTACTAAAAAAGATTCAGAAGAATATGCGAAAGCATCTTTAACAACTTTTGCTATGGATCTAATGCCAAGAATTAGTAGAGCTCAATCAATGGATGTTTTATCGTCGCAATCTAATTTATCTGGCTATCAAGCAGTAATTAAAGGAGCTAGTAACTATAATAGTGCTTTCCCAATGATGATGACAGCTGCTGGAACAGTGGCTCCTGCGAAAGTATTTATAATGGGTGTCGGTGTTGCAGGTTTACAAGCAATTGCTACTGCCAAGAGAATGGGCGCAATTGTTACAGCTTATGATGTAAGAGCTGCTACAAAAGAGCAAGTTGAAAGTTTAGGCGGAAAATTTCTTATCGTAGATGAAGAAGCAATGAAAGAGGCAGAAACATCTGGTGGGTATGCAAAAGAAATGACCGAAGATTATAAAAAGAAAGAACAAGAAGTGATTAAAAATCATATTAAAGATCAAGATATCGTTATTACAACTGCTTTAATACCAGGCAGGCCTGCTCCAAAATTAGTTACAGCAGAAATGGTTGGTTTAATGAAAACCGGTTCAGTTGTAGTCGACTTAGCAGCGGAAATGGGTGGTAATTGTGATTTAACAAAAAGAAATGAAGTGGTCGACGCTGATGGAGTTAAAATTGTTGGTTACGATAACCTTCCAGGTGAGCTCCCAAAAGATGCCAGCACATTGTTTGCAAAAAATTTACTGAACTTCCTTTCTCCTCATGTAAATAGTGAGTCAAAGAGTTTAGAATTAGATTGGGAAGACGAGACAGTAAAAAACACCTTGGTAACTAAAGGTGGCAGTATAGTAAGTGAAATCGTTAAAGGAGTTTCATAATGGATTTTTTAAGTTTGTTTTCAATTTTTGTATTATCAGTCTTTGTAGGATTTTATGTTGTTTGGGGCGTTACTCCAGCATTGCATTCTCCTCTTTTAGCTGTAACAAATGCAATATCATCAGTAATAATTGTTGGTGGTCTTATCGCTGCGGTAGCTAGCGAAGGCTTGATAGATCTATCTAGCACAATGGGATTAATCGCCGTTCTTTTAGCATCCGTAAATATATTTGGTGGTTTTATGGTTGCACAAAGAATGTTAGCAATGTTTAAAAAGAAAAAATAAAAAAGGTAAATATAAATGAATACAACAATAATTGGTTTTGCATATCTTCTTTCGGGTGTACTTTTTATTTTAGCACTAAAAGGTCTTTCCTCTCCTGTTTCAGCTAGAAAAGGAAATACATATGGAATGTTAGGAATGGCTATAGCAGTAGCAACTACTCTTTATAAGGGTTATGTAGAAAATGAAGATTTACAGTTATCAAGTTATACAAATATAATTATAGCAGTAGCGATAGGTGGTATTTTTGGATCTATCCTAGCCAGAAAAATTAGTATGACAGCATTGCCACAATTGGTAGCTGCATTTCATAGTTTAGTTGGTCTTGCAGCGGTTTTTGTTGCAATTGGAGCATATAAGAATCCAGGCGCATTCTTTGACGGTGGAATAATAAGCACAGGAAGTATGATTGAAATGAGTCTAGGTTTAGCAATTGGTGCAATAACTTTCTCAGGATCAGTAATTGCTTTTGCAAAGCTGCAAGGTTTAGTGAGTGGAAATCCACTAGTATTTAAGGGTCAGCACTTAATTAATCTTGTAATATTTTTAGGTATTTTAGCTTTAATTTATATGACAGCCGTAGATCCTATGGATCCTACAACTGAACAATATTTTTGGGCAATAGTTGGACTATCGTTCTTTATAGGTTTCTTAGTTGTTCTTCCAATTGGTGGAGCTGATATGCCAGTTGTTGTATCAATGTTGAATTCTTATTCTGGATGGGCAGCATGTGGAATTGGTTTTACACTTCAAAATACAGCTTTAATTATTACAGGGGCATTAGTTGGTTCTTCTGGAGCTATTCTAAGTTACATAATGTGTAAAGGAATGAATAGATCAATAGTAAGTGTATTGCTTGGTGGTTTTGGTGGTGATAGTGATGCAGCTGCAGTCGCAGCCGCAGGTGGCCCAAAAGGAAATGTTAAACAAGGTAGTGCAGATGACGCATCTTTCATTATGAGCAACGCACAGAAAGTAATTATTGTGCCAGGATATGGAATGGCTGTTTCGCAAGCGCAACATGCACTAAGAGAAATGTGTGACATACTTAAATCAAAAGGTGTTGAGGTAAGATATGCAATACATCCAGTAGCAGGAAGAATGCCAGGTCATATGAATGTATTGTTAGCTGAAGCAAACGTACCTTATGATGAAGTTTTTGAGCTTGAAGAAATTAACCATGAATTTGCTACAGCAGATGTAGCATTTGTAATAGGAGCTAATGATGTAACAAATCCATTGGCAAAAACAGATCCACAAAGTCCAATTTATGGTATGCCGATATTAGATGTTGAAAAAGCTGCAACAACTTTATTTTTGAAACGATCTATGGCTTCTGGTTATGCAGGAGTTGATAACGATTTATTTTTCAGAGATAAAACAATGATGTTACTTGGAGACGCTAAGAAAACAACTGAAGAAATTGTTCAAGCATTAAATATGAGCTAGTTCAGGTAATTAAGTTTTTTAAATCTAATGGGGAATTGATTGTATAGTCACTTCCCCATTTTTTTATGTGATCTTTATTTTTAATAAAACCGTATGAAGCAGCAACAGAAAACATACCTGCAGCATTAGCAGCCCTTATATCCCTAATATCATCGCCTACATAAGCACATAGCAAAGGATCGCAAGATAACTGTTTTGATGCGTAAAGTAATGGCTCAGGACTTGGTTTTTTAACACTAAGTGTATCTCCAGATACAAGGCAGTGAGGCTGGTGGTATAAATTAAGCATTTTAATTATAGGCTCGACAAGGTAACCAGGTTTATTGGTTACGATACCCCACTTGTAACTGTTTACAACTAAAGTCTCAATAATCTCACTAATGCCATCAAATAAATGTGTTTTAACAAAAATATTTTCTTTATATATATTGAGGTATTCGGAAATAAATGCTTTTCTTTTATTTTCAGATAAATCAGGACAAGAAAAATCTATTAACCCGCCAGCTCCCTTTGAAATATAATTTTTCGCAACATCTGAAGATACTTCTGGTATTGAGTGTTTTTTTAATAAGATATTTAAACAATTAACCATATCGAAAGAAGTGTCTGCTAGTGTTCCATCAAAATCAAATAGTATTGCTTCAAATTTTTTATTAATCATTATTTTTTTTACAATGTATTATATAGTTTATATTTGGATTATTAGATTCATAAAATTTCTTATTAAAAATATTATAACTAATACCTTTTATACTTTTAACTTCTAAAGATTTTTTTCTTAGTAGACCACAAAACTCCGAAGGCTTAATAAATGTTTTATAATCATGCGTGCCCTTAGGAAGAATATTAAATACATATTCTGCGCCAATAATGGAAACCAGATATGATACTAGATTTCTATTTAATGTTGAAAAAAATAAATCAGCATTATTTTTTGTAATTTTTACGCAGTCGTGAATTAATTTTTCAGGATCAGGGACATGCTCAACAAGCTCTAAGCATGTTAAAACATCATATTTTTTATTTGATTCTATGATTAAGTTCTCTAAACTTATATTTTGGTAGTTTATATTTAGATTATTTAATACCTGGTGAGTTTTTGCTATTTCAATAGCGTCTTTTGACATATCAATACCTGTGACATTATTATCGCTAGAAACTAAACTTTCACAAAGGAGCCCACCTCCACATCCAACATCAATTAACGATTTATTATCTAAATCAACGCTATTTTTTATGAAATTTGTTCTTACTGGATTTAACATATGAAGAGGTTTGAAAGGACCTTCAGGATCCCACCAACTGTATGAAATTTTGTTAAATTTTTGTACTTCATTATCATCTACATTCATGCATTACATATTATAATATTTATGCAAAATTAGCATTATTAGAAGCCTATTTTTACCTATTATTTTGTTGTTAATCTAGTGAAAAAACACTACTCATGTTAGAATACTAGCTATTCCAATCAGTAAATTTAATGAGTCATAATGGTAGATTTTGCTAAAGAACTTAGAACTGTTCCTATTGAAGAAGAGACAAGAGAAGCTTATCTAGATTATGCAATGAGCGTAATAATTGGTAGGGCTTTACCAGATATAAGAGATGGATTAAAACCTGTTCACAGAAGGGTTTTATATGCCATGGAATCAATGGGAAATTATTCTAATAAACCATACAAAAAATCTGCACGTGTTGTTGGTGATGTTATAGGTAAATACCACCCGCACGGAGACACTGCAGCATACGATACAATTGTAAGAATGGCTCAAGATTTTTCTATGAGATATGTATTAGTAGATGGGCAAGGTAACTTCGGATCTGTCGATGGTGACTCTCCTGCTGCTATGAGATATACAGAAGTTAGAATGGCCAAAATAGCCCATGAGATTCTTTCAGATCTAGATAAAGAAACAGTTGATTTTAGGCCTAATTATGATGAAACAGAAATTGAGCCAGTAGTTCTTCCAACAAGAGTACCTAATTTATTGGTAAATGGTTCGTCAGGAATCGCAGTTGGAATGGCAACAAATATTCCTCCTCATAATTTAACAGAGGTAATAGACGCGGTTATAGAACTTAGTAAAAAGCCAGAAATGAGTATTATGGATTTAATGAAATATATTCCTGGACCGGATTTTCCAACAGCAGGGATTATTACAATTGATGGAAATGACGTAAACGGAATTGAGTCTGCATATAAGACAGGGAAAGGAAGGGTAATTATGCAGGCTATGACAAATACTGAAATAGATAATAAAACTTCGCGTGAAAAAATTATTGTAACTGAATTACCATATCAAGTTAATAAAGCACGTTTAATTGAAAAAATAGCAGAATTAGTTAGAGATAAAAAACTTGAAGGAATATCTGAGTTAAGAGATGAGTCTGATAAAGACGGAATGAGAATTGTTATAGAATTAAAAAAATCTGAAATGTCAGAAGTTCTACTGAATAATTTATTTCAGCAAACTCAGATGAGAACTTCTTTTAGTATAAATATGGTAGCGCTAATAGATGGTAAACCCGGCACAGTAGATTTAAAAAGAATATTGGTTGCTTTCATTGAGCACAGAAGAGAAATTGTTACTCGAAGAACTATATACGAGTTAAAAAAAGCTAGAGAGAAAGCGCATATATTAGAAGGTCTAGCGGTAGCTCTTTCTAATATTGATGAAATTATTAAACTTATTAAGGATTCTAAAAATTCTCAAGATGCAAAAACTAAGCTTTTATCAAAGCATTGGAAAGCAGGGCTTATATTAAAAATGTTAGATTCTGCAAAAGGTTCGATTACCAAACCTGAAGAGTTGAGCGAAGGTTTAGGGCTAGTAAAAGATAAGTACTTATTATCAGAAAATCAAGCGCAAGCTATTCTTGAAATGAAGCTAAGTAGATTAACTGCCTTGGAACAAGATAAGATACTACTAGACTACAAAGTTCTTATTGACTCTATTAAAGGCTATCAGCTGATATTAAATGATAATAAAATATTGATGAATTTAATAAGAGAAGAGTTGGAAGAAGTAAAAAAGACATTTGGTGATAAAAGAAGAACGCAATTTACGAAGCTTGTGAATTTTTCTAAAGAGGATTTAACAAAAGAAGAAGATTTAGTAGTTACTTTATCAAATGCTGGTTATGTAAAAGCCCAGCCAGTTGATATTTATACTTCTCAAAAAAGAGGTGGAAGAGGTAAAACTGCCGCAACAGTAAAAGACGAAGATTTTATTGAAAAATTATTTGTTTCTAATTCACATGATACAATTTTATGCTTCTCAAGTTTAGGAAAAGTTTACTGGTTAAAAGTTTATGACATCCCTCAGTCAGGACGCTCTGCCAAAGGTAAAGCTATAGTTAACATACTTTCTTTAGCGCAGTTTGAAAAAATCACTGCTATTCAGAAAATCAGCAACTATGACGAAGACTTATTTGTATTAATGGCAACTAGCAATGGAATAATTAAAAAAACAAAATTATCTGATTTCGCTAGACCTAGATCATCAGGTCTTATAGCAATAAACCTAAAAGATGGTGATAATCTTATAGAAGTTAGCGTTACAAACGGTAAAAAAGAAATAATGCTGTTTTCCAGTGCTGGTAAGGCTATTAGGTTTAAAGAATCTGACGTTACATGCGTAGGAAGAAGTGCCTCAGGAGTTAAAGGAATAACCATAGGAAAAAATGAGTCTGTTATAAGTATGATCACAAGTTATAAAGATGATCAAGATGATATCCTTATAGCAACTGAAAACGGATATGGCAAAAGAACAGTAATTAACGAATTTTCTTTACAAAAAAGGTCAGGAAAGGGCAATATAGCAGTCAAGACATCTGATCGAAATGGAAATGTGATAGGTGCACTAAAGGTAAAAGAAAATGATGATTTAATGTTAATCACAGACCATGGTACTTTAGTAAGAACATCTATAAAAGATATAAGGCAGTTAGGAAGAAATACGCAAGGAGTTAAATTACAAAAGTTAGGTAAAAATGAAAAACTATCTCAAATAGAGAAAGTAGAAGAAGATAAAGTTGAAGAAGTATAAGAATATATAAATAATGAGTGAAGACATCAAAAAAATTAGACAGAAAATAGATTCATTAGATAATGATATACTTGATTTATTTAATCAAAGAGCGCATCAAGCAGTATTAATAGCTAAAGAAAAAAACAAATCTAAAGAGCTAGATAATTTTTATAATCCAGAACGTGAAGCTCAAGTTATTAGACGTATCCAAGAGTTGAATAAAGGGCCTTTATCTAATGAAAGTGTATTAAAGTTATTCAGAGAAGTTATGTCGGCCTGTTTATCTCTTGAAGCACCACTCAAAGTATCTTATCTCGGTCCAGAAGGAACTTATACACAGCTAGCCGCAAAAAATCATTTTGGATCTTCAATTTTGTCAGTACCACATTTGTCAGTTGAAGAAGTTTTTTCATCAGTTGAAAAAAGAGATTCACATTATGGAGTAGTACCAGTAGAAAATTCAACGCAAGGTATAGTAGCTTCGACATTAGATATGTTTATGAAATCATCACTAAAGATTTCTGGGGAAATTGAGATTCTAATTAATCATAATGTTTTATCAAATTCAAAAAGCCTGGATAGTATTGAAAAGATTTATGCTCACCCACAATCATTTTCACAATGTAAAAATTGGCTTGAAAAAAATTTACCAAAATGTGAAAAAATAAATTCTTTGAGTAATGCTGAGGCTGCATTAATAGCATCAAAAGAAAAAAATTCTGGCGCTATTGCTAGCTCTGTTGCAGCAGATATCTATAAATTAGATATATTGAGTGAAAATATTGAAGACAATCATAATAACTCTACAAGATTCTTAGTGATAGGGGAAAGAGATACAGATCCTTCAGGTAATGATAAAACAAGTATTATAGTGTCTACAAAAAATGATTCTGGCGCTTTATATAGCCTTTTAGAGCCACTATCTAAGCATAATGTAAGCATGACAAGAATTGAGTCAAGACCATCAAAACATAATAATTGGGAATATATTTTCTATTTAGACCTAAATGGTCATATAAAAGATAGCTCGTTAAAAAAAGTTAACGATGAAATAAAAAAAGAAGCTAGTTTATATAGATTTCTTGGATCGTATCCCGCGGCATTAAATAAATAAAATGTCTAATAATAAAAATATACAAATTAATAAAATCTTTGTAGTTGGATTAGGTTTAATAGGTGCATCATTGTGCAGATCATTAAAAAATAATCAAAAGTATGAGAAAATAATTGGATATGATTGTGATAAAGATGTTACGGACTTCGCAATTAAAAATAATTATGTTGATGAAATTAGTCAAGGTATAAAAGCGGGTATTAATAATTCTGATTTAATAGTTATTTGTGTTCCAGTGCATCAGATAAAAGACATATTACATATCTTAAAAGATTTTTTTAATACAGAAAAAATATTTACTGACACCCTGAGCACTAAAAATACGTTATTGGAATTTATGATTAAAAATAATTTTTCAGAAACCAAGAATTTTATTCTATCACACCCAATGGCTGGAACAGAAAATTATGGAATAGAAAACTCAAAAGATGATTTGTTTGCTGGAGCGGTAACTCTTATTAGTACACTTGTTGATCAAAATTTAGACAATATTAATAGCGTAAAGGATATGTGGCAATCTTTAGATTGTAATGTTGTTTCAATAGACTCCGCTATACATGACGAATATTTGTCAATAATTAGTCATGCGCCTCACGCAATTTCGTTTGCCTTAGCAAAAAATACAAACGCTAAATATTTAACAAAAAAATTACCAGAGATTAATTCAAAAGGAAGTCTCTCAGACATGATAAGGATTGCAAATAGTGATCCTGAGGCATGGGCAAATATTTTTAAAGATAATCAGAGTAATCTAATTAAATATCTTGATGAGTACCTTGAAGAATTAAGTGAATTAAAATCTATGATAGCGTCGGAAAATATAGATGACTTAGTATCATATTTAAAAAAATCAAAACCTATTAAATAATTTTTATGCCAGAACAATATACAGTAGACCCTTCGAATAATATTAGTGGAACGATTTCTGTTCCAGGTGATAAATCTATATCACATAGATCACTGATTTTACTATCAATTTCATCAGGAGAAGCTAAAATTTCAGGCCTGTTAGAATCAGACGATTGTTTAGCTACTTTGAAAATTTTTAGAACACTTGGTGTTAGTATTAAAAAAAATATTGATGGTTCCTATTACATAAATGGCAAGGGTGCATATGGCTTAAAAGAAGCTAGTAGTGATTTGAACTGCGGTAACTCTGGAACAAGCATGCGTCTTTTATCAGGTTTAATGTGTGGTCAAAAATTTGCAAGTCGTTTGATTGGTGATAGGTCTCTAAGCTCAAGACCTATGAAAAGAATATCCTCACCTTTAGGAATGATGGGGGCAAATATTAAGTTATCAAAAAATGATACTGCACCAATAAATATAATTCCTGTAAAAAAACTAATGCCAATAGAATACAAAATGCCGATAGATAGTGCTCAGATTAAATCATCAATCATATTAGCTAGTCTCTATACTAAAGGTAAAACAAATATTATAGAAAATGTAGCAACCAGAGATCATACTGAGAATATGATCAACTACTTGGGTGGTAGTATTGAAAATACTAATAATAAAATAACTATTAACCCAGAAAATAAATTAGTATCTAGAGATGTAGATATCCCTGGAGATATATCTTCAGCTATGTTTATTATTGTTGGCTGCTTAATTTCAGAAAAATCTGAAGTTATAATTAAAAATGTTGGTTTAAATATTTTAAGAACTGGCGGCATCGAAATATTAAAATTAATGGGCGCGGAAATAGAGTTTAGTAATTTAAAAAATTATGGTCCAGAAAAAGTTGGGGATATTTTAGTAAGATCCTCAAAACTAAAAGGTATTGAGATACCAAGAAAATATATTGCAAGTGCAATTGATGAGTTTCCAATATTATTTATTGCAGCAGCAAGCGCTTCAGGGAAAACAATTCTAAAAAATGCAGAAGAATTAAGATATAAAGAAAGTGATAGATTATCAGTAATGTCAAAAGGTTTGCTTAAGTGCAATATAAATAGTTCTCTTTATGATGATGGTATAGAGATAAATGGTGGTAAAATTTCTGGAGCAACTATTAATAGTTATGGTGATCACAGAATTGCAATGGCATTTGCAATTGCTGGTTTAATTTCTAAAGATCCAATAACCATATTGAATACAGAAAATGTATCAACGTCTTTCCCTGGTTTTTTTAGTTTAATTAAAGATATGGGATTAAAAATAAAGAGAGAAAACATTTGAAGCCAATAATAATAACTGTGGATGGACCAAGCGGAGTAGGAAAAGGAACTATAGCAATGATGATTGCAGAAAAACTTAGTTATAAGTATCTAGATAGCGGTTCTTTATATAGGTCTTTAGCATTAAAATTGTATGAAAAGAATAATAATCCTGAGAATATTTTAGAAAATCTAGATGAATCGATTAATGACATATCAATTGATTTTAGATATAAGAAGGGCGAAAAAGCACAAGTGTTCGTTAATGGTAATGACTATACAAATAAAATAAGAACTGAAAAAGTTGCAATCATGGCTTCTAGTATTGCTAAAGATAAAAGGGCTAGGGATATGCTAGAAAAATATCAGCGTAGCTATCTTACTGATGAAGGCCTAGTGGCTGACGGGAGAGATATGGGAACAAAAGTCTTTGCAGAAGCAAATATTAAGTTTTATTTGACAGCGTCAGTTGAAAAAAGGGCAGAAAGGCGATTAAATCAGTTGAAAGATCAAGGAATTAGTGCTAACTTGCCGACCCTAATACAAAAACTTTTGTTAAGAGATAAGGCGGATACAGATAGATTAATATCTCCTTTAATACCAGCAAAAGATGCAATAATAATAGATACAAGTGAATTTAGTGCAGAAGAAGTATTTAATAAAACTATAAACATTATAAGAGATAATATAAAAAATATATGAGTGAAGATTTTTCAAGATTAATAGAAGAGAGTATTTCAAAACTACAGGTTAAGTCTGGTGCCATAATTATGGGTACTGTGATAGACGTTAAAAAAGATCTAGTTATTGTTAACGCAGGCCTTAAATCAGAAGGAATGATTCCAATTGATCAGTTTATAGGTTTTGATGGAAATGTAGAAGTTAAAGAAGGTGATACAGTAGAGGTAACAGTTGATGCAATAGAGGATGGATTTGGAGAAACTAAACTATCTAGAGAAAAAGCAAAAAAAGCAAGGGCATGGGTCTCATTATCAGAAGCTTTTGAAGAAAAGAAAATACTGGAAGGAAGAATAACAGGTAAAGTAAAAGGTGGATTTACTGTTGATTTAGCTGATATAAAAGCATTTTTACCAGGCTCATTAGTTGATGTAAGGCCGGTTAGAGAAACTACATATTTAGAAGGAAAAGATTTAGAATTTATTGTTATAAAAATAGATAAGAAAAGAAATAATGTTGTAGTTTCAAGAAAAGCAGTTTTAGAATCTGAAAATAGTGAAGAAAGAGATGAATTAATTTCAAGTTTAGAAGAAGGGTCAGTAATTAAAGGTATAGTTAAAAATATTACAGACTACGGAGCATTTTTAGACTTAGGTGGTGTTGATGGGTTGCTACATATTACAGATATGGCTTGGAAAAGAGTTAGGCACCCTTCAGAGTTAATTAATATTGGCGATGAAATTGACGTTAAAGTCTTAAAATTTGATAAAGAAAAAACTAGGGTTTCATTGGGTTTGAAGCAATTAAATGAAGATCCTTGGTTTGAAATAAGCAAAGCACATCCAGAAGGATCAAAATTAAAAGGAAAGATTACTAATATTGCAGATTATGGTTGTTTTGTAGAAATACATAATGGTGTAGAGGGTCTTGTTCATGTATCTGAGATGGATTGGACAAATAAAAATGCAAATCCAGAAAAATTAGTGGCAATTGGACAAGAAATTGAAGTAATGATTCTAGATATTGATCCAGAAAGAAGAAGAATATCTTTAGGTATAAAACAATGCCAGCCTAATCCTTGGACCAAATTTATAGATAACCATGAGATTGGTGAAATAATTACTGGTCAGATAAAATCAATAACTGATTTTGGTATATTTATAGGCTTAGATGATGGTATAGATGGGCTTGTTCATTTGTCAGATTTATCTTGGACAGAAAGCGGTGACCTTGCTGTAAGAAATTATAAAAAAGGCGATGAACTAAAAACAATTTTGATTTCTGCAGATACAGAGCGAGAAAGGATATCACTAGGTGTAAAACAACTTACGGTTAATAAATTCCAAGAATATACACAGAGCAAGTCAAAAGGAGCAGTAGTAAAAGGTAAAATATTAGAGAAAACACCCAAATACATATCTATTGAGTTAGGTGATTCTGTAGTTGGTAATTTAAAATTATCTGAGTTAGCATCAGATAAAAGCGTAGATTCAATGCAGATAGGCGAAGATCTTGAGTTGATGATAACCAATATTGATAAAAAAAATCAAACAATAAATCTATCCATGAAGGCCTTTGAGAAACAAAATGAAGATAAGGCTCTTAATGATTACAAAGAAAATAATGAGTCAGTAGGAAGTTCTTTTGGTGATATCTTAAAAGAACATATAGATAAATAATATACTCAATAGAAAGTAATATTTAGAAAAGTAGGTTTCTATGGAAGAAAAAAGAGATTCAATCACAAAATCCGAATTAATTGAAAAAATTTCTGTGAAAATACCTCAATTAGGGACAAAAGATGTTGAGCTTTCAGTTAAAACATTGATAGAAAAGATCATAGACTCTTTATCTAAAGGTGACAGAACAGAGGTTAGGGGCTTTGGAAGTTTTTCAGTTCATTATAGAAAACCAAGAATAGGTAGGAATCCAAAAACAGGAGATTCTGTGTCTCTACCAGGTAAAAATGCAGCGCATTTCAAGCCTGGAAAGGTTTTACGCAATAAAATTAATAATTTACACGACATAGATTAATAAAAATCATATAATATAATTATATTTAACAAAATTTTAATTATATGTTTAGATTATTAGCACTATTACTGTCGGTAACAATATCATTGTTAAGTGTGACTGTAGTTTATTACAATAAAATCCCTTACTTAATAGATTTTTATTTTATACAATTCTCAGATATTCCTTTAGGAGTATTAATATTTACAGCAATGCTCTTTGGTATTTTTATATCAACATTTTTTTTAATTGGATTAGTCTTTAGTTCTAAGAAAAAATATAGAGTTCTTAAAAAAGATCATGATCTAATATCTAAAGAGGTTCAAAATCTTAGACGAATACCAATACAAGAGTAAGAAATGTATATTACCATCACAACAATAATATTTTTTATTATAATAATATCAGCATTAATATTTTATATTTCTATAAAATTATTTTATAAAAAAAGTTCTAATTCAATACCAGTAGAATACTTACAAAGTATGAATTATTTGCTAGCAGAGCAGCATGATAAAGCGCTGGATACATTTATGTCTATGGTAAGTGTAAATCAAGATACGGCTGAAACACATATAATTCTTGGAAATCTTTTCAGAAATAGAGGAGAGGTTGATAGAGCAATAAGAATTCATCAAAATCTAATTGCAAGACCTGGTTTGGAAATAAAAGTTAAACAAGAATGTTCATTAGAGTTAGCAAAAGATTATTTAAAGTCTGGTTTTTTAGATAGAGCAGAATCAATCTTTAAAAGATTAGCAAGTGAAGTTGAAAAGCCGCATGAGATATTATCTTATCTAAGAGATATATATGAGCAAGAAAAAGAATGGCAAAAAGCCATAGATACTTCAATAAAAATTCAATCACTTAGTAATGAAGATTTATCAGATATCATATCTCATTATTATTGTGAATTGGTAGAAAATGAGCTAAGTATTAATGAAGAAAATAGTTTAGCTGCAGCTAAAAAATTTATTAATAAAGCTTTTAGTTATAATAAAAAATCCTTAAGAACATTAATATTATTAGGTGATATTTCTTTTCATGGGAAAAATTATACAGATGCTTTAAAAAAATATATGAATATTCATGAAAAATATCCTAATTATACTTATCTAGTTCTTGAGAAATTAAAACGCACACATGAGAGATTGAATACAAGAGATAATTTTTTAACATTTATAAAAAGGCTGTCAGGTATAGCAAACCCAATGGAGCTTTACTCAAACTTAAATAAGGATTTTCCTGCAAGCATGAGTAGTCAAGAAATCTCAGATTTATATGAGAATGAATTTGATAATGGGAAGGTCACATTGATACAGCTGTCCAAATACTTGGAGCTCATCAATAAAAATAGAATTGCTTTTGATAATCAAAGTTTAAATAATATTAGAAAGTGTCTTCAAAATTACGCATCTAATGAAAAAGAACATAAATGTATAAATTGTGGATTTAATAGTATTAATCATTTTTGGCAGTGTCCAAGCTGTCAGAAGTGGTCATCAATTAAAAAAAGTACCCTTGAAGCATCTAAAGTAGATCACTATGTCGTCTAATAATTATGAAATTCCGCATATTATTGTAGCTTTAGATTACAACAAAGAAAATAAAGCTTTAGATATGGCTAAAATACTTGATCCTTCATTATGTATTTTAAAGGTTGGTCTTGAGTTATATGTTAGTTGTGGGCCAAAAATAGTGAATGCACTTCATAAGTTGGGCTATAAAATATTTTTAGATCTTAAATTTCACGATATTAAAAATACAGTTATTAAAAGCTCTCTAGTAGCTGCAGATCTTGGTGTTTGGATGATTAATGTGCACTCAAGTGGTGGTGTTGAAATGATGTCTGGAGTCGCAAATACAATAAAAGAAAATAACTATAGTACTTTAGTTACAGGCGTAACAGTATTAACATCTCTAGATAACGATGATATTAAAACAATAGGATATTCAAATAATACTAAAGATCAGGTTATGAAAATGGCAGCATTGTGTTATGACTCTGGTTTAAACGGAATAGTTTGTTCAGCACATGAGGTCAAGAATATTAAAAATGAAATTAAAGATAATTTCATCTGTGTCTGTCCCGGCATAAGAAGGACAGAAGATAATAAAGATGATCAAAAAAGAATTATGACCCCTGCAATGGCAGCTAATAATGGAGCAGACTATATTGTAGTTGGCAGGCCGATAACAAATTCTAAGAATCCATTAAAATCTTTAATTAAAATTAAAAAAGAATTTAATAATACTTTATAAAATAAATGCAAAATAATAATAATTTAAAAATAGCCGTTTTCCCTGTTGCGGGTATGGGAACTAGATTTTTACCTGCAACGAAAGCAAGCCCAAAAGAAATGCTACCTATAGTCGATAAGCCGTTAATTCAGTATGCTGTTGAAGAGGCTGTAAATTCAGGAATAGAAAATTTAGTATTTATCACGGGAAGAAATAAAACTAGTATTGAAAATCATTTTAATAAGGCGTATGAAATTGAGTCTGAGCTAAAAATAAAAAATAGAAAAAAAGAGTTAGAAATGATTCAAAATATAATACCAAGTCATGTAAAGTGTATTTATATAAGACAAAATGAAGCTTTAGGTTTAGGACACGCTGTCCTCTGTGCAAAGCCAGCAGTTGGCAATAATCCTTTTGCAGTTATTTTAGCAGACGATATGATTTTATCTGCTAAGAGCTGCCTAAGTCAGATGGTAAATAGATTTAGTGACTTAAATTCAAGTATTATTGCAGTAGAAAAAGTAGAAAAAAAATTCTTACATAAATACGGAGTGATTGACGGAATAAAGCATAATGAAAGAGACTGGTTATTATCAAATATTGTTGAGAAACCAGACAATAATTTGGCACCTAGCGACATGGGTGTTGTTGGAAGATATATTTTAAAACCATCAATCTTTAATATTTTAGAAAATACAAAAGAAGGTGCTGGCGGTGAGATTCAGCTTACAGATGCTATAGCTACGCAGATTGCTAACGAAAAAGTTTATGCATATGAATTTGAGGGAAAAAGATTTGATTGTGGGAATAAACTAGGGTTTTTGAAGGCCACAATAGAGTATGGACTAAATCATAAAGAGTTATCTAAAGATTTAAGGGATTATATAAAGAATTTGAATATAAAATAATGAAATGGCTCCCCCGGACGGGCTCGAACCGCCGACCTAGTGATTAACAGTCACCCGCTCTACCAACTGAGCTACAGGGGAATATACAGTGAATTGTTATTATACGTATATTTTTATATATTGATAATGTTATTCCACATATTATAAGTAAAAATTTATGACAAAATATATTTTATTATTTTTAGTGTTAAATATGGGTACAGCGTACTCTCACAATTTATCACTAAAAGACAGGCAATTGATGAGTCATAACCACGATGTAATTTCAGTTAATAATGTCACCGCAAATGATTCTCTTAAGATATGGACAGATTTTCAAAAAACAGAATATAATGAAAATATCAAGAGTGATTATAAAATCGAAATTAAATATCTTAAAAAAAAATCTAATATTAAAATCATTATCTACACGCCAAAAAACGTTATACCTAGTAGTGCAATTATAGACCTTCACGGATGCAATGGAGTAATGGGAAGGCAGACCCAGTGGGCTAGAAAATTTATTTCTTGGAACTATATGTTTGTAGTTATTGATAGTTTAAGATCAAGAGGAGTTGATAATGTATGTAAAGATTATTATAGAGTGCCAACTTTTCAAAGAGCAATTGATGCACATACAACTAAAAAGCATATACAGAGAAATTTTAAAAACATAAATAAAAATTCTATTTCAGTTTTTGGCTTTTCTCATGGAGGAACAGCTGTCTTAGACTCATTATATGATTCTATGGGAAACAATGAAAATCCATTTAAATATGCAATAGCATTTGCTCCTTGGTGCCCTGGTTTTTATACAAAAACTAACACAACATATACAAAATTAATGATAATAGTTGGAGAAAGCGATACTTGGACGCCAGCAGATAGATGTAAAAAGATGCTTGCAACAGAGCCAAAAAACTATACATTGCATGTCTTGAGCGGTGCTTACCATGGTTTCGATAGTATGATGGATATTCAATCATATCAGGGACATACGGTTGGACATAGCCAAAAAGCTGTTAATGAAAGTCACAAGCATATGAGAGAATTTTTAGGTACTGATAAAGACGTACTTAATACAAAAAAAAACGATAGTCAATATAGAAATTTAGATATTCCAATAGACTAATTAATATTTAAAATGTTAATTGTGCAGAAAAATACAGAAAATTTTTTAATTTTAAAAAAAAGAATTAATGAACTTAATTCTCACTTACTATTTAAAAAAGAAAAAAAATTCACTAAAGAAGAATTAAAAATATTTATGGAATACCATGTTTTTGCTGTATGGGATTTTATGAGTATTGTTAAAGAACTTCAGCATCATATATGTCCATCAGGATACCCTTGGGCGCCAAGTAAATATACAAAAAATGGTATTGCGCATTTAATTAATGAAATAACTTTTTCTGAGGAGTCTGATAAAGATAAAAATGGTAGATTTTTTTCACATTTTGATCTTTATATTATGGCAATGAAAGATATTGATGCAAATACAGAGAACATAAATAAATTTATAGGTAAATATTGTGGTAATTCTAATACTTTATCTGAAAACATAAATGGTATTGATATTCCGCAAGAAAGTTTAGAGTTTGTAAGAAGTACGTTTGATTGTTTAAGTACAAATAAAATTTCAAATATTGCCGCCATATTTACATATGGTAGAGAAACTACAATACCAGACATGTTTATAAAAATTTTAAATAAGATTGATAGTAATAATTTATCATTTTCAAATCTTAGATTATATATAAATAGACATATTGAAATTGATAGTTCAAGACATGGACCTCTATCACTTAAATTATTTGAACACACATGTGATAACAATCAAGAAATATACGACGAGGCAATAGAGTATGCCATCATATCTATTGATAAAAGAATAGGCCTTTGGGATGGCGTATTGAGAAAAATTACAAAATTAAGATAACAAATTTTTTATTCTACATACCGCCTTTTCTAAATTCACCAAACTTGTTGCAAAAGAAATTCTTATATGATTTTTTGAGCCAAAAGCAGTGCCAGGTACAACAGCAATATCTGCTTCTCTTAAAAAATATTCTGCTAGTTCAAAATCATCATTAATATTTTCGATTTTATTTATCAGTCCATTAACATCTACGAAAGCATAAAAAGAACCTTCTGGTTTTTTATACTTTATTCCTTCAATTTTATTTAATTCTGTATGCAGGTACTCAGACCTCAATTGATATTCACTAACCATTTTAGTAACTTCACTATTATCATCGTCCAAGGCAGCTTTAGCTGCTGCTTGTGATATCGAACATGTGCAAGATGTGCTTTGTGATTGAATTTTTTTCATAGCCCCAATAATGGTAGAATTTCCTGCGGCATAACCTATCCTCCAGCCTGTCATTGCATAAGCTTTTGAAACACCATTAAGAACTATAGTTTGATCATATAATTCTGGACATACATTAAGAATATTCGTAAATTTCTTGCCATTAAATATTATGTGTTCATATATATCATCAGATGCAATAATTATATTTGGATATTTTTTTAAAACTCTTCCAATATCTTTTAAATCTTCTTGTGAGTAAATAAAACCTGATGGATTTGAAGGACTATTTAATAATATCATCTTAGTTCTTTTTGTAATATTATCTTCAAGCATTTTTCCTGTTACTTTAAAATCAGTCTCACTATTAGTTTCTACGAAAACTGGCACTGCATCAGATAATTTTACAATCTCAGGATATGAAACCCAGTAAGGAGAAGGAATTAAAACTTCGTCGCCTTCATCTAGCGTTGCTTGACATAGATTGTAAATACTTTGTTTGCAACCAGTAGATACAATTATTTGATCAGGTGTATATTCTAAATTATTTTCATTTTTGAATTTTTTTACTATTGACTCTTTTAGAGTGAGCATGCCATCAACAGCCGTATATTTTGTATTTCCTGAATTTATCGACTCTATAGCAGCATTTTTTATATTCCTTGGTGTATCAAAGTCAGGTTCACCCGCACTCAAAGATATTATATCTTTACCTTGTAAAGTTAATTCACGAGCCTTCATACTCATTGCTATCGTTGCTGAAGTTTTTGTATTCGAGATTCTTTTTGAGAGTTTCATTATTAAAAATATACTATATAAATTATCACTGATATTATGATATTCTAATCTTAAATCATAGTCTATTCTTCATTAAAAACAATTTTTTTATATATTTAAAATGAGTAAAAAAAAGTTTGAATTAGTATCAAAATACGGCCCTGCTGGAGATCAGCCTGCGGCTATATCTAAATTAATTGACGGACTTGAATCTGGTTTAAATTCTCAAGTTTTGCTCGGAGTTACTGGCTCAGGAAAAACCTTTACGATTGCTAATATTGTTCAGGATTTGCAAAGACCGACCATTGTTTTAGCTCCAAATAAAACCTTAGCAGCCCAGTTATATGGGGAAATGAAAGAATATTTTCCAAATAATGCAGTGGAATACTTTGTATCATACTATGACTATTATCAGCCCGAGGCATATGTACCTGCTAGAGATAGCTATATTGAGAAGGATGCTGCTATTAACGAGCATATCGAGCAAATGCGCCTATCTGCAACAAAAGCCTTATTTGAAAGAGATGATACTATTATAGTAGCATCGGTTTCTTCAATTTATGGTCTTGGAGATGCAAAATCATATCAGGATATGGTTCTTCATTTATCAAGAGGAGAAATAATAGATCAAAGAAAAATTTTAAGAAGGCTGGCGGAATTACAATATACTAGAAATCAGCTAGAGTTAAAAAGAGGCACATTTAGAGTTAATGGAGATATTATAGATATTCATCCTGCTGATTCTGAAAATGAAGCAGTAAGAATAGAATTATTTGGCGATGAGATAGAAAAACTTAGTTTTTTTGATTTTTTAACTGGAGAAATTGTAAAGACTGTACCTAGACTTACAATTTACCCAAAAACTCATTATGTAACACCTAGAGAAGTTTTATTAAAAGCAGTTGATGATATAGGTTTAGAGTTAGACGTGAGGCTAAATGAATTTAGAGCTCAGAATAAGCTGGTAGAGGCGCAAAGATTAGAAGAAAGAACTAAATTTGATCTAGAGATGATAAAAGAGATTGGTTATTGTTCAGGTATTGAAAACTACTCCAGATATCTTTCAGGTAGAAATCCAGGCGAAGCACCACCATGTTTAGTAGATTACATGCCTTCAAATGCGCTGATGATAATGGATGAAAGCCATGTCACTGTTCCTCAATTTAGAGGAATGTACAAAGGAGATAGATCAAGAAAGCAAACTTTAGTGGACTTTGGATTTAGGCTGCCGTCAGCTTTGGACAATAGACCATTAATGTTTGAAGAATTTGAATTATTATCACCTCAAGTAATTTATGTATCTGCCACACCAGGAGATTATGAGATCGATCGAGCCGATCAAGTTGCTGAACAAGTAGTTAGACCAACTGGACTAATAGATCCAGAGATAGAAATAAGACCGGCAGAAACACAAGTTGACGATCTATTGAGTGAAATAGCAAAAGTAATTAGTAAAAAAGAAAGGGTATTAGTTACAACTCTTACGAAGAAAATGTCAGAGGACTTGGCCAGTTATTTGCAGGAACATAATATAAAAGTAAAGTATCTCCACTCAGATATAGATACAGTTGAGAGAGTGGAAATAATAAGAGGTCTTAGATTAGGAGATTTTGATGTCTTAGTTGGAATAAATTTATTAAGAGAAGGTTTAGATATACCAGAAGTATCACTAGTAGCTATACTAGATGCTGATAAAGAGGGATTTTTAAGAACTGATAGATCATTGATGCAAACAATTGGGAGGGCGGCAAGAAATATTAATGGTAGAGCAATACTATATGCAGACAAAATTACTGGCTCTATAGAACGAACAATAGAAGAGACTGATAGAAGAAGAGAAAAGCAAGTATTACACAATAAAGAAAATGGCATTACTCCAAAAGGTATAAGTAAATTAATATCAGACATAATGGAAGCAGAGCCACTAGAAAAAAATGATAAAAAATATATCGATAATAAATTTTTAGAAGAATATGAAGATATTAGCACTGCTGCAGCAATGAAAAAAATTAAGAAGCTAGAGAAGAAAATGTATGATCATGCTACAAATTTAGAATTTGAAGATGCATCAAGAATTAGAGACGAAATGAAGAAAATAAAAGATTTTATTTTTACTAATAACCAAGAAAAATAAATTTAGGAAATTTTTACAACTACTTTTCCTATATTTTTTCCAGCAATAATTTTTTTTGAGAACTTTAAGACATCTTTTAATTCAATACACTGCGTATTAATCTTATTAAGATTTTTAGGCTTATAATTTGAAGATAATTTTTTCCACACAGTCTTTCTGTTACTAGAGTAATTTGTTGAGCTTACCCCTAGTATATTTACACTCCTCATTATCATAGGGAAAACTGTAGTATTTAATTTTGAGTCAGAGGCCATACCCACAGAAACTATATTACCATCATCTTTTGTACTTTTAATTATCCAATCTAAGACTTCACCACCAATATTATCTATTGCTCCTGCAAAAAACTTATTATTAAGTATTTTTTTATTCATACTAGAATTAAATTTTATAATTTTTTTTGCTCCAATATCTTCTAAATACTGCAAAGAATTAATTTTTCTTGTTAGAGCTATAGTTTCAAAACCAATATTATTTAATATATTTATCGAAATACTACCTACACTACCAGTCGCGCCAGTTACTAAAATAGGACCATAATTTACTTTTTGTTTATTTAATATCATCTTATCTATAGCTATTGCAGCTGTAAAACCTGCAGTACCAATCTGCATAGCACTTAAAGGAGTTAGGTTATTTGGAATATGAATCAGTATTTTATTCGAAACATAAGCATATTCTGTAAAACCACCATCAATTGCTTCTCCTAAACCTGAACCGGTAGCTAGAACCTTTTGTCCTTTTGAAAAATTCTTAGAATTACTTTCAATGACTGTGCCAGAGAAATCCAATCCTGGAATCAAGCTTTCACACTTAATAATTCTATTTTTACCAGTAACTGAGATCGCATCTTTATAATTAATTCCTGAATACTTAACTTTTACAAGAACTTCACCATTTTTTAACTGCCTAAAATTATTATTTTCTAAAAAAAAACTATGTTTATTTTTTATGTAAGAAACTTTTAAGGATTTAAAACTCTTCATTAGTTTAGCTTTTTAAATAATTCTTCAGCCTTATTATTACTAGCAATAAGAGTATCTTCCATAATTGTTATATGCCCCATCTTGCGACCATTTTTAGCCCCGCTTTTATTATACAAATGCAAAAAAATATTTTTTTTATTAGCTTCACTAAAATCAGGACTGCCTTTAGCCCACAAGTCACCAAGCAAATTTAACATTACTGATGAAGAAATCAGTGTTGAGTGGATGGGTTTTTGATTAGTTAAAATCTTCACTTGATGTTCAAATTGAGAAATATTACAACCTTCAATTGAGTAGTGCCCACTGTTATGTGTTCTAGGAGCTATTTCATTAACTAAAATTTTATCGTTATTGTCTATAAAGAATTCAATACATAAAATACCTTTATAGCTTAAGTTGCTAGAAATTTTTTTGGTTATATCTTTTATAATTTTAATTGAATCTTGCGGTATTGAAGCTGGAACTAAAGATTTATGTAAAATATTATTTATATGAATATTCTCACTTATTGGTAAAAAAACTATTCCATCATTATAACAGGCAGCAACTTGGGAAACTTCTTTTTTTAGAGAGACTTTTTCCTCTAAAACAAAACTAGTTGAATCTTGTTCACTATAGGAATCTTTTAATTCATTAAAATTATTTACTATTGTTTGGCCTTTACCGTCATAACCAAATGTAGATGTTTTTAAGATATATGGCCAATTATTAATATTTTTCAGTAACTCTAATTGATCTTTCGAATTAATCTCATAATATTCAGCTATTGGTATATTTAATTTATTTAAGAATTTTTTTTCTAAAGTTCTATTTTGCGATATTCTTAGAGCATTGGAATTTGGGAAAACTTTTATTTTTTTTTCTAATATCTCAAGAGTTTTATAGGGTATATTTTCAAATTCTGTTGTGCAAACATCACAATTATCTATAATTATTTTCAGCGCTTCTATGTTTGAGTAGTCTGCATTAATGAATTTATCTGCTATTTTTCCTGCAGGGCAATCAGGATCTGGATCAAGAATTAAAACCTTCTCTCCCATCATCTGAGCTTTTTCAGTAAACATAAGCCCTAATTGTCCGCCGCCTAACATGGCAATTATTTTTTTTTCTTGCATAATTTATTTATTTTAATTTTGCATTTATTACTTTATTTTTTTGTGCTTTTCTAAACTCTATAAGTTTATTTGCCAATGTCTCATCATTATTCGACAGCATTGCTATTGCAAATAAAGCAGAATTTGCAGCACCAGCTTCTCCAATTGCAAAAGTAGCTACTGGAACTCCTTTAGGCATTTGTACTATTGATAATAAAGAATCATTGCCTTCTAGGTGTTTTGTTGGTATCGGAACACCCAATATTGGGATTTCTGTTTTAGCGGCGAGCATACCTGGTAAATGAGCAGCACCACCAGCACCAGCAATAATACATTTAATACCTCTACTTTTAGCGGCTTCAGCATATTCATACATAATATCAGGGGTTCTATGAGCAGATACAATCTTAGATTCATATGGAACATTAAAATCATTCAACATTTCTGTAGCTAGTTTCATTATTGGCCAATCACTATCACTTCCCATTACAACGCCAATAATTGGATTTTTGCTATCAGTCATATTATTACCTCTATTAGTAAATATGATATTATAATATATAAAGCTATAGCTATCCATATAATGAAATTAATTTAAATATACTATATTAAAGTAAATTTATGAAAACTACGCTACATACATCTAATATTCAGAGCCTAAAAAAAATCTATGAAGGAAAGGTTAGGGATATTTACGAAATTGATGGTGAGAATATGCTTATAGTATCTACAGATAGAGTATCAGTATTTGATGTAATTTTGCCAACACCTATTCCTGAGAAAGGAATAATTTTAAATAATGTTTCAAACTATTGGTTTAAAAAATTTAACAAATTAGTCGACAATCATCTTACAAATATGAGTATTGGAGATTTAAAAATAAGCGATGAAGAGTATGATCAAATAGAGGGAAGATCAGTAATTGCGAAAAGACTCAAGCCGCTACCAATTGAATCAATTGTAAGAAATTATTTAATTGGATCTGGTTATTCTGAATATTTATCAAGTGGGTCTATTTGTAATATTGAGTTACCAAAAAACTTAAAGATGGCATCTAAGTTGCCAGAACTATTATTTACACCTTCATCTAAAGCAGAAATAGGAAGCCATGATGTAAATATAAGTTTTGAAAAAATGTCTGAAGTAGTAGGTCAAGATATGTCAGAAAAAATTAAAGAAATAAGTTTTAAAATTTTTAAAAAAGCGTCAGATTATTTAATTACTAAAAACATTATTTTAGCAGATACTAAGTTTGAATTTGGGTTATGTGATAATGGTAACTTAGTGTTAATGGATGAAGTATTAACTTCCGATTCTTCAAGATTCTGGATATCTGAATCTTACCAAGAGGGTGTTAGCCCAGAGAGTCTTGATAAACAATTTATAAGAGACTATGTAAAAAGTATATCTTGGGATGACAGTATGCCACCCCCAGAACTACCCGATGACATAGTTTGTAAAACTTTTGAAAAATATAAAGATTTAAATAGAATATTAACGGACTAAAATTTAAATATGATTAAATGTATCACTTTTGATTTAGATGATACACTTTGGAAAATTGAACCTGTGATAACTAGGGCAGAAATTTTTTTTCAAAAGTGGCTCGATTCTAATTACCCGACAGTATCTGAAAAATTTAATATTGAATTATTAAGAAAGCTGATGAAGCAAACTTCATTAGAAAATCCAGATATAAAACATGATTTAACAAAAATAAGAATTAAAGCATACTCACATCTAAAAGATTTATATAATCTTCCAGATGATATGCCATTAAAAGCTTTTAATTATTTCATGGAGTATAGAAATAATGTTACCTTATTTAATGGTGTAGAGGACACATTAGAAGAGCTTAAAAAAAAATATTTACTTGGAACTATAACTAATGGAAATGCATCATTGCAAAAGATTGGTATTGATAAATATTTTGATTTTGAGATTAAAGCATCTGATGTAGGGCATATGAAGCCAAAATCTGAAATATTTACAGCTGCACTAAGTGCAGCTAATTGCAAGCCAGAAGAGATGATTCATATAGGAGACAGTTTTGATAAAGATGTAATGGGAGCAAAGTCTGTTAATATAAATTATATATGGATAAACCATGATGATATTATAGAAAATGATGCAAATGAAAAGTATACTGTAAGAAATTTTTCTGAAATAGAAAAATTACTAGACAAAATAGGTTAGAAATGGAAAATAATGACGAAAAATTTGAAAAGCTTGAAAAGCAAATTGGAACACTAAAATTTGTTGTATTAATAATGGCAGCAGCTTTAATCTATAACTCTGCAATGAAAACAGGAATGTTTGGAGATTATAGAATTACCGCCAAAACAATAGCAGTAAAAAATATAATACTAAAAGGCGATAATAATGAAAACCTAGGTACTCTAGGAGTCGATGAAAATAATCAAGTTAGTATTATTTTAACTAACAAAAATAATCAAATAAATATTAAACCAAATGACATTAAATTTCTTGAAATAAATGACTCTGTAGATAAAATAATACTAAGTATCCCAAAATAAGTTAATTAAAAACTATTTCTATAATTAATTAAAACTTCAAAACCAGGTGAGTTGTAACCGTTAACTTCATTATACTCCCGATTAAATATATTTTTAAATACTAACGATATTTTATTATTACTGTCAACATTATAGTTCATTGTTGTATTTAATAAAAAATAACTATTCATATATACATTCTGATATGGATAAGAGCTAAAATCAGTATCTTTAACTTTCGATGAATAAAAAATATTAGAGTTCATACTTAATTTATTAAAAAAATTATTGTCATAATTTATATTAAGAACATTTCTTGGTCTTCTAGATTCAGACTTCTGTTTTTCAGATGTAGAGTTATATTCTGTAGAGTCAACATAGTTATATGAAATGAATGCATTTGAATATTTGTTAATATTATACTTCACCTTGGTTTCTAATCCTTTCCTATAGCTATTACTATCCATATTTTTTGCTGTATACCCACCCTCAGGATGACTTGTAAATCCATTAATCTCGTTTTTCAATTTTGCATTATAAAATGTCTGACTTATATTAAATTTTTCTTTAGCAGTATTTATTGAATAGCCTATTTCATACTGCCTAACATTTTCAGGTTTTAAATCAGAATTTCCCTTAAATGTACCGGCATAATAACCATATCTCTCTGTAAAAGTTGGATTTTTAAATGCTGTTGAATGATTAAAAAAAATCTTTTTATTTTTATTTTTATAGGTTATTCCAAATCTATGTGTATTTTGATTGTCAAATTTTTGATTTGTAGTTTTTCTCAGACCAAATTCAAATTGTAAATTTTTTAAAGGGTATATTAGCTCTGCACTATATGAATTACTATACTCTCCCTGCATTTGATCTCCGTCTCCATATGTTTTGTCAGCGACTAATTGCGTAAAATTTATTTTTTTATGTTCTAAGCCAATACTAATTGTTGGGTAATATTTTGATTTAAAAAATTCTTTTAATTGAATCGAAGTACTAGATTTTAATTTTAATTTTTCAGACTGTGTTAAAGAACTAAAAAGACCAGTTGTAGGAGCAAAATCATTATTTTTATTTGTTGAATACTGAATTTCATTTTTTGAGAATACGTACTTATTTATACTTTTTTGAAAAGAATATTTTGAGTAGATCTGATTTATATCTGTACTTGCATATTCACTATCAGCCAGCATACCGGATGCGTCCCTGTCATTTTGTCTATAGGTATCAAAATAGAGTAATGTAAAATCATGTTCTATAGATTTAATGTTTACTCTAAAATTATCACTCTCATATCTATTCCTTCCACCAGATGTCCCACTATCATCTGTACCTTTTGATGATAGTAAATTTACATCAATACCATATTGGAACCTTTTATTTTCACCAGCTATGGAATAATTTTTAATATTGGTATTATTACTGCCAACAGCCATATTAAGTGAATTAGTGTTCTTAGTTTTTATATTAACTACTCCACTAACAGCATCTGGACCGTGAACATTACTAAACGCACCACTTAAAATATCTATACTACTAATATTGTATGAAAATAACTGACCAAAATCATACTCTGAACCTGAAGCAGCATCATTCACATCAATTCCATCAATCAAAACTAAAACGTGGTTTGCTTCTCCACCTCTCATTCTAAGTTGATTTTGACTAGAAATACCGCCGGATTGACTAAATGAAAGGCTTGTATTTTTTTTTAAAATATCGGTAATCGAATAATTAACATTATTTTCACCTAGAGAAATAATATCAATATTACTAGAGTGTAAGTCTATATTAACCTTACTAGGATTTGGTGATATGTATATATATGGAGCTTCATTACCGGAGGCTGTCAAAGATATAAAATAAATTGGCAATAATAATAACATTAAATAAAAACGTCGCATAATAGTCATCCTCATGATGTTTTTTTATGCCTACGTTAGTACAATTCATTTATACTTGTTCCAGCGCTAATTATCTTAATTAATACAAATTTAAAGTCAAGTCAGCATTATATGAAAAAACTTATTTATTAACTAACATTGAGAAATCTACAGAACAAACATTTTTGGTTAAAGACCCAATAGATATATAGTTAATATCAAGATTTGCATATTTCTCAATATTTTTAATATTTATACCCCCAGATACTTCTATGGAAGTAAATTCTTTACTTATAATTTTAGTAGCTTTCTTAATATCTGATAAAGAGAAATTATCCAATAAAATATTTTTTGGTTTATATTTTATGAGCACTTCTAGTTCTTTTAATGTTTCAACTTCAATTGATGCTTTTCTAAAATCAATATTTTTACGAATTTTTTTTAGAAAATCATCGAAAGCAAATGATTTTTCTGTAATGTGATTTTCTTTTATTAATACTTGATCATATAGTCCAAATCTATGATTGAATCCTCCACCCTGTGTAACGGCATATTTTTGAGCAATCCTTAAGCCAGGAATCGTCTTCCTTGTATCAAGTAGCCTTACTTTTTTATTTTTTATTTTATCAGAATATAGCTTTGTTAATGATGCTGTGCCACTAAGCAATTGTAAAAAATTTAATGCCGTTCTTTCCGATATTAATATAGTTCTTAATGGGGCTTCAATTATACAAATTGTTTGTCCTTTTTTTATCTTATCACCATCTTTTTTTAACCATGATATTTTTAATTTACCACCATATTTTTTCTGTATGTATTTAAATGAGTTATCAAACCAAATTTGACCACATAATATTGCATCTTCATTTGATTTTACTAATGCTGTGGATAATTTATTTTTATCTTTTCCTAATATATTAGTTGTCACATCTCCAGAACCTAAATCTTCAGAAATGGCTATTGCCACATCTTTCATTGCGGTTTTTTTTAGAATAGTTTTATTCACTAAATTATTTCCTTATAAAGTATTCTTTAGATAATTTAAATATTACAGGGCTCAATAATACTAAAGCAATTAGATTCGGTATAGCCATAAATCCATTCATTACATCAGCTATTAACCATATTAAGTTGACACTTTCAGCTGTAGAACCCCCAAGCTCTAACGAATAAGAACCTAACACTATAGATATTAACCATAGTATCCTATAAGGCTTGATTGCTTTTGTTCCAAATATATATGCCGAGCATCTTTCTCCATAGTAGCTCCAACCAATGATCGTTGTAAAAGCAAAAAGTATTAAACAAATCGTTACTATATATTCACCAATAGCTGGCAAACCGTAAACAAATGCATTTGAAGTAAGTACAGCTCCATTATCTCCGTTTTTCCAAGCACCACTAATTACTATAACTAGCGCGGTCAAAGAACAAATAATTATAGTATCAAAGAATGTACCAAGCATCGCGATTGTACCCTGTTTTACAGGACTATTAGTCTTTGCTGCTGCGTGGGCAATTGGCGCGCTTCCTAATCCAGCTTCATTAGAAAACACCCCTCGAGCTATACCAAACCTTATGGCCATCAAAACAGTTGCCCCTGCAAACCCACCAGTTGCAGCACTGCCATTAAATGCGCTATCAACAATTATCCTAAATGCTTCTGGGACTTGATTTATGTTCATTAATACTATTATTAGAGCAGATAATAAATATATAAGGGCCATTATTGGGACAAGTGTAGAAGCAAATAAACCAATTCTTTTTACGCCTCCAATAATTACCAAGCCAGCTATTGACGCAATTACTATACCTGTAATTATGGGATCAATATTAAGTGTACTTTGAAGTTGATTTGCAACTGTATTTGATTGAACCATATTGCCAATTCCAAAAGCAGCAATAGTTCCGAATAATGCAAATAAAAAACCTAACCACTTCCATTTATCACCCAAACCATTTTTGATATAGTACATTGGTCCACCAACAAAAGACCCGTTTGAATCGGTTTCTCGATATTTTACCGCCAGAACTGCCTCTCCATATTTTGTGGCCATACCAACAAAGCCCATGATCCACATCCAGAATATTGCTCCGGGACCACCCAATGCTATCGCTGTTGCGACACCAGCAATATTACCTGTCCCAACTGTTGCGGACATAGCTGTAAATAATGCAGAACGAGGAGATATTTCTCCCTTACCTTTATCACTAGATTTATTAAAAAGTAATTTTAGAGCATAAGGAATTTTGATAATTGGCATGAACTTTAAACCAATAATTAAATACAATCCTGTGAACCCTATAAAAGCAAGCATGTAAGGGCCCCAAGCTATACCTCCAAGAATGGAAAATATATTCGTTAAAGCTTCCATAACCTCCCCCCCCATATTTTTAATATTTATTTGATATTTTAATATTTTTTTAATATATATATGTTTAAATATGATATTAATGCAGAAAATTGTAAAAGGCTATAAATAATGGCAGCTAAAATTTTAATAATAGAAGATGAAATAGCGGTTAGAGAAATGTTAACTTTTACATTAAAAAATAATGGTTTCGAAACTTTTGAAGCTGGCAATAGTGAAGAAGCACTCAATATAGTTTCAAAAAATAATATCAACTTAATACTTTTAGATTGGATGCTTCCTGGTAAAGCAGGTATAGATATAGCTAGATCATTAAGAGCGTCAATTGAGACAAAAGAGTTACCAATAATAATGTTAACAGCTAAGTCAGAAGAGTCTGATAAAATTATGGGTTTAGAATCTGGGGCTGATGACTATATAACCAAACCGTTTTCTCCAAAAGAACTAATGGCAAGAATAAAAGCGCTTCTTAGAAGATCAGCACCACAAACTGATATGGAAGTAGTAATTTTTGGTTCTATAAATTTAAATCCCATGACGCATAAGGTTAAAGATGGTGACAAAAATATTATTTTAGGCCCAACAGAATTCAACTTGCTTCACTTCTTTATGACACATCCTGAAAGAGTTTATAGTAGAGCCCAGTTACTTGATTTTGTATGGGGAACAAATGTCTATGTAGAAGAGAGAACAGTGGATGTTCATATATTAAGATTAAGAAAATCACTTGAATCAGAGACGTCCAAATACATACAAACAGTAAGGGGTGCGGGCTACAGATTGTCAAAATAAAAATTAGCGATATATAGTTTTTTTTATATATAATATCTTTATGAAAGAGCAGAATAATAAAATTAATAATTATTCAATAGTTGATGACCTTGCAAACTTAGTAATATATTTAGCTATAGCTATAATTATTGGTTATTTAGTTAATGAATTAACTTTTAGTATCTTGATATTTCTATCTATATACATAGTATATATTCTTTATTCTCAATACATCTTTGAAAGATGGATATTTAATTATCAAAAAAATAAATCTATTAATTATCATCAAAAGCATCAATATCTAGTATCAAATCTTAACCAGAGTTTTGAAGATCTGACTGAGACTAAGTTAAAATTTAAAATTTTAGAAAAAAGATTTAAAGAGCTAAGTGCTTCGATGCCAGACGCAGTTGTAGTTGTAGATAATAATTTTGTTACAGATTGGTTTAATGATGCCGCTATTAAAATGCTCTCCTTAAAAGGTATCGATATTGGAAGACCAATATTGCATTTAATTAGAAATCCTAGCTTCACTAAATTTATAAATAGTAGCGAAAGACCATCTAATGTTACTTTTACATCGCCTTTAAAATATGATGTAACTATTCAGTCTTTTTTAGTTCCTTATGGAGAAAATAGATATCTATTAACTTTCAGAGATGTATCTGAGTCAGATCATCTTGATAAGATGAGAAGAGATTTTGTAGCTAATGTTTCCCACGAATTAAAAACTCCGTTGACTGTAATATTTGGTTATCTCGAAACTATTAGTTTGTCAGATCAGAAAAATATTGACCAAGGAATTTTAGATCAGATGTTAAAGCAAGCTAAAAGAATGGACGTTATGATAAGTGATTTATTAAAATTAACAAAACTTCAAAATACAAATATTCCTGAAAAAAATTTTTCACCTATAAATTTAAAGAATTTAGTAAATGAGTTATTAATAGCATGTAAGCATAAGTCAAAAATAAATAAAAATGATATTAAAGTATTAACTAATGATGATTTATATATACAAGGATCATACGAAGAAATTTATAGCGCATTTCTAAATTTATTACTAAATGCAATTATGTATTCAGGGTCAGGTGTTACTATAGAAATAAGTTACTTTGTTAGTAATGAAAAAGAAGTAATATTTTCAATAAAAGATTATGGAGTTGGTATACCTTCAGACTCTGTTGATAGACTTACAGAAAGATTTTATAGAGTTGATAAAGGAAGATCAAGAGAACAGGGCGGAACAGGCCTTGGTTTATCAATCGTTAAACATATAATGAATAGGCACGAAGGTACTCTAAAAATTAAAAGTTCAATAAGTGAGGGAAGCCAATTTTCTTGTGTATTTCCAAAATCATCTCTTGCAATGAAATCAGCCAAATCTTCCAGTAATATATGATTCTGTTAGCTTATGCTGCGGAGTAGTAAATATTTTTTGTGTCGGCCCAACTTCTACTAAATTACCTAAGTGAAAATATGCAGTTCTTTGTGAAACTCGAGCAGCTTGTTGCATAGCATGCGTAACAATTACGATTGTGAAATTTTCTTTTAACTCATATATTAATTCTTCAACTTTTGCTGTTGCTATTGGGTCAAGCGCAGAACATGGCTCGTCCATTAAGATTACTTCAGGGCTAACTGCAATAGTTCTAGCTATACATAATCTTTGTTGCTGACCCCCTGAGAGACTGGTCCCTGGTGCATCAAGCCTGTCTTTTACCTCATTAAATAATCCTGCTTTTTCTAGACTATTAAAAACTATTTCATCTAACTCTATTTTATTTTTTGCTAAACCGTGAATTTTTGGTCCATATGCAACATTTTCATATATAGATTTAGGGAAAGGATTAGGTTTTTGAAAAACCATGCCCACCTTCGCTCTAAGAGGAACGACATCAGTTTTCTCATCTAAAATATTTTCATTATCAAGATATAGTTCTCCATCAACAACGCAAGATTCTATAGTATCGTTCATTCTATTTAAACATCTTAAGAAGGTAGATTTTCCACACCCAGAAGGACCTATCATTGCTAGAACTTCATTTTTTCCAATATCAATACTCACATTATTTATAGCTAATTTTTCTCCATAACGAACATTTATATTTTTTACAATAATTCTTGGATCTTCGACATGGATATTACCCACAGTTTCAGAATTATTAATTTGAAACTCAGTTTCTTTAATTAGATCATCATTATTCATTATATTTTATTACCTTTATTCATAAAATTATTATTACATATATTCAGTTATTTAAAAATTAACCAATATCTTTTTCAAATTTTTTCCTTAAGTATACAGCCAAACTATTCATGAAAATTAAAAAAACTAACAAAACCATAATAGCTGCAGAAGTTCTTTCAACAAAACCTCTCTCAGGAGTATCTGACCATAAATAAATTTGAATGGGTAGTGCAGTTGCAGGATCGGTAACTGATTGTGGAATATCAACAATAAATGCAACCATACCTATTACTAAAAGTGGCGCACTTTCTCCCAATGCTCTAGCCATTCCAATAATAGTTCCTGTTAAAATTCCAGGCATTGCAACTGGCACAACATGATGAAAAACAGCTTGGATTTTAGATGCTCCAACACCTAATGCACCTTCTTTAATTGAAGGAGGTACAGACTTCAAGGATACCCTGCTTGATATTATAATAGTTGGAAGAGTCATCAAAGATAAAACCATTCCTCCTACTAGCGGGGCAGATCTTGGTAGTTCAAAAAAATTTAAAAATATTGCTAGGCCTAATAGTCCAAATATTATAGAAGGAACAGCAGCAAGATTATTTATGTTTACCTCAACAAAATCAATTAACTTATTATTTTTAGGAGCGAATTCTTCCATATATATAGCTGTTGCAATACCAATAGGAAAAGAAAGTATTAAAGTTATGCTTAGCGCAAAAAGCGAACCAATAAATGCGCCTAAAATTCCAGATTGTTCTGATTCTGACGAATCACCGCTAGTAAAAAAAGTTTTATTAAAAAATTTATCAATAAGATTTTTTGATTCTAAAAATTCAATCCATTTTAATTCCTCGTTATCAATTCTTCTTTCGTCTTCAGGAAGAATCCTATTAATATGGCCCTTAATTAACATATCTACATCGTCATCAGCTAGTACCCATATTTTTTTACTTTTACCAATAGTGTTGATATTATTTTTTACATAATCTCTTAGCTGGTATTCAGCAGAGCTACTAATAATTTTTTTTAGTTTTCTTTTGTTGCTTCTACCTGAAACATTAGGAAATAGCTCATTAACAGAGTTTTTAACTAATAAACTAAAATTAGATTTTTTAATAATTTCCCAATCTTTTGTTTTGTTGGGGTCTAGAATTTCTTCACTAAAATTAATATTAAGTTGAATTTTTGTTTCTTGGAAAGCTGTATATCCCTGACTAAATATACTTACAAATAGTAGCGAAAGAAGAAACAGTGCTAATGTTATAGACGCTACTCCGTATAATCTAAATCTTTTTTCTTTTGCAAGTCTAGATTTTAAATTATTCATATTGCTCCCTATATTTTCTTACTATATGTAAAGCTATATAATTAAGTATTAAAGTCATAATGAAAAGTACCAAACCTAGTGCAAAAGCAGCTAAAGTTTTTGGGCTGTCAAATTCCTGATCTCCAACTAGTAAAACAACAATTTGAACTGTTACCGTTGTCACGGCTTCAAATGGGTTTGCTGTTAAGTTAGCTGACATACCTGCAGCCATAACGACAATCATAGTTTCCCCAATTGCTCGAGATACTGCTAAAAGTAATCCTCCGATAATTCCTGGAAGTGCAGCAGGTATTATTACTAGCTTTATTGTCTCTGATTTTGTTGCGCCAACACCAAGAGATCCATTTTTTAAGTTTTGAGGAACAGCATTTATTACATCATCTGATATAGAGGAAACAAATGGAATAATCATAACACCCATAACTAAACCCGCAGCAAGGGCGCTTTCAGAAGCTACTTCTATCCCAAAATAATTTCCGGTATTTCTAATGAATGGAGCAACAACGATTACTGCAAAAAAACCGTAAACAACTGTAGGTATTCCTGCAAGAATTTCTGTCAGGGGTTTTACAATATCTCTAACACTTTTTGATGCATATTCAGACAAAAAAATAGCTGACATCAAACCTATTGGTCCAGCTATACACATTGCGATAAAAGCAATCAAAAATGTGCCGGTAAATAAAGGCACTGCACCAAATGCTCCGGTTGATCCTGCCTGATCTTCTCTGATAGGCATTTGGGGGCTCCAGTGAGTACCAAATAAAAATTCAGTTAATGGTATTGATTCAAAAAATCTATTGGACTCAAAAATAACTGATAAGAATATACCGACAGTAATTAATATAGCTAATGATGAACAAACTAATAAAAATAGCTCTATGATTTTTTCTACCTTATCTCTTGCTTTAAATTTATTTTTTATTTTTTTAAAAGTAAAAAACGCTGTTAAAAAAAATATAAAAATTGATATAATAAATAAAATATTTCTAAATGCTAATAGTTCTGGAAAAATATTTTTTTCAAAAAGAACCCATACTATTACTAGTAAGATAGAGGCGAGTGATGAATTTATAGCTAATATTGCTCCATGATATATAGGTGTAGAATGAAGTAGTTTATCCTCTCTTAAAGTTAATGACTTTCTTAGGCCAGTATAATAAGCAGAAATTCCTAATAACCCTATAATTATTAATATTATTGTAATATTCATTTGGTATTATTTAATAAAAAGAGCTTGTTTTTATTGTACATATTTGATTTTTCAACATTTTAGAGTACTATTAAAATTTCAATAACATTAAAGCATGCTTTTGTTAAACTTTTATTACAGTTTAAACAATAAGTTTACTTAAAAAATAATATGGATAAAAATCAAATCAATACAGGACATATTTCAACATCATATGATGAAGCTATGTCTGAAGTACAATCAAAAACTTTAGAGATGTCTGGAGTAGTAGAATCATCATATTCAGATGCTCTTTCTGGCTTAATAAAAGGTGACAGCTTGTTATCAAAAAAAGTTGCTACAAATGATTTTCTTGTAAATAAACTTGAGATTGATATTGATGAAAAATGTAATACAATTTTAGCTCTCCAAACTCCTGTTGCATCTGATTTAAGAACTATTATTGTTGTGCTTAGAATTATTACAGATCTTGAAAGAGTTGGTGATGAGGCAGAAAAAATTGCAAGACTATCTTTAAAATTAAATTATGAAAATATAGATCCAGCATTTCTAAAATCTTTGGAGCATCTAGGTAATAGTACTTCAGCATTACTGCACAGTTCAATTGATGCTTACGCAAGAAAATCAGTTGAGCAAGCTCTAGAAGTTATACAAGATGATAAAAAAATTGACCTAGAATTTAAATCATGCATGAGGCAGCTAATAACTTATATAGTTAAAATAGAAGATGATAAAGTGGTAAAAAACTTTTTAGATATATCAACTTGTGCAAAAAGTATCGAGAGAATAGGTGACCATGCTAAAAATATTGCACAACATACGGTTTATTTAATCAAAGGAAAAGATATTAGGCATACATCTGTAGAACAGGTTCGTTCTGAACTAGATGACGCTTAAATATTTTTAACTAAAAGATACTCCAGTAAAGCTTTTTGTGCATGCAATCTATTTTCTGCTTCTTGCCAAATTACGCTAGCATTACTATCTAAGACATCAGAAGTTACTTCTTCTTCTCTATGCGCTGGTAGACAGTGCATAAAAATTACATCTTCATTGGCCACGCTCATAATATTTTTGTTAACTTGTAGGGGTCTAAATATTTTTTTTCTATCTTCCTCTTCCTCTTCTTGACCCATGCTAGCCCAGACATCAGTCACAACTAAATCTGCATCTTTAGCTGCTATAAGTGGATCATTCGTCAATAAAATATTATCATTTTTATTATATAGCGAAGGAATGAATTTATCCGGTGTTGCAATTGATAAATGAAATTCAAATTGTTTTGATGCATTTATATAAGAATTACACATGTTATTAGCATCTCCAATCCAGGCAACTTTTTTACCTTTAATATCACCTTTAATTTCGGTGAATGTCATTACGTCAGCAAGTAATTGGCATGGATGAACTAATTCCGTCAATCCATTTATTACTGGCACAGATGATTCGGCAGAAAATTTCAATACGTCGTTATGGTCATGAGTTCTAATTACTATGCAATCAACCATACTTGAAATAACTTTGGCAGTATCTTCTATAGGCTCACCTCTGCCTAACTGTGTATCTCTAGGTGACAAAAATAATGTATTCCCACCAAAATGAGTCATTCCAACTTCAAAAGATACTCTAGTTCTAGTTGATGATTTATCAAATATAAGTGCTAGTGTTTTATTTTGAAGAGGTGTGTAAGCAATATTACTTTTAGTCATTTTTTTTAATTCAATTGCTCTTAAAACTAGCTGCTTCAAATCTTTTTTTGGTATGTCAAGCAATGTAATAAAATTTTTACTTTTCATCAGAATATCCTTTTAATACTTCATATAGAGTGTTTGCTATAAAATCCGCTTGGGTTTTTTTTGTAATAAGCGGAGGTAGTAATCTTATTACGTTTTCCGATGTAAGATTTAGTATTAGTTTCTTGTCAAGACAGTCTTTAACAATGTTTGAGTTTTTTTTATTAATTTCAATTCCAATCATTAGACCTTTACCTCGTACGTCTTTAATAATATCTAATTTTTTTGTTTTTTCCTTAATCTTTGAGACAAGATAATCTCCAATAATTTCAGATTGGTTACACAAATCATACTTATCTATAACATCAATAACTTTTGATGATACGGCGCAAACTAATGGATTGCCACCAAAAGTACTTCCATGAGATCCTGGTGTAAATAATTTACTAACTTTTTTATTTCCAAGGCAAGCGCCTATAGGAACACCGTTTCCCAAACCTTTGGCACATGTAACTATATCCGGCTTAATATTTGAATGTTGATAAGAGAACCATTTCCCCGTTCTACCCATGCCAGTTTGAACTTCGTCAACAATTAATAATATATCTTTTTTTATTGTAATATCTCTTAATTCTTTTAAGAATTTCTTATCAGCTAATCTTATTCCACCTTCGCCTTGTATTGTTTCAAGCATAACCGCTGAAACATTGTATTTCTTTATAGATTTTTTCACTGATTCTATATTATTAAATTCACACTTAATAAAACCGCCAAGAAGAGGTTTAAAGCCTTTTTGAACAGAGTCGTTTCCAGTTGCACTTAAGGTAGCAATTGTTCTACCGTGCCATGATCTATTAAACATTATAATTTTTGCATTTTTAAGTTTTTTATTATTTGAATGAAGTCTCGCTAGTTTAATAGCAGCTTCATTTGCTTCTGAACCAGAATTACAGAAAAAGGCTGAATTCATTTTTGAAATTTTGCATAATTTATTTGCAAGTAATTCTTGGTTTTTAATATTAAATAAATTTGAAACATGAATAAGTTTTCTTGACTGATCAGATATGACTTTTGAGATATCTTTATGAGAATGACCTAAACAACACACTCCAATACCTGAAAGTGCATCGAGATATCTTTCCCCTTTATTAGTAAACAAATAAGAGCCTTTTCCGTATTCAAAGGATATTTTTACAGGCTTATAATTTTTCATCAAATAATTCATAATTTAACCATAAATAAAAACGGCAGCTGCTGCTGCCGTATGATGTTTATATATTACTGTTAAATTTAAATAAATTCAATGCTATAGAGGTAATCCATGCATATGACTACTCATACACATTAACATTGGTATAGAAAGTAATGTATTTGTTCTTGAGGCCATTAAAGCAATAACTTTGCCTTTTGCAATTTTCTCATCTGTGGCCTCAACCATTCCTAATATTCTCTTTTGATTTGGCCAGATTAATCCCCAAACATTAAATAACATTATAGTCCCAAGCCAAGATCCAATACCTATGACTTCAGCACCTGGCTGAAGTGTAAAAGCATTGTGTATGCCAATACCACTAATTTGTAAAGTAGCTGCACCTGTTATCCATGTCAAAAGTGCTCCCCACCTAAAATAAAATAATGCTGTTGGAGCAATATATTTATTGATAGCTGCTGGACCAGGCCCGTCTTTATTAGGTTTATTCATGTCAGATAACGCTGCAGCTACACCAGGTACCTGAACAAAGTTAAAGTAATATAGCAGTCCAATCCATATAATTCCGAAAAAAACATGTAGCCAAGTTGCTAAAGACCAAAGCGAGTTTGCTGGGTCCCCATGATTTAAAGAAAGACTTATTATTATTGCTAGTATAAAACCTAGACCAACTGTCATAGGTATTGATTTTAAAGGATTCATTGTTTTTATCTCCACATAAAAATGTATATAAACATGACTATTCTATTCTTTGAGATACAATGATGCAAACAATGAATAAAACTAATATGAAAACAATAAAATACATCTTAAATTCAGAAGCGCAAACTAGAGAAGCGGCAAAAAAATTCTCAAAAGCAATCTCTTTACCCTTAATAGTCGGGTTAACAGGAGATTTAGGCGTTGGAAAAACAGCATTCATAAGAAGTTTTATAAAATTATATAATAAGGACGAAAGAGTAAAGAGCCCAACATTCAGCCTAGTTGAAGAATATATTTATGATAAAATAAATATTATTCATGCTGATCTATATAGAATAAAAGAAAATGAAAAATATTATTTAAATCTTGAAGATTATCAGTCAAAAAAAAGTTTAATACTAATAGAATGGATTAATAATGATCAAAAATTCATGGCATGCTCTGATATTATAATAGATATAAATATTTTAGATAAAAAAGATCAAAGAGAAATAGTTTTTTCCGGATTTTCAGAACAAGGTAAAAAAATAATTAAAAATATAGAAGATGCTTTTAAAAAATAAAAAGATAAAAAAAAATAATTTATTAAAAATAATCTTGACTGGCCTGTTTTTTATTTCTTTATCTCAGGAAGCGATTTCGTCCAATAGTTTAAATAATTTAAGAGTTTCTCATAATGTAGAAGACAGTAAGATAAGAATAGTTTTTGATGCAGATAAAAAAATAAATTATAAATTTAAATCATTATTAAAGAAAAACTCTTTAAAGATAAGTTTTAGAGATATAAATATAAAGAAGAGCTTTAAGATACCTAAATTTAATAATAAATATATAAAAAACTTAAAGCTTACGAGAAAAGGAAGCAGTTTAAATTTTAATTTTAAATCTAATAGTGAATTTAAATATAAATACTTTTCTTTAGAACCTAATAATAAATATGGTCACAGGCTTGTACTAGATATATATCTAGTAAATAAAAAACCATCTACTTATGCTAAGAAAATAAAAAAAACTAAAATTGTAATAGCTATAGATGCTGGACATGGTGGTAAAGACCCAGGCGCTGTAGGCAAAAGAGGTACCAAAGAAAAAGATATAGTTCTATCAATTTCAAAGAAACTATATAATTTATTACGTAAAGAAAAAAAAATTAAGCCTATCCTTATTAGAAATTCGGATAAATATATATCACTTAGACAAAGAATTGAAAAGGCTAGGAAATATAAAGCAGATCTTTTTATTTCTATTCATGCAGACGCAGCTAGAAATAGAAAGGCCAAAGGATCTTCAGTCTATGTGTTATCTCAGCATGGAGCATCAAGTGAAGCCGCAAAGTGGCTTGCAAATAAAGAGAATTCTGCTGATTTAGTGGGTGGAATTAGCATAGATAATAAAGACAATACCTTGGCTCAAGTAATTCTAGATATGTCACAAAGTGCAACTATAGAGACAAGTTTAAAAGCATCTCGAATTATGCTTAGGAAATTAAAAAAAATTAATACTCTTCATTCAAGTAGAACAGAGCAAGCAGGTTTTGTCGTTCTAAAGTCCCCTGATATTCCGTCAATGTTAATTGAGACTGCTTATTTATCAAACCCTAAAGAAGAAAAAAAACTAAAGACTAATAAATTCCAAAATAGAATAGCTAAAGCGATAAGAGACGGTATTTTAGAAATAATAAAAAAAGGAATTATTTAAAGATATTTTTGTCATGATTTTTTTGCTCAAGTGAACCTATTGCTTTATTTGTGAAGCTAGAAGAAATTTTAGATATTTTATCAGAGAAAGTTTTAACTGGTTTATATTTTATGTGTGTAATTTCAAATTTTTCTTTCATAGAGAGAATATATTCATCACTAGTCATAATTTCATCAATTAAATTTAAACTTAAGGCATTCTCACCATACCAATATTCTCCAGTTGCAACTTTCTCAATATCAATATTTTTTCTTTGGCTGGTGATAAAATTTTTAAAAAGCAAATGAATTTCCTCAAGCTGTTCATTTAATTTTTCTCTATCCTTATCTGTATTTTCACCAAACATAGTTACAGTTCTTTTATAATTTCCTGCTGTGTGTTGCTCAAAATTAATACCTTTATCTTTGAGTAATTTATTAAAGTTTGGGACTTGTGCAAGTACACCTATTGATCCAATTATTGCAAACGGTGAAGCAATAATTTTATTTGCAACGCATGCCATCATATATCCACCACTTGCAGCAACTTTATCAACACATATTGTTAAAGGTATCTTTTTATCTTTAATCCTCTTTAATTGCGAAGCTGCTAAACCATGTTCATGCACAGTTCCGCCAGAATTTTCAAGCCTTAATAAAACTTCGTCACCTTTTTTACATGATAATATAACACCAGAAACCTCTCTTCTTAGCGAGACTATTTCACTTGCTCTAATATTTCCTTTAAAGTCTATGACAAATAATCTTTTTTCTAATTTTTTGTTAGATTTTTTTTTAGCCTTTATGAATTTTTTGAAATCAGATTTTGTGAGAATATTTTTTTTTATATTTTCTTCTATAGAATCCAGCTCTTTATTTACATTTTTTATTTCAATGCTCCCACTTCTATCGCTTTTTTTGGAATTTACTATAAAGCTTATTATTAGAAGAATACTAATTAAAACTGTTAAAGTTTTAATTAGGAATAGACTGTAATTTGATAATAGTTCTATAAACATTTTTTTATTTCCCTTTTAGGTTAAATACTTGGAATAAAGTTTGTTCCTTTTCTTTATTTTCTATTTTAGTATACATATACATTTCAATTAATTCTAATTTTATGGATTTTTTCAAAAAATTACCTCTAATTATTGAATCATAATTCTCTGTTCCAACCATACTAATACTAGTACTTAAATATAATCTATCTAATAAATTTTTACTTATCATTTGTTCAACTATAGTTGGTCCTGCAATAAAATATACTGATTTAAATTTATTTTTAATCACATAGTTGTTTAATTGATTTTCCGAGATATTTTTACCTGCATAGCTAATAACAGTATATCCGTTATTCTTTAGGGTACTTAATTTTTTTTTATTATTTGAGGTTGTTAATATAGTTATTCTTTCTTTATATTTTTCTATTTTTTTGTCTATTGGAAAACTTAAGCTATTACTTAAAATTATAATTTTTTGTTGTTTTATTTTATTTTTATCTCTCCATTGATCTAGATAACTATCATTTAATGAAAGTATATCGCCATAATATCCCTTATTAAGTCCATTTATATAATGTGTATTTGTCACTAAGCAGTCAGCTTGAGCATGAAGCTGACAAAACAGAATAAAATCTATTTTATTTTTTATGCTGCTTGGTGTGAGCAGGCGATCATTCTTTTTATCATATGTGGCTATTCTTCCATCAAGGCTTTTGAGAAAATTTGCATAATATAAAGGCTTAAAATTATTGTTTATATTGGATATAACTGGGTTTAAATATACGTTATTTGCTTTACGAGAAGCCTTTTTACCTAGCGGATAAATTTTATTTATCATTTGATTCATAAATTCAATAATATTATGTTGGATATATTTGCTAATATAATTCATGTATGACGGTATTACCATAAATTATAAGAACAAAAATAAATGTAATATTTTTTCAAGGATGATTGACTTATATTATTTTCAAAATAATGGGGATATAAAGTGGAATCAATATTAGAGATTAAAGATAGTTGTGTTACTTCAGAACAGTTGTTGAGAAGTTATGCTTTCGCTCGATACTTAAAAATTTATAAGAAAGAGTATTTAGAAGAATTAGAAAAGAAAGGCGAAAAACACTCCGAAGAAGCAAAGCAAAAAATGGAATTGATCGCAAATTTAACTTTAAAAGATATTTTTCAAGTTTTTGAAAGAGAAGCTAAAGGTGCAGATTTAGAAAAAGATAGGGCGATAGTTAGATTTCTTGATGGTTGTTACCATCATTATAGAAATAAAAGTTTTTCTAGATTAGTCAGGATGCATAATGAGATTGTAACTTCATCATTAGAAACTCAAAGCTCTATCAAATCTAAGATATCTGATAAGGCAGAAGAATTATCAGAATTAATAATACTAACTAGGAGAAAGTTATTAGATAAAGTGGGTTTAGGTCATGGAGTTTCAAGGTCTCATGGTTTGGACGCCTCCCCAAATGTAACAGCTGGAGAGATATCTGGACATTTTTGTAATATACCTTCTACTTATTCAAAAATTGCATATACAAATCTTACGGTCACTGCAGATATTAAAACAGGTATACATTACGATACTTCTGTTAATAAAAGAGCTTATCCTTTTTATGAATTGGAGCACAACCCATTAAATCTGAACAATTTTATTCCTGAGGATTGGGTTGCAGTTCCATTAAAAGTAGGTAAGTGGTTAATAATTACATACATACATAAATCCAGAGGCTCTATTGAAATGGAACCCGGTTTATTAAATTTATTTCCTTTTTATAAAGTTGATAAAGACTTTACGAGTAAGAAGCCAGACGGTATTTTCTTTTTTGGATATCCTGGGGCCTCTAAAGAGGATCTAGGTTTTTATAATGATAAAGAGAATGATTTATTGATTGGAATGGTGCCCGATTTACCTGAGTACGGTTATTTTGGTTATTGCAAGAAGCCAATTTTAACTTTACATAATGTTCTAGCAATACTAAAAGGAGATTTTCCTTTGCATTGCGGTTGCAATAGGTATGTTGTTGGATTCGATAAAGAAACTGATGAACCATTTATATCAGATATATATATAAAAGCTGATGATATGGGTAAAGCAGAATTTTATAAAAATGATAAGGATAAATTAAAAAAATTAAAATTTTATGGTACTGAAATTGGTGCATTTGCATGCTTAGATGGTTTTAGTGAAAAAGCTAAAATGCAAATGATTGGTAGAGAAATTGGTTATAACGCATCATACGGAACAAACGCTAGGCAAATAGTTCCGGTTGCAGAAGAAAGCGAAGTATCAACAGGAAGTAATCTAGATATATTATTATATATAAATAATTACGACTTAAAGAAACCTGGAGAAACAATGGTTGATACATCTATGCCTGTAAAAGATGCAATAGTACATTTTCATGATGGAAGAAGATGCGCAGCTGGGAGTACCCAGACAGGAAGGGGTGGAACTGAGATTAGTTATTGGGCGAACCCTTTTCCATTATTAAAGGATAATGATGGAACAATCATTCATAAAAATTTATACGAGAAATATACTGATACTGAAGAAGAGTTAATTTCCACTATTGAAAAATTAGTTAAAACAGGCGATATGGAAGTTGGTGTGGCATATAGCATGCTAATGGCAGGAGTCTATGAGGGAAATACTGACGAAAAAGTTATAGAATGTGGGTTTAATAATAGAGAAGAAATTGAGCAAGAGGGGCCAATAAGATTAGCAGAGTCTCTAATAGTGTCAGTTAAGGAATTTGCTATTAAAAAAAGAGAGAAATTAGGAAAAAATATACGCGAGGTTGATGTAACAGTAGCTATGATTGGTGATAGCAGAACAGGTAAATCTGAAACTGCTGAAAAAATGGAAGGAATTCTTAATATGAACGTAGCATAAAAAAATATTCATTTATTTAGAATAATTTTTTAGTTGCTCGTCTATTTTTAAGGTTTGCATTTTAAGATCCTTTAATTTTTGCTCGTCAGCAACGACAACATGTCCAGGTGCATTTTTAATGAACTCAGAATTTGCTAATCTCACCTCAATGCCTCCAGCCTGTTTAATATATTTTGCTTTTTCCCTTGAGAGCCTATCGATTTCAGAGTCAATATCTATGAGATCTGACGATGGAATTAATAATTTTAAATTATTAGAAATACAAGTATAGTAATTTTGATTTATATCTTCTTTTCCAAAGCTAAACTTATTAATTTTAGCTAGATCCATTATTAAGCTAGAAAGATTTTTAAAAAATAACTTATCTTTATTATTTTCACCAACAATAACCACCTCAATAACTTTATTTGGTTGAACGCCTATCTCAGATCTAGTCTTTCTTATTGCTGATACAATATCTATCATCCAGCTAATATTGCTTACATCTAAATCATTAGAAAATTTTTCTGCATTAGGATAACTATTATCCTGTAAAAATTTTCCTTCTCCATACATGTCATGATAAATTTCTTCAGTAATAAATGGCATTATGGGGTGTAAAAGTAATAGTATATTTTTTAGCACATCTCTTAAGTTATAAATTATTATACTTTTTTCAACCTCTGAAATATTATCTTTATTTAATTTTGATTTTGATATTTCAATATACCAGTTACAGTAATCTTGCCAAACAAAACTATATAAATTTTTTGCAGCGTAATCAAATCTATAATTTTTATAACTTTCTTTCGTATCTGTTATTAAAGTGCTTAGCTTTTTTCTAATCCAAAAATCTTCGTCACTAAATTTTTCAGATTCAATATCATATGATTGATTTTGACTTTGCATTTTAACGTACCTAGCAGCATTCCATAATTTATTACAAAAGTTTCTATAACCCTCTACTCTTTTTAAATTAAAATTTATATCTCGTCCGTTACTTGCTAGTGAAGCAAATGTAAACCTTAGCGCATCAGTACCATATGAATCTATTCCATGAGGGTATTCTTTTTTTGTATTTTTTTTAATTTTTTCTGCCATTTCTGGCTGCATAAGATCAGATGCTCTTTTATTTATTAAGTCTTCTAATTTAATTCCATCAATTAAATCAATTGGGTCAATTATATTGCCTTTCGATTTAGACATTTTTTTTCCAGACGAGTCTTTTACTAAACCGTGAACATAAATTTCTTTAAATGGAACCTCGCCAACAAATTTTTTCCCCATCATAATCATTCTTGCCACCCAAAAAAATATAATATCAAATCCCGTTATGAGAACACTAGTTGGATAAAAAGTTTTAACCCTTTCAGTTTCATTTGGCCATCCTAAAGTTGAAAATGGCCAAAGTGAAGAAGAAAACCATGTGTCCAAGACATCTTCATCTTGAGTTAAAATAGTTTGGCTTTTTATATCATATTTTTTTCTAACATCAATCTCATCTTTACCAACATAAATATTTTTTTCCTCGTCATACCATGCTGGTATTCTATGCCCCCACCAAAGTTGTCTACTAATGCACCAATCCTGGATATTATTCATCCATTCAAAATAAGTTTTTTCCCAATTTTCAGGCACAAATTTTATCTCTTTTTCTTTAACGCATCGTATAGCTTCTTCAGCCAATGGTTTTATTTTTACATACCACTGATCTGTCATTAAAGGTTCAATAATAGAGTGACTTCTGTCTCCTCTAGGTATAACCATTTTATGATCAGAAACTTTAGTAAGATTATTAGATTCTTGTAATTCAGAGAGAATTTTCTTTCTTGCCTCAAATCTATCAAGATTATTGTATTCTTTAAAATCACACTTAACTCTTGCAGATGTGTCAAAAATATTTATTATTTCTAAGTTATGTTTTTTTGCAATCTCGTAATCATTGAAATCGTGGGCAGGCGTAATCTTCAGACATCCTGTACCAAATTCCATATCAACATATTCATCAGATATTATAGGAACTTTTTTTCCTGTTATAGGTACAATCACATTTTTACCTATATATTTCTTATATTTTTCATCAAGCGGATTTACTGCAACTGCAGTATCTCCTAGAATAGTTTCTGGTCTTGTAGTAGCAATTTCTAAATAATTTTCAGCATCATTTTCCAGAAAATATTTTATTTGCCATATTTTACCATTCTCTTCTGAGGATATTACTTCAAGATCAGATAATGCGGTTTGAAGAACTGGATCCCAATTAACCAATCTTTTTCCTTTATAAATTAAGCCTTCTTCGTATAAGTCTATAAAAACTTTACTTACTGCAATCGATAACCCTTCATCCAAAGTAAATCTTTCACTCCCCCAATCAAGTGAAGCCCCCATTCTCCTTAGCTGCTTTGTTATTATGTCTCCAGATTGACTTTTCCAGTCCCACACTTGATCAATAAATTTTTCTCTACCTAAGTCTGTTCTAGATATACCTTGTGCTGTTAATTTTCTTTCAACAACCATTTGCGTTGCTATCCCTGCATGGTCAGTACCGGCCTGCCATAGAGTTTTATTTCCAAGCATTCTATGATATCTACATAAGATGTCCATTAATGTAACTTGAAAAGCATGCCCCATATGTAATGTTCCAGTAACATTAGGAGGTGGAATCATAATACAGTAGGGTTCCCCATCTCCCGAAGGAGAGAAAATTTTATTTTCTTCCCATTCTTTGTACCATTTACCTTCAATTTCAGATGGATTGTATTTATTGTCAATCATATAATTAAATTAAAAATAATAGAGAATCTTTTATAGGGACTTAGCATGTTCAAGTAGAAAATGTGTTAATAAAGAAACAGGTCTTCCTGTACCACCTTTATTTGCTCCTTCATTCCAAGCCGTTCCAGCTATATCAAGGTGCGCCCAACTATAATTCTCAGTGAATCTTGATAAGAAACAAGCAGCAGTAATTGTTCCAGCATATCTTTTTCCTATATTAGCAATATCTGCAAAATTACTATCTAACTCAGATTGAAATTCTTCCCACATTGGTAATTCCCATATATAGTCATGACTAATATTTGAGCTATTTTTTAATTTTTCAGTAAGCTCTTCATCGTTTGACAGTACGCCACTTGCGACTTTTCCAAGCGCAACAAGAACTGCTCCTGTAAGCGTTGCAACATCAATTATATGTTTAGGTTTGAATTTTAAGGAATAAGTTAGCGCATCACATAATACTAACCTACCTTCAGCATCTGTATTAAGTATTTCAACAGTCTGACCAGACATTGTAGTAACAACATCCCCAGGATTCGTAGCAGAACCACTAGGCATGTTTTCTGCAGAAGCAACAATGGCTACTACATTAATTTTTAGATTAAGTTCACTGATAGATTTCATTGTTCCTATGACACTTGCGGCCCCACACATATCATATTTCATTTCATCCATACCGTTACTTGGTTTTATTGATATACCACCAGTATCAAAAGTTATACCTTTACCAACTAACACAATAGGTTTTTCATTTTTTGCTCCTCCACTATAATTGATAGTTATCAATTTAGATGGCTCGTCACTTCCATTACCTACTGACAATAAACAATTCATACCCATTTTTTTCATTTCTTTTTCATCATGAATTTTTATATTTAGATTTTTATTTGTTTTCCCAAGAGATGTTGCTGTTTTTGCAAGATAAGTTGGAGTACAAATATTACTTGGAAGGTCTCCAAGATTTTTAGCAAGCTTTATTCCATTAGCTATAGCCTCACCTTGTGAAAAATATTTTTTTATATCTTGCTTGTAATTTTTCTTAATTGAATCAAACACAAAAAACAACTTGCTAACCTTGTAATTATTTTTATTTTTTGTTTTATTTTTTGTTTTATCATAATGATAATCAATTCCATTGATGTGAATTGATATATTTCTAATTGCCCAATCTATACTAAATTTATCGTTTATAAATGAACTAACACCTAGGTAAATATTTTTAATATTTTCAGTCTTACAAATTTTAGAGAATGAGTTAATAGATTTTAAAAATTTTTTTTCATTATATTTATTTTTTTCGCCTAGCCCAATAAGGTAGATTTTATCTAATTTTTTATTAGACGTCTCATACACACATAGAGATTGATTGATTTTCCCCTCAAAAGAAGACTTTTTTATAGTTTCTTTAATCTTAGCTACATCTAAGGAACTAAGTGATTTTTCCAATTCTTTTGTACTTTTATCGGAAAATACTCCAAATATTGCTGACCCATTAGGAGTATTTGATGTTATATTATCGGTTAAATCGTATTGCATGATTTTAATGCCTCTTTGTAATTATTGATTATGAAAAATAACTCTAAATATACCAAAAATAAAGAAAAATGGTTGGATATTTACAATTCTTGTAAATATAAATTATATCAATTTAAAAAGAAAATTATAACTATATTTGTTATATATCAAAATAAGAATTTTATCCTATCATTAAACACATTTAAAAAACTAAAAATTGAAAAATTAACAATATTAGATAAATACATATTAAAAAATTTTATATTCGCTTTTTTGTCCGTATTATCAGTTTTGATCTTAGTTATAGTGGGAAGGTTATTTGTAAAACTTCTCGAATATGTTGTTGAAGGTAGATTTGATATTGAAATGATTTTTTCATTACTATTCCTAAGCACATCAAAGTCAATAATTCTTCTTCTGCCATTTGCCCTGATGATAGGTTTGATTATATCCCTATCTAAATTGTATAGAGACGGTGAAATATATGCCTTAAAGGCATCTGGCAATTACAAGACCGTATTTACAAAAATATTTTACATAGTTTCTATTCCATTATTTATCATAATTTTTACCCTTAACATGTTTATTTCTCCAATATTAATAACAGAAATTCAAACAAAGAAAATAGAAGCTGCCGCAACGTCAGAAATCGGTTTAACAACTCCTGGAAAATTTATTCAGATGAAGAATAAGAACTGGATAATTTTTGTTGAAGAAATAGAAAATGAAGTATCAAAAAAAATATTTATAAAAAGTTCTGATAATAATAAAATCTCAATTGAGACAGCTGAAGAAGGCAACGAATTTATTGAGAATGGAATTAGAAGACTTGTCTTAAAAAATGGACAAAGATACACAGGCACTCCCGGAACTGGGAACTTTCAAGTTATGAAATATGATGAGCATGAGGTTAAGCTTGTTAACACTACGCCAGAATTTTCATTAAATTATAGGATGAAAAGTATATCTGATCTTATTTATGATGATAATAAAGCTTTATCGAGCGCAGAAATACAATGGAGGCTCTTTGCACCCCTTTCTACGTTAATTTTAATATTGTTTGCGTTTGTTCTTGGAGATGTAGCACCTAGACAAAATAAATATTCAAATCTACTTTTTGCAATAATCATATATTTTATTTATTCAAATTTGGCAATTGTTTCTGTTAACGAAGTACAAAAAAACTCAAATTTATTTTCTTTTGTTGGCACTTGGTGGGTGCATATTTTAGCGCTACTATCTTGCTATTTAATTTATATTATAAAAAAATTACAAATAAAAAGTTATAGTAATTTAAAATTTTATATTAAAAACTATAAAAGGTAGCAGATGAAAATTTTAGACAAATATATTGCTAAACAAATCTTATTTTCAATATTTGCAGTTCTCGGAGTTTTAGTAGTGGTAGTTGGGTTATTAGATTTGGTTGATGAATTAAAAAAAGTTAATGATGGTTACCCGGTATCGCTAGCATTTTTTTACGTAATATTAAATACTCCACAAAATATATACGAGGTTCTTCCAATAGCAACACTTATGGGTAGCTTGATTGGCTTAAGTAAGCTTTCAAGTACTAGTGAGCTAAATGCAGCAAAATCATCAGGCTTATCATTTGCAAAAATTATTGTTATAGCTCTAAAATCTGGCTTAGTAATAGTTATGTTAACATTTTTAATAGGTGAATTTGTAGCTCCTAAAGGTCAGCAGTTGGCCAATAATATTAGAAATCTTGGAGAATCGACTAGACTAAGTATGAAAAATACCGATGGAATATGGATAAAAAGTAAAAATAGTTTTATTCATATTGCAAAAGTTTACCCAGATAAAATTGTTCAAGAAATATCACTTTATCGTTTTAATGAAAAACAGCAGTTGTTAGAGTCAATATATGCAGAAGAAGGTTATTATAAAGATGGTAAATGGTTTATGACAAATATAACGTTATCAAGTTTTGAGAATAAGGATATTGAAATCAAAAGTCATAAAGTCGCAACATTTGATGAATTTGTAGATTTAGATTTATTTGACATTATGGTCATAAAGCCAAATCAAATGACACTAATGCAATTAAAAAAATATATTCAATATTTAAAAAATAATTCAATGGAGTCTAAAGGATATGAGTTGGCTTATTGGTCAAAATTTTCAGTACCAATTTCATGTTTAGTAATGTTTTTACTAACGACTCCTTTTGTTCATTCAAACATAAGGTCAGCAAGTTTTGGCCAAAGAATATTTATTGGTATTTTAACAGGAGTAAGTTTATTTTTATTTAATCAGACTATCAGTAAACTATCTATAATTATAGATATTCCTCCAGTAATAGGGTCTTTTCTACCAATAGTAATTTTATTAATAATTAGTTTGTTAATTATTCAAAGATTATACGGAACTAAATTTTTATTAAAATTGTTTTCGAAATAATATCATGCAAAAATCTTCTATCTTTCCTAATTAATGGAACTAATGTAACTATTGAAGAAAGCGCTAATAAAAAATAGTTTGTTTCTGAATACTTATAATAAATAAATATTAAAAATCCTACAATTAAGAAATATATTAGAGATACATTAAATCTAATAATTGCTTTTTTATATGTAATTTTATTACCACTAGTGTCCAAAATTTTTACCTTCCAAGATTTCATTCCTAGCGTTCCATTGCCATTGACCCAAAACCAGACAAAGAAATACTGTATTATTAAATATACATATATTTGCGCAGTAATTTTAAGGACAGTGTTTCCTTCAATATCGAAGCTTAATAAGGGCATATACATAATTATCACTAACGCAATTATAAGCACGGTATCATATAGTAATGAGGCTACTCTTCTCCAAATTGAAATGCATTTCATTTTCTTTCCCGAATTGTAATAGCTTTATAATTACATTATTATATTATTAGTATAATGAAAAATATATCACATAATGATTATCTAGACAGTTTTCTTGATAGTGTATGGGCCGAACAAGGGTTGTCTAAAAATACCTTAGTATCATATGAGCATGATATAAAAAGCTTTTTAATTTTTCTGAATGATAATAAAGTTAAATTGTTTAAAGTTCAGCAATCCGATATTAATTCATTTGTGTCTTTTCGATTTTCAAAAGGAATATCTTCAAGCAGTAATATGAGGTTAATATCATCTTTAAAAAAATTTTTTATATATTTAGTTTCGCATAATTTTATTAAGAAAAATCCAACTGAAAATATTGAAAGTCCAAGAAAAGTTAAGCTTTTACCGCACACTATAGATGTTGAAAGTGTAGATAAATTACTTAATTCACCAGATTTAAAAACCAGATTTGGAGCTAGAGATAAAGCTATGCTAGAAATTCTATACGCATGTGGACTTAGGGTTTCTGAGCTTGTGTCATTAAAATTTTCACAAGTTGTTATTGAAAGTAATTTTTTGAGAGTAATGGGCAAGGGAAGTAAAGAAAGAATAATACCAATAAATGACTACGCACTAACTTTTTTAAAAACATATATTGAAGATTTTAGGTCAGAATTTATGAAAAGTAGAAAAACAGATTCTTTATTTTTGAGTAATAGGGGGCTAGAAATGACGCGACATTCTTTTTGGCACATAATCAAGAAGTATGCATTACAAGCAGGAATAAACGATCACTTATCTCCGCATACATTAAGACATGCATTTGCAACGCATATGATTAATAATGGTGCTGACTTAAGAGTTGTACAATTATTATTAGGTCATAGTGATTTATCAACAACACAACTTTATACACATATTGCTAAGAATGAATTAAAGGAGCTACATTGCAAAAATCATCCAAGAGCCTAGTAAAGTCAATTATTTTTATGTCAATTTTTCTTCTTGCTAGCAAGAATATATATTCTAACGATGTAAGTGATTCAAAAGTTAATTTTTTACAAAAAAGAATGACAGAAATTTTTCCAACAATTAAATATGATAAAATTAAAAAAACTCCCATTGAAAATATATATGAAATTCATTATGGTGGAGAAATAGTATATATAACTGAAGACGGCGGGTATATTTTTGAGAGTGGAAATTTGCAGAAAATAGAAAAAGAAGGTAAAGGTTATGTTTTTACAAACCTTACCGAAGGTTCTGCTGAACAAGGCAGAAAAAATCTATTAGATAAGATCCCAGATTCAAAATTATTTGTTTATGGAGATAGTAAAAAGAATTATATAAATGTTGTAACCGATATAGATTGTCCTTACTGCAGAAAATTTCATAAAGATATCCCAGTTTATCTAGAAAATAACATAAAAGTAAGGTATCTAGTGTTTGCAATTAAAACAAGTGCAAAGAAAAAAGTTGTCTCTGCATGGTGTTCATCAGATAGAAATAGCGCTTTCAGCCTTCTGAAGAGCGAAGAAAAAATTAAAAGTATGAATTGTGAAAACCCAATTAATGACCATCAGGAAATAATTAGTAGTATTGGTGTTGGCTCAACTCCATCAATATTTCTTCCTGACGGTAGCTTAATATTAGGTTATATGAGCCCAGAAGAAATTATTGAGAAAATAAAGAATTAGAAAACCAGCTGTCTTTAGTCTTATAGCCATTAATTATTAATACGTTTTTTGCTCTTGTGCAGGCAACATATAGTAAATTTCTATCTTCAGATAAATATCTTAATTCTGTATTCTCAAACTTACTATCTATAAATATGTTATTTTTAAAAATTTTTGGATTGTACAAGAGATCTTTGCAAGCAAAATCTTTAGAGAATATTGGTAAAATTTTATCATATTTAATATTGTTACGATATGATTGCGCAAGTATAACTACCTCAGACTCTAAGCCTTTAGCAGAATGAATAGTTAAAATTTTTACGCAATTAAGATCAGGAGGCTCATTTGACTCCGCAAAATCTCTAGTTTTCTCAATTTTACATAAAAACTGCAAGGGTGTTACATATCTTCCATTATTTATTTTTAAAGATAAATTTAAAAAATTTAAAAAATTATAATTAATTTCACTATTTCTAACTTCATTATTTGTAAAATAAGTTTTTATTATATCTAAATCTTTATAAATTATATTTAATAAATCATGCATTGGAACTAGTCCTATGAGATTTTTCCATTTTTTTATAAGCGGTCCAATCTCATGATTATAAATCAAACTATTTAATTGAGAGTAATCATAAACATTGTATTTATTTAAGTCATTAATTGTATAGTTAAAAATTGGTGAGGTTAATAGAGAATAAATTTCTGTTATATTATTTTCTTCCAAAATTAAATATTTTAACAAAAGGTACAAGTGATTAATTTCTGGCTCATCAAGTAATGACTTTTTAAAATTAGATGTAACTGGAATAGAGCTATTAATTAATATTTTTTCAATTTCTTTGGTATGAGTTCTATTTCTTACTAATATCATAATGCTCTTATAATCTATTTTATAATTTTCTACTAAATCATGAACCTGCTCAGATATTCTATTTGACTCGGCTGTAATTAATTGAGAAATATTTGAACGTAAGCCCTCATTATTATTTTCAACTAATTCATGAATATCAACTACTCCGTCTTTTTTTATTTTTGTAAAAAAATCTTTATTTTCTGGGAAGACTTTATTTATAAAATTAACAATCTTCTTTGAAGATCTTCTTGACTCATTAAGAAAAAAATCTTTTGATTGAAAATTTAAACTTGTAAATTTTTTGCATATATCAAACAGCTTAGGTTCAGAACCTCTAAATCCATAAATTGATTGTTTTGGGTCTCCAACTATGGTGACAGTAGAGGAATCAGACTTATCATTTATTGCATTTAGAATAATTTTAATAATTTGCCACTGTAAAAAATTTGTATCTTGAAATTCATCAATAAGAATATGACTTATAGAATTTGAAATTTTATATAGTAACCAGTCATCAGCAACAAGCTCTGACAACTTTTTATAACATAACCAAGTTTTATCAGAAAAATCATAAATATTTTCTTTATTTAATGCGTTCTGATACTCTAAAAAGAAATTATTAACTAAAAATTTCCATGAGTTTTGAATTTCATAAAATATTTTTTCTTCATATTTATATATTTCATCTGTCATTATATCTATCTTAAAATTTTCCTTAATTAATTTTTTTTCAATATTTTTTCTTGGCGTACGAGACTTTGTTATAAAAGTATCTTTAATTAAATTAATCTTATTGTCATTATTAAAATCATTTGAACTTAGATATGATTTAAGATCATAAAATAAATTTTCTAGATTATTTTTTGTAATTTTATTTTCAATATTATCAATCAGAGTTTGTTTGAAGACTTTAATTCTGTTTTCTTTTTCTTTAGTATTATTTTTTACATTATAAATATTTTCATAAATTTCTAAGTAGTAAGATTTTTTATCTATAATTCCATTTATTGACTCTTTAACACTATTAAAACTTCCTATTTGCTCTATCAAGAAGTCTATATTTTTTTGTAAATCTACATTTTTTTTTAAATTACTACTGCTTAATATTTTATCTTCAACTTCTTTTGCTATTAATTTTGAATTTAAATTTGTATTTGTTTCTATTTTCTTCGAAACCTCTTTATCAAGATGAAATTGAGATAATATATCCATGAAAAAGGCATCGAATGTAGCTATTCTAATATCTTTATTACTAATCTGCGTTTTTATAAATAGGTTTCTTGCTTTTTTTTTATAAAAATCTAATCTTTTATTTATACCTATGGAATTCAATTCTTTTCTAATCTCTGCGTCTGAAAGTTTTCCCCATAACTCCATTTTTGCATTTAGTCTTTCTCTCATTTCTACAGATGATTTTTTCGTAAATGTAATTGCTGTTATTTTTTCTGGGCTTACGTCATCTAATAGCATTCTTAGAATTTTTGCTATAATAAACCAAGTCTTTCCTGTTCCCGCATCTGCAGTAACATTTACACTTACACCTGTTTGTAAATAATTATTTATATTCATCAGTTATTATAATAATATATTTTAATTAACTATACTTTTTCAATTATTTTTTATGTTTAGAATAGCACTTTTTTTAGGTACCAATATTGCAATACTTCTTGTGTTGAGCTTATCAATGTCTTTATTTGGTGTCACTGGTATTCTTAATGAAAATGGCGTGGATCTTGACATTAGTTCTCTTTTATTTATCTCAGCTATTATTGGCTTCGCAGGCTCTTTTATATCACTGTTAATTTCTAAGTGGCTAGCTAAAAGAAGTATGGGTGTAATTTTATTAGAAACACCTAAAAACGAAACTGAAAAATGGCTTTTAAATACATTGAGTGATATATCTTATAAAGCTAAAATTAAAACTCCAGAATTTGGAATATTTGAGTCTCAACAATTAAATGCTTTTGCAACAGGCTCTTCAAAAAATAAATCTTTGGTAGCTATTAGTTCTGCGCTTATTAATCATATGAATAGAGATGAGATCGAGGCTGTAATGGCGCACGAGATTTCGCACATAAGTAATGGTGATATGATTACTATGACGTTAATTCAAGGAATAATAAATACGTTTGTAATATTTTTCTCACGAGTTATTGGTCATGTTGTTGATAGAGTAGTTTTTAAAGTTCAAAGAGGCCATGGCCCCGCATATTATATAACCAGCATACTTGTTCAAATTTTGCTATCAATATTGGCTAATATTATTGTTATGTGGTTTTCAAGAAAAAGGGAGTATGAGGCAGATTTATCAGCTGCAAAATTAGTTGGAGCAGACAAAATGATTGCAGCTTTAAAAATACTAGCTATAAAGTCACCAGATGCATTACCTGATCAAATGGCGGCTTTTGGTATATCAGGAAAAAAAGAAAAATCATATAAAAGTTTATTTAGCAGCCATCCTTCTATAGAATCTAGAATTGAATCATTATTAAGGAATAGTTAATTTACAATGGCAAGTTATAGCACAAGCAATATAAAAAATGGCTTAAAAGTCTTAATCAGCAATGACCCATTTGAGATAATAGATAATTCTTTTCATAAACCGGGAAAAGGACAGGCTTTTAGTAAAGTAAAGTTAAAGAATTTAACTAATGGAAGAGTTATTGAGAGAACTCTAAAAATTGGAGATAAACTTGATTCAGCTGATGTTCAGACTTATGAAATGCAGTATCTTTATAACGATGAGGCAAGCTACTATTTTATGAACACCGAAAGTTTTGAGCAAATTTCTATAAGTAAAGAAGTATTGGGGCAAAACAAAATCTGGTTAAAAGGTGAAGAAATTTGTATTGTTACTTTTTTTAATGATAATCCAATAGATATTGAGTTACCCATATTTGTAGAATTGATGATTAAGCATTCAGAGCCTGGCCTTAAAGGTGATACTACTTCTAAGGCCACAAAACCTGCTACTTTAGAAACAGGCGCTATTATCCATGTTCCTTTATTTGTAAATGAAAATGATATTATAAAGATAGATACTAGATCAAAGGAATATGTTTCAAGAGTAAAGTCTTAAGATATTCTTAATATTTCATCTCTAATTAATATTTTTTCTTTTTTAGCTATATTTTCTGACCAACTAATATTTATATCACTTATTAAAAGTATGACCGTTGAACCAAGATTAAACATACCAATCTCTTGGCCTTTTTTATAATACTTAACATCTTCTTTATTTTTAAATTCGGTAATGCTATTTCTATACTTGGAGGGAGCAATTATTCCATACTCAGATAATGATATGCAACCAACATTAACAGCACCAATCATAATTAAAGACATTTTAAATTGATCATTTTGAAAAGAAAGAATAACTCGTTCATTTCTTGAATAAAGTTTTTTTATACCTTCTGTTGCATATGGGGCTACACTAAAAAGAGATCCTGGGATATGAGTAACTTTTGTCAATGATGCGCCACAAGGCATATATATTCTATGACAATCCTTAGGCTCTAAGTAAATATTAATAAATCTACCATTTTTTAAATCATTATTTTCTTCATGTATTAACTCACTTATAGAGTATTTATACTTTTTAGCATGAATAAATGTATTGTTATTTATTTCACCATAGCCAGCTATTGTCCCATCACAAGGAGAAATAATATTATTTGATTCATTTAGATTTTTTCTAAAAGATAAGTCTAGGTCTCTAGTAAAAAAGTCATTTAATGACTTATAATCTTTAATGTTTTTTATTTTATATTCATCTAATTTAATATCAAAGATAGCAATATATATTTTTATTAGAAGATTTTTTATTCCAACATCTTCTATTCTAGAGACCTTATAGGTTATATTGGAGATAAAATGAAGTGGAGCTATATGAAATAACGTAATTTTAAATTGATTAACAAGTTTTTTTAAGTTTTCTTTCATTTTTTATTATTATAACTATAAATTTTGATACAATATAAGCATGCCAGGAAACAGTCATGGAAAATTATTTAAAGTAACCACTTATGGCGAAAGTCATGGTGAAGCTATTGGATGTATAATAGATGGTTGCCCACCAAACCTCAAGATCGATATTGAATATATTCAAAAAGATTTGGATAGAAGAAAGCCAGGAAAGACTAGGCACACATCTCAAAGAAGAGAATCCGATACAGTTAAAATATTATCAGGGGTATTTGAAGGTAAATCTACTGGTACACCAATCAGCCTTATTATCTATAATGAAGATGCAAGAAGTAAGGATTATTCCGATATTAAAGATCTATATAGACCAGGTCACGCTGATATTACATATGATAAAAAATATGGCACAAGAGATTATAAAGGTGGAGGAAGATCCTCTGCCAGAGAAACAGCGACAAGGGTTGCTGCTGGAGCAATAGCTAAATTATATCTAAAAGAAAATTTCAACCTAGAGATTCAGGGTTATGTTTCTCAGCTTGGACCAATTGTTGCTGAAAAAATCAATTATAAGGATATCGAGAATAACCCATTCTTTTTTCCTGATAAAAATAAAGTCCAAGAGCTTGAAGATTATATGGATGCACTTAGGAAAGAGGGAAACTCTATCGGAGCACGAATAAATGTAGTTGCAAAAAATGTTCCAGCCGGCTTTGGTGAGCCAGTATTTGATAGGATAGATGCAGATATAGCAAAAGCTATGATGAGTATAAACGCTGTTAAAGGTGTTGAAATTGGTGCTGGGTTTGAGTCTGTTACACAAAAAGGAACAGAGCACAGAGATGAAATTGATTCAAAGAAAGGTTTTTTAAGTAATAATTCTGGAGGAACATTGGGCGGAATAACCTCGGGTCAAGATATTGAGGTTAGTATGGCTATAAAACCAACATCAAGTATCAGATTACCTGGAAAATCTATAGATAATAAAGGGCAAGACTCCACTGTCATTACAAAAGGACGCCATGATCCATGTGTTGGAATAAGGGCAGTGCCTATTGCCGAATCAATGTTGGCCTTAGTTCTCATAGATCACGCTTTAAGACATAAAGCTCAAAATCTATAGTAAAGTAGCAATATAATTTTAACGTTCGTTACAAATTATAGGAAATAAAAAAATTCGCGACCAGACTTCTATCGCTTAAAATTACATCACCCTGAAAATATTTTAAAGGAAAAAAATAAAATTGAAAAATAATAAAATTTATAAGGGTAATATTTTAGATTCACCAATTATGTTTAATAAATCTTATTTAAAACTTTCATCTTTTTATTTTTTTTATTTTTCTACCTTGGGAGCATTTTTACCATTTTGGCCGCTATACTTAAATCATATAAATTTCACTCCCTATGAAATAGGTATTATCACTGGAGCAATGATTGGCACTAAAATTATTGCTCCAAATTTATGGGGTTGGATCGCAGATAAAACAGGATTAAGGCATAGAGTTATTCAACTTGGCGCATTAAGCTGTTTTATAATTTTTTTGTTTGCATCTTCAATTAAAAGCTTCCCAGACATGCTTTTATTAATTTTTTTCTTTAGTTTTTTTTGGAACGCATCGTTACCACAATTTGAAGCAGTAACTATGAATACCCTAGGTTCTTCTTATAATAAATATAGTCAGATTAGATTATGGGGATCATTTGGTTTTATAATATCCGTAATTTCTTTGTCTATACTTACAAATAGATATGGAATCAATATTGTACCCATATGTATTTTAGTTTTTCTATTTTTAACTTTTATCACAACGTTATTTGTAAATAGTTCAAGCGCAAATTCGGAAAAACATAATAATTCTTTAATGAGTATTGTATTTAAACCAGCAGTTATAGGAATATTATTATCTTGCTTTCTAATGCAGCTAAGTCATGGGCCTTTTTATGCTTTTTTTGCAATATATTTATCTGAAAATAGTTACAATACAAACTTAATTGGATTTATATGGTCATTGGGTGTAATTGCAGAAATATTAATTTTTATAAAAATATCTTCATGGATACCAAAATATGGTCTGCAAAATTTATTTGTAATTAGTTTTTTATTTGCAACTTCGAGATGGCTATTGATTTCGTTCTTCCCAGAGAATATCATTATTGTAATTTTAGCAACTTTGTTTCATGCTATTACATATGGAATGTATCACGCTGTTTCTATTTCTCTGATTCATGAATATTTCACGGGAGAACTCCAGGGAAGAGGGCAGGCACTGTATTCTAGCGTAAGTTTTGGACTTGGAGGGTCCATAGGTAGTTTTTATAGTGGATATCTTTGGGAATCTTCTGGTGGATCAGCAGTATATTTATATGCATCCTTATTCGCTTTTTTAGGTTTTATTGTGGCGCTTATCTTAGTAAAATCTAATTATAGAACTATATAAATTAAGTAAATTATTATGAAAAAGACTTTATACGACAAATTATGGGATGAGCATCATATCCATTCATACGATAATGGATATAGCTTAATATATATAGACAAGCATTTAATACATGAAGTTACTTCTCCTCAAGCTTTTGAAGGTTTAAGGCAAGCAGAAAGAGATATATGGAGTAAAAAAAGTATTATGGCTGTCCCAGATCACAATGTACCTACGACTTTACGAGAGGGTGGAATTAAAGATCCTATATCAAAGATTCAGGTAGATGCCTTAAATAAAAATTGTAAAAATAATGACTTATTGAAATTTGATCTTGAAGATATTAGGCAAGGTATTGTCCATGTTGTCGGCCCCGAGCAAGGAATAATTTTACCAGGAATGACTGTTGTATGTGGAGATTCTCATACATCGACTCACGGCGCCTTAGCTGCTTTAGCATTTGGTATAGGAACTTCGGAAGTTGAGCACGTGTTAGCAACCCAATGCTTATTACAGAAAAAGTCTTTGAATATGAATATTAATATTATTGGAGAAATGTCCGAGCATTTTTATTCTAAAGATTTAGCATTATTAATAATAAGTAAAATTGGTACAGCAGGTGGAACAGGTTGCGCTATTGAATATACGGGCAGCGCTATAAGAAATCTTTCAATGGAAGCCAGAATGACTTTATGTAATATGACTATAGAAGCTGGAGCAACAACTGGTTTGGTAGCAGTTGACGAAAAAACAATAAGCTATGTAGATAAAAAACCTTATTCCCCAAAGGAAGAGGATTTTCTTGAGGCAAAAAAATATTGGAAAGAATTGGTTTCTGACGAAGGAGCAATTTACAATAAAACTATAGATGTTGACATAAGCAAATCTGGCCCAATGATAACTTGGGGCACATCGCCTGAGATGGCAGTAAATATAGACGGGAAATTGCCTGATTTAGAAGACGAAATGTATGTATCTAAGAAACAAGATTTATTAAATGCTTTCTCTTACATGGGTTTAAAAGAAAAACAAAACGTTAATTCAATAGAATTAGATAAAATTTTTATAGGTTCTTGTACAAATTCTCGTATAGAAGATTTGAGAGTAGTTGCGGATATAGTAAAGAATAAAAAAATTGCTAACAATATAAAAAGTGCAATTATTGTTCCAGGCTCAGGACTAGTAAAAGAGAAAGCTGAAAAAGAGGGTTTAGATAAAGTTTTTCTAAAATCAGGTTTTGAATGGAGAAGTCCTGGTTGCTCAATGTGCTTAGGAATGAATGATGATAAATTAAATGAATATGAAAGATGCGCATCAACATCAAATAGAAATTTTGAAGGAAGACAAGGTCGTTTGGGCAGAACACATTTAGTTAGTCCAGCTACAGCAGCAGCAGCAGCAATACATGGTCATTTTGTTGATGTGAGAGATATTTAATTATGAAAAAATTTGAAGAAATAAAATCAGTTGCAGCCTATATAGATAGAAAAAATATTGATACGGATGCAATTATTCCAAAACAATATTTAAAGTCAGTTACAAGAGAAGGCTTTGGGGAAACTTTATTTGATGATTGGAGATATTTGGAACCTGGAAATTTAGGTGATAACCACAGCTTGAGAAAAAAAAATCCAGATTTTTTCTTATATAATCCTAAATATAGTGGTGCAAAGATATTAATTGCTGGAGACAATTTTGGCTGTGGGTCATCTAGGGAGCATGCAGTTTGGGCATTAATGGACTTCGGTTTCAATGCTGTAATTTCAACTAGCTTTGCAGATATTTTTTATAATAACTGCTTTAAAAACGGTTTATTGCCAATAGTACTTAATTCCGAAAATTTTGAAAAAATTACAAGTAGCGTTTCTAGAGAAAATAATATTTTTACAGTAAATTTAAATGATCAATTAATATCTTGTGTTGATTTTGAAGTTCAATTTGAAATAGACAAGAGAAGAAAAGAAGTTTTAGCTGAAGGTATTGATGATATATCAGAAACTCTAAAATTAAGTAATAAAATAAAAGAATACGAGAATAAAAAGTTTGTAAAAACACCGTGGATATTCAATGGATAAAAGAATGAAAATATTAGTTTTACCTGGAGATGGCGTAGGCCCTGAAGTAACCTCCGAAGCATTAAAGGTAATAAATGTTATTTCTAAAATTTATAATTTGAATATAGATATACAAGAAGGTTTTTTTGGCGGAGTTGCAGTTGACAAATTTGGCTTTCCATTCCCAGAAGAGACAAAAAATAAAATAAATAACTCTGATGCAATTTTACTTGGAGCAGTTGGTGGTGCAAAGTATGATATTTTGCCCAAGGAAAAAAAACCTGAAACAGGATTACTTGAGTTAAGAAAACAGTTAAATTTATTTATTAATATTCGCCCAATTATTTCTTTTTCTGAATTAGCTAATTCTTCATCTATAAAAAGTGAATATATAGAAAATCTTGATATTGTAATAATTAGAGAGTTAGTGGGTGGATTATATTTTGGAGAGCCTCGTGGATTTAATAATGATAATACAGAGGCATTTAATACTATGAGATATAATAATTCTGAAGTAAATAGAATTTCAGAGTATGCATTTAAACTATCCAAAAAAAGAAATAAAAAACTATGCTCTGTTGACAAAGCTAATGTTCTTGAAGTATCCCAATTATGGAGGTTGGCTGTTAATAAATTATCGGAAAATTATCCAGATATAGACTTATCACATATGTATGTTGATAATGCTGCCATGCAATTGGTTCAAAACCCAAAGCAATTTGATGTAATTGTTACGGAGAATTTATTTGGAGATATATTGTCTGATATTGCCTCAGTATTAACTGGATCTATAGGAATGCTACCTTCTGCTTCATTAAATGACAAAAATTTTGGAGTGTATGAACCAATTCATGGATCTGCTCCAGATATTGCTGGACAAAATATTGTAAATCCAATCGCAACTATTTTATCAGTTGCAATGTTATTTCAAAATACTTTTAACAGGCTAGATATATATGATCACATTTTGAAATCAGTAAAATTAGTTTTAAAAGATGGAATGTACACGAAAGACATTTCACCCAATGATAAGAATATTTCTACAAGTGAAATGGGTGATTGCATAACTGAAAAAATAAAGGTAATAGCATGAATAAAAAATATAATATTGCGGTTGTTGGTGCTACTGGCGCAGTAGGACAAATGATGGTTAGAATCTTGATAGAGAGAAAATTTCCAATAAATAATTTATATCTTTTAGCAAGTAAAAAATCTGATGGAAAAATAATAAAAATAGAAGGAGATGATTATAAAATAAAATCCTTAGATGGCTTTGATTTTAAAAAAGTAGATATTGCAATGTTTTCGGCAGGTGGAGATATCTCAGAAAAATACGCAAGTATAGCAACACAAAGTAGTGCGATTGTAATAGATAATACTTCTTTTTTTAGGTATGTAGATAATATACCTTTAATAGTGCCAGAGGTTAATGGTGAAAAAATTTCAGAATATAAAGAAACAGGCATTATAGCAAATCCAAATTGCTCAACTATACAAATGCTGGTTGCAATAAAACCAATTCATGACATATGTAGAATAAAAAGAATTAATGTTTGTACTTACCAAGCTGTTTCCGGATCAGGAAATATAGCTATAGAAGAATTACACAATCAAGTTAACGCCTATGTAAAAAAAGAAAAACTTGTTAATAATGTATATCCTAAACAAATAGCCTTTAACGTAATACCTCAGATTGATAAATTTATGGATAATGGTTATACAAAAGAAGAGATGAAAATGGTTTGGGAGACAAAAAAAATATTAGATAATAATATTGAAGTTAATCCAACCACAGTAAGAGTACCAGTATTTTTCGGGCATTCAGAGGCAGTACACTTAGAGTTAGAGAAAAAAATTACAGCTAAAGAAGTTAAAAATATTTTAGGTTCGGAAAGAAGTGGTGTCGTGCTAGTAGACGAACATAAAGACGGAGGTTATCCTTGTGCGGCAAATGAATGTGAGGACAGTAACGAAGTTTTTGTTGGCAGGGTTAGAGAAGATATTTCTACAAAATATGGAATAAATATGTGGGTAGTTAGTAATAATATTAGAAAGGGTGCTGCATATAATAGTGTTCAAATTGCAGAATTATTAATTAGAGATTATTTATAAGAAATTCAAATGAGAATTTTACTATCTATTGAGTATGATGGAAAAAGTTATCATGGCTGGCAAGAGCAAAAAAATCCAAATACCATTCAGGGGAAAATACAGGAATCTATTTATAAGTTTTCTCAAGAAAAAGTTAAGTTATTTGTTGCTGGTAGAACAGATGCTGGCGTGCATGCAACGGGACAAATTGCACATTTTGAAACTAATATTGATCGTACAGAAGAAAAGTGGCTTTTTGGGTTAAATTCGTTATTACCTAATGATATAAAAATTAATTATATAAAATTTATGAGTGAAGAATTTAATGCTAGATTTTCAGCATTAAGTAGATCTTATAGATATATTATTTATAACAGTAGAGTAAAACCTTGTATAAATCGAAATAAAGTTAGCTGGTATTTTTCTAATGTACTCGATGAAAAAAAAATGCAAGATGCTGCAAATAAATTAATTGGAGTAAAAGATTTCTCGTGTTTTAGATCTGCGCATTGTCAGTCTAGCTCTCCAATAAGAAAGGTTAATAGCATAGTGATTACAAGAGAAAATAATTATATATATATTGATTTAAATGCAAATTCTTTTTTATATAATATGGTTAGAAATTTAATTGGTTCTTTGGCACTTGTTGGATCAGGGCAAAGAAATATTGAGTGGATCGAAGAAATTCTTGTTTTAAAAGATAGGAAAAAAGCTGGAAAGCAATTCCCTGCTAGCGGATTGTATCTGGTAAATGTAGAATATGACCATAAGTATAATTTAAACAAAAATATCTATTATCCGAAATATCATTAGTATTTTATATTATGGAAAAAATAAAAGTAAAAATTTGTGGCGTAAAAGATGTTGTAACTGCTATTAATGCAGAAAGCTACGGAGCTGACTACATAGGATTAGTTTTTTGTAAAAAAAGTAAAAGGTGTATATCTATTGAGAAGGCACAAAAGATAATTGATGCTTTAAAACCTTCTACCCTGATAGTGGCTTTGTTTTCTAATGATGAAAAAAATTATATAAAATCTGTAATGGATAATATTCAAGTACATCTTGTTCAATTTCATGGAGAAGAAATTGATGATGAATGTATAAAGTACGGCATACCTTACATTAAAGGGGTCTCAGATGTTAATGATGGTTTCAATAACTTAGATACCCGTTATCCAAATGCACAAGCTTTCATAATTGATAGTCATGATAATGACGGTATTGGCGGTACAGGCAAAACATTTGACTGGTCTAATAATGAATTTGCAACAAAAAAACCGGTTATAATAGCAGGCGGGCTTAATTGTGATAATGTAGAGGATGCAATAAAGATCTTTTTACCATATGGTGTAGATGTAAGTAGCGGTGTAGAATCTAGTGATGGTGTAAAAGATATACATTTAATTAAAGAATTTATAAGTAAAGTTAAAAAATGAAAACTAATCAAAATAAAAATTTAAATGATTTTAATTTAATCAAATATGGTTATCCTGATGATAGCGGTCACTATGGAATATTTGGTGGAACATTTGTAGCTGAAACTTTAATAGAACCTCTTGCAGACTTAAGAAATATGTATCATGGTCTTAAAAAAGATAATGATTTTCTTAAAGAGCTTTATGCTGAGTATAAAAACTATGTGGGAAGACCTACGCCATTGTATTTTGCAGAAAGACTAACTAAAAAAATTAACGGTGCTAACATATATTTAAAAAGGGAAGATCTGTGTCATACAGGAGCCCATAAAATTAACAATACCATTGGACAAGCGATCCTAGCGAAGAAAATGGGTAAAACAAGGATTATTGCAGAAACTGGCGCTGGCCAGCACGGAGTTGCTTCTGCAACTGTTGCAGCAAGACTTGGAATGGAATGTGTAGTGTTTATGGGAGAGCAAGATATATATCGCCAATCTCAAAATGTTTATAGAATGAAATTATTGGGCGCAGAAGTTGTTCCCGTAACTTCTGGTTCTAAAACATTAAAAGATGCTTTAAATGAAGCTCTCAGAGACTGGGTTACAAATGTTGACAATACTTTTTATATAATAGGTACAGTTGCCGGACCATCCCCTTATCCAGAGTTAGTGAGAGATTTCCAAGCTATTATTGGAAGAGAAGTAATAGAGCAAATGCAAGATATTGATAAAAATGTTGATGCTTTAGTTGCTTGTGTAGGAGGGGGCTCTAATGCGATCGGCCTTTTTTATCCTTTTATAGATAGTCATTCTAAAATGTATGGTGTAGAAGCTGCAGGAAATGGACTTGAAACTGGCAAACATTCTGCACCGTTAAATAAAGGTAAAGTTGGGGTTTTGCATGGCAATAGGACTTATTTGTTAGAGGATGAGAATGGGCAAATAATTGAAACTCACAGCATATCAGCTGGATTAGATTACCCTGGTGTTGGCCCTGAACATTCACTATTAAAAGATTTAGGTAGGGTGAAATATGAGTCTGCTACTGATGATGAAGCATTAGAAGCATTTCATGAGTTATCAAGAGTTGAAGGTATTATTCCGGCTTTAGAAACAAGTCACGCTGTGGCTTACTCTATAAAATTAGCTAAGCAAATGAAAAAAGGTGAAAATATAGTTATTAATTTATCAGGAAGAGGTGATAAAGATTTGAATACTGTAGCTAGGATAGAAGGAATAGAAATTTGAGTAGAATAAGTAAAAAATTTGAGCTTTTAAAAAATGAAAATAAAACCTGCCTAATATCCTACGTTACTGCAGGCGACCCATCCATATCGGATAGTTTAAACATTATGAAGACTCTTGTTAATTCGGGAACAGATATTATTGAATTAGGTGTTCCTTTCTCAGACCCAATGGCTGATGGCCCTACAATTCAAAGGGCATGCGAGAGAGCTTTAAGCCAAAATACATCTTGCATTGATATTTTTGAATTAGTAAAAAATTTTAGAAAAGAAAATAATCAAACGCCTGTTGTATTGATGGGTTATTTAAATCCCATAGAAAGAATGGGTTATGAATTATTTGCAAAATTAGCAAGCGAATCAGGAGTTGATGCAATTCTAGTAGTAGATCTTCCTCATGAAGAGGCAAAAGATGTAATTACAATTTTTAAAAAATATAATCTTGAAAGTATATTTTTAATAGCTCCCAATACTAAAGTTAAAAGAATTAAGGAAATATCTAAATATGCTTCGGGTTTCTTGTATTATGTTTCTTTGAAAGGAGTTACAGGTGCAGTAACACTAGATGTAGCAAAAACCATTGAACAACTGAAATCTATAAAGGAATCAATAGATTTACCTCTTGCGGTAGGATTTGGGATAAAAGATGCTGAGACAGCTAAAATTTTATCCAATGCAGCAGATGCAATTGTTATAGGTAGTGCAATTGTAAATATAATAGAAAAAGAGCAAGATAATAAATCAAAAGCAAACGATGATATAATGAAATTAATGAACCCAATAAGGCTGAAGTTAGACGAAGGTATAGTTTCAGGAGATAAAGCATGAGTTGGTTTGAAAAATTAATGCCATCAAGAATTAGAGTTGATGCAAATAAAGATAAAAAAGTAATTCCTGAAGGAGTTTGGGAAAAATGCCCTTCCTGTCAAGCTGTTCTATATAGAGAAGATATTGTTCAAAGTCAGTACGTTTGTATGAGCTGTGGTTATCATATGAGAATTGGAGCAAGGGAAAGACTGGATGTATTTTTGGACCACGAAAATAAAAAAGAATTGTTTTCTAAACTTTCATCAAAAGATTTTTTAAAATTTAAAGATAGTAAAAAATATAAAGATAGAATTGCTGCTTCTCAGAAAGCTACCAATGAGAAAGATGCGTTGGTTGTTATGGAAGGAAAAATTAATGGGATAAAAGTAATAGTTGCAGCTTTTGAATTTTCATTTATGGGTGGATCAATGGGCTCAGTTGTCGGCGAGAAATTCACAAGGGCTGCAAGAGAATGCATAAAAAAAAATATACCCTTAATTTGTTTTTCTGCGAGCGGTGGAGCTAGAATGCAAGAGTCTTTAGTTTCGCTATTCCAGATGTCAAAAACTTCAAGTGTTATATCTGATATGAGAAAGAAATCAGTTCCTTTTATATCTGTTTTAACGGATCCAACAATGGGTGGAGTTTCTGCTAGTTTAGCTATGTTAGGTGATATAAATATAGCCGAGCCAAAAGCTTTAATTGGTTTTGCAGGCCCAAGAGTAATAGAGCAAACTGTCAGGGAAACTTTACCAAGTGGTTTTCAGAGAAGTGAGTTTCTTTTAGAGCATGGGGCTATAGATATGATTATCGATAGAAGAAATATGAAACTTGAAGTTACTAACCTTATAAAAACCTTAATAAATAATCCTGCGAAAAAAGCAGGTTTAGTCATAAATTAATAATAAGTACTACCATTGAAAAATTTTACTTTAGATGAGTGGATAGAATGGCAATGTAAATTACATTCTACCAATATGGATTTTAATCTTAGTAGAATTAAAGAAGTTGCAGTTAGATTAAATATTGGAAAAACAAAATCAAAAGTTTTTACTATTGCTGGAACAAATGGAAAAGGTTCTACAGTTGCAATACTTGAATCTATATTAATAGAAAGTGGATATAGCGTTGGATCTTACACATCTCCACATTTGCTAGAGTTTAATGAAAGAATTAAAATCAATAAAATCCCAGCAAGTACTAAAGAAATATGTAATGCATTTGAAATTATTGAAGAATCTAGAAAAGATATCACTTTAACTTATTTTGAATTCAGTACTTTGGCAGCATTTATTATATTTAGTCAAAAAAAATTAGACATATTAATACTTGAAGTTGGATTAGGCGGAAGACTTGACGCAGTAAATATTATTGATTCTGATGTATCTGTTATAACAAACATAGGCTTAGATCATACTTCAATACTTGGCAGTAATATGGAGAAAATAGCTTTAGAAAAATCAGGCGTAATGAGAAAATATAAGCCAACAATCGTAGGGTATTCGGGAGTTCATGATTCTATTATAAAATATTCTAACGAAGTAGATGCTACCTTAAGTATTTTTAATAAGCATTTTTCTGGTAAAATATATAATGGTAAAAAATGGATATTTGAAAATATTGATGGTGTTAGAATAGAATGCGAGTATCCAGGCATAAGAGGGGATATCCAAATAAACAATGCAGCAACAGCAATACAAGCAATTCATAGTTGTGACGGTATAGAATTAAATAAAAAGTACTTGCAAGATGGTTTAAAAAAATCTGAAATTTTAGGCAGATTTCAAATTCTAAACACAGTGCCGGAAACTATATTAGATATAGCTCACAACGAGCAAAGTATCAGCCTACTAATTAATAATATAAATAAATATTATCCCAAAAAGAAATTTCATGCAGTTTTTAGTGTTCTTAAAGATAAAAATATAGATGAAATGTTAAATTTATTAAAAGGAATCTTTAAGAGTTGGCACATAGCTGAGAGCGATAATGATAGGGCCTTAAAAGTTACCGAGCTAAATGAAAAGAAATTTTTCCTTACAGAGAGAGCAAGTTCATATGATAGTATAGTGTTAGCTTATGAAGGAGCTTTAAATGTATCTAATACGGAAGAAGATGTGATAATAGTATTTGGATCAAGCTACACAGTAGCGCCAATTTTAAATAAAAAATATAAAAAATGAATGAGAATCTAAAAAAAAGAATAATAGGTATAATAATACTAGTTGTTTTTGCAATAATATTGGCTCCAATATTATTTAAAGGGTCTGGTCAAAGTGAACTTAAGTTTGAGGAAATAGAAGATCAGAAAGATATTAAATTTAAGTATATTGATGAAGTAAAAAAAATTAATAAGGAAAATACGCCGCAAAAAAATAAATTAAACTTAATTGTAAAAGAAAAAATTATTAAAGATGAAAAAAATATTGACAATAATAATAAAAGTAAAAAAACTTGGGTAATTAGAGTAGGTAGTTTCACAGAAAAAAATAATGCATTAGCTCAATTAGAGAAATTAAAAAATAATAATTATCAATCTTATGTAGTTAAATTAAATAAAAATAATAAAATATTTTATGCTGTAAATATAGGTCCTTATTTTTCAGCAGCAGATTCAAAAAAAAATTTTTTAAGATTGATTAAAAATAATGAATATAAGAGTTCATATATAGTTGAATCAAATTTTAAAAGATAATTAATTTTTTTTAGGAAATAAAATATGTTAGATATTTTTATTTTTATTTTGCTTGTAATTTTTTCGCTTCTTGGGTTTATGAGAGGTTTTAAGAAAGAATTATATTCAGTAGTAAGCCTTTTTTTATTTATTTTTATTAGTTATTTTTATGCCAGTTTTATCGGTAAATATATATTTAACTTTATAGATTATGATCTTGATATTTTTCCGCAATATTCTTATCTTATCATTGGCTGTATTATAGTGCTTATTTTTTCAAAATTTTTTGTTTCTTCTGTTGGTAAATTTATTTTTAATTCCTCTTCTTTAATTAGCAATGTCTTTTTAGATAAATTTTTTGGTATTTTTTTTGGTTTTATTAAAGGTGTTATTTTGTTAACTACTGTTTTTCAAATAATAATGTATTATGAAAATTTTCATTTTATAACTGATTTTGATAATAATTCACTCTTTCTAGATTATTTTTTAAAATTTGGTGTACAATTGCAGCATGTGTGGAATCATTGGTATAGTTGACGATAAATCTGTAAATCAGAGTTTATTTGATGGACTTACAGTCCTACAACATCGTGGGCAGGATTCTGCAGGGATTGCCACCTGTTTTCAAAATAATTTATTTCAAAAAAAAGCTAAGGGTCTTGTTAACGATATCTTTAATACGAAAGATATGCTTGATTTAAAAGGGAATTTGGGTATTGGTCATGTTAGGTACCCGACCGCTGGAAGTCATGGAACAGATGAGGCGCAACCATTTTATGTAAATTCGCCATATGGTATTGCTTTGGCGCATAATGGTAATTTAGATAATTCTGAATCTCTTAGAGATGAATTATTAGTAAATGACAGAAGACATATTCACACCCAATCAGATACGGAAGTGCTCTTAAATATATTTGCACATGAGTTATTAAATGTAGATTCTTCTACTTTTACAGTTCCAGATTTATTTAATGCTATTAATGGTGTTCATAAAAGATGCTCTGGGGCATATGCTGTAGTGGCATTAGTGGCTGGGGACGGTTTAGTGGCTTTTAGAGACATTCATGGTATTAGGCCTTTAATTCTAGGAAGAAAAAAAAATTCAGTTGGGTATAGTTATGTAGTTTCATCTGAAAGTGTCGCATTAGATTTATTAGGATACGAGACTGTAAGAGACTTGGAACCTGGAGAATCTATATTTATAGATACAAGTGGCAATATACATAAATCTTTATATTCAAAAAATCTTGATTTGAGCCCATGTATTTTTGAGTATGTGTATTTTTCTAGACCCGATTCAATAATTGATGGAGTAAATGTTCAGGAAGCTAGAATGAGAATGGGAAAGCAATTAGCTAATAAAATTCTTAGAGAATGGGCAGATAATGATATTGATGTAATAATTCCAATCCCAGATACAAGCAGGACTGCAGCGCTAGAAATAGCGATAAGATTAAATAAGAATTACAGGGAAGGATTAATCAAAAATAGATATATAGGAAGAACATTTATAATGCAGGGTCAGGCTGTTAGAAAAAAATCAGTGAGACATAAATTAAATCCATTAGTTTCAGAATTTAAAGAAAAAAATGTTTTATTAGTAGATGACTCAATAGTTAGAGGAACTACATCAAAAGAAATAGTTCAGATGGCAAGAGACTCAGGAGCAAAAAAAGTTTATTTTGCATCTGCATCACCACCTATAAGATTTCCAAATATCTACGGCATTGATATGCCAAGTAAGAATGATTTAATTGCTAACGGAAGGAATACACAGGAAATTTGTGATGAAATAGGTGCAGATAAATTAATCTATCAAAGTCTTAATGATTTAGTTTATGCGGTCCAAGCCGGCAATCAAAATATTAAAAAATTTGAGACTTCAGTTTTTACTGGTGAATACTTAACAGATGTTAATGATAAATATTTTCAAGATTTAGAGAAAAAAAGACATTCAACTTAATTTGCATTATTTAAGTTAGAAATTAATAAATATCAATATGAAAGATATAAAAGCAATATTCTCACAATACTCCAATAAAATTTCCAATAAAAATTATTTAATTATTGTTGAGATTTCGAAACAAAGCCTAATTTTTTATAAAGACTTTGAGGAAATTAAAAGATACAAGATATCAACTTCAAAATATGGTGAAGGCGCAGAGGAAGGAAGTAATAAGACGCCGTTAGGAGCTCATTATATAAAAGACTATATAGGTAAAGATGTAGATTTATTGACTATATTTCAAAATAGAAAGCCGATAAATAAGAAAACAGAAATAATAAAAGGACATAAGTATTCTAACGAGGATATTATTTCTAGTAGAATTCTTTGGCTCGAGGGCTTGGAGGAAGGAAAAAATAAAGGAGAAAATATAGATACTTACCAAAGATATATCTATATTCACGGTACTAATGAAGAGGGAATGTTGGGTAAAAAATCTTCTCATGGATGTATTAGGATGGGTAATAGTGATATCATAGATCTTTGTAGTAAAGAGATGTGCAATATATTTGTATATATTTCCAAATAAGTAAAAAATAATGAGTGATAAAAATAACATAAAAGAGATTTTTTTAGCTGGCGTGGATAGAGTGCTAGGATACAACGCAGTAATAAAATATTTAGAAGGAAATTCAATATCAGGTAACCTTAATTTAGTTTCTATCGGAAAAGCTGGAAGCTCAATGGCTCTTGCAGCTTTAGATCATCCTGATGTGAAAATAAATTCAGGCTTAGTAATTACTAAAAGAGATCACTTAGAAGAAGGTCTAAAAAAATATAGTAATGTAAAGTGTCTTGAGTCAGATCATCCAACGCCGTCGTTAACAAGTTTAGAATGCGGCAATGAATTAATAAATTTTATTAATTCAAAAACTGAGAAAGATGAATTCTTGTTTTTAATTTCTGGCGGTGGATCAAGTCTAGTTGAGCTTATGGTTGATGGTTTTGGTTTAGATGAATTAATGATTTTGACTGAAGCTCTTTTGTCGAGAGGATATAATATTAATGATATTAACGCTATTAGAAAACATTTTTCACAAATTAAGGGTGGTAAATTAGCTAGTTTTATAAAAAATAGAAAGACAACCGTTTTAGCTATATCAGACGTTCCTTTTGACGATCCAAAAATAATTGCTTCAGGACCGCTTTCATATGACGATTTAAAAATTAATTTAGATAGTTATGAGGATGATATTGTAGATAAATTAAAATCAGTTAAGCCAATAAGTTGCCCAGATGTTAATAAATTTTCAAATATTGATACTCATGTTATTGCTAAGCTTGATGACGCTAAATTAGCTTGCAAAGTTCACGGTAAAAAACTTAATTACGATACTTATCTTCATGAAAATTTTATAGAAGGAGATGTGAATGATTTGGCTGATTATTTCTCTGAATTTTTAGATAATTGTGAAAAAGGTCTCCATATTTGGGGCGGTGAAAGCTCAGTGCAACTGCCAGAAAATCCAGGAAGAGGAGGAAGAAATCAACAGCTGGCTTTACTGATGGCAGACAAGATTAGAAATGAAGATATAATTTTTCTTTCAGCAGGTACAGATGGAACAGATGGCCCCACAAATGATGCAGGTGGTTTAGTTGATGGAAATACCATAAGTATAGGCACTAGTAATAATTTAGATTATAAGACATATGTCAAGAATGCAGATTCTGGAAATTATTTAGAAAAATCTGACTCATTAGTTACTACAGGTCCAACTGGAACGAATGTAATGGATTTGATACTTGCAATTAAAAAATAATTTAGCAATATTAATATTTTAGATATCAAGTAACTCTAACTTCCTATTTTCGTAAACTATATAACTAGGAGCATTATGCCAATCACCTAGGACATATCTGACATAATTTTCTCTACCATCCTGCGTTTCATGTATATTTTTTCTATGGGTATGACCATGTATAATAATATTTGTTTTAAATTTTTTATAAAAACTTAAAACGGTATCATGATTCACATCCATAATATTATCAGGTTTTTGTGATGTAATTTTTTTACTCTTACTTCTTAAATATGAAGCTACTTTTGTTTTAATATTATTACTAAGTAAATTAAATATTTTTAGTGTTATCCTATTTCTAATAAACTTTCTAAATTTCTGGTAGTCAATGTCATCTGTGCAAAGAAGGTCTCCATGAGTAATTAAAACTCTAGTATTATCTAAGTTTAAAATATAATTTTCTGGAAGAATTTCGATATTTGTAATTTTAGTGAATTTTTTACCAATTAAAAAATCTCTATTACCATGCGTTAAAAATACCTTTGTTCCATTTTCAGATATCCTATTTAGAGTAGATATTATTATATTATTTTGGACAATGTCGTATTTATCATCAATCCAGAATTCAAATAAATCACCAAGTATGTAAAGCTCTTTCATGTCTGAACTTTTTTCCAACATAAAATTTATAAATTTATCTGTTACTTCTGAATTACTTGGGTCTAGATGAATATCTGAAATAAAATAAATATTATTCATTTTTATTATTCAATAATTATCTCTTTTATGATTATTGGGTCTTTAGGCACATCTTGGTGAGGTCCATAGCTTCCAGTATCAACTATAGCAATTTTATCTATCACTCCCATACCTTCTATAACTTTTCCAAATACACAATAACCCCAACCTTGAGTTGTTTCGCTTTTAAAATCCAAAAATACATTATCTTTTAAATTTATGAAAAATTGAGCGCTAGCAGAATGAGGGTCATTTGTTCTAGCCATAGCTATAGTGCCTCTTTCATTACTTACCATATTATTTGCTTCATTTTTAATGGGCGACATTGTTTCTTTCTCTTCCATTTCTACAGTAAAACCACCGCCTTGAACCATAAAGTCTTTAATCACTCTATGAAATATACTATTGGCAAAATAATCTGATTCAACATATTTTATGAAATTTTCTGCTGTTATAGGGGCTTTATCGTTAAATAACTCTAATTTAATATCCCCAAGTGATGTTTTAACATTAATTATAGTATTTGTTGCCATTTCTGCATTTACTCCATTATTTATAAAGATTATTGTAGTTAGAACTAGGTATTTGATAATATTTTTCATGTTTAGCAGCTATTGTTCTTGTATGTAAGTTTTTTTTGATTAGAATACCACTCATCTAGAGAAATATCATGTTGATTAACTAATATATTAGTGAAGTTATTCATTTTTTTCTCGTATAATGTAAAAAGTATTTCGGGGTATAGCGCAGTCTGGTAGCGCGCCTGCTTTGGGAGCAGGATGTCGGGGGTTCGAATCCCTCTACCCCGACCATATGATGCGCCTGTAGCTCATCTGGATAGAGCATCGGATTTCTAATCCGAGGGTAATAGGTTCGAGTCCTATCAGGCGCACCAGCTTTTTTTATGGCGGGAGTAGCTCAGTTGGTAGAGCGCTGGTTTGTGGTACCGGTTGTCGCGGGTTCGATCCCCGTCTCTCGCCCCATTTTATAAAAATATTTCTTTAAATAATTTTTATAATTTTATATAAATTAAATAGTAAATATCTTTTGGAGTAAAATATGGAATTACTAATAAAAATAATCCCTTCTTTGGTTCTAGGATCAATGTTATTTTTTTCAATTGCAATAGCACCAAAAATATTCACAGTGCTGCCAAATGAAGAAGCTGGAAAATTTGTCAGATCAATTTTTCCAACCTATTATATGTATAATGGTTTACAGTATTTATTATTAACAATATTATTATTTTACACAGGTCAGAATGGAAATACTTTATATTTATCTTGCCTAATACTATTCTTTTTTATTTTGAGTAATTACATATTAATGCCACAAATAAATAAATCTAGAGATATAGATAATCAAAAAAAATTTAAATTACTTCATTTTCTTTCTGTTGTTATAAATTTCCTAATAATTGTATCTTCAGTTATACTAATATTATTAATTAATTAATTACGCGTATAATAAATACTGTGAAAATAATCAATAAATATATAAGAATATTTGTAATCTGTTCGATTGCTTTCATGCAGACAAGTAATGCATTAGCAACAATATTTTCTATTGGTAGTGATAATTATATACAACTATGTACGATAAACGGAATAGAACTAGTATCAGCAGATAGCTTAAAGAATTCAAAAAAACCTTTAATTAAAGCTGAGTTGATGAATTGCTGCCTTGATGTACAATCGAATTTTATAATTAGTAATTTTAATAACGTTGATCAAAAATATCTTTTAGATCATGAAATTATTGTTTTTAAAAATACAATAGAATCATTTAATTATAAAAATAAAAAATCTATTAGAGCCCCCCCAGCTTTAGCTTAAATTTAAATTTTAAGAATCACAAAACATTTGTATTTTTGATAAATACGATTAGCATAAAATAATTACAGTAAGGAAAAAATAATGAAATTTTTTTTAAATTTAATATTGTTAACACTAGTAACAACTAACTTATACGCAACGGATATTTCTATTGAAAATTCGAGCATCCGCATGATGCCTCCTGGAGTACCAATGACAGCTGGCTATTTCTTAATTTCAAATAACACTAATAAAGATATTATCTTAACTGGGGTAAGAAGTAGTAGTTTTAAGTCAATTGAAATGCACAATACCATAAAAGATGGTGATGTTATGAAAATGGTAAAACAAGAATCTATATTAATTTCTGCAAACTCTAAATTAGAATTTAAACCTATGAGTTATCATTTGATGTTAATAAAGCCTGTTAAACCCATTTCTGAAAATGAAAAAATAGATGTAACTTTTTTAACTAAGAGTGGAGATTCAATATCTTCAGTTTTTATTGTAAAAGGCATGAAAGGCATGAAAGGCATGAAAGGCATGAAAGGCATGATGATGAGTATGAATAGACCCGATTATGTTTTTCCAGTTGGAGTTAAAGGCGGGAAAAATATGATGCCAAAAAAACTTATGTTTGGATATAAGTTTGGAACCATGGATATGGACTGCTGTAAAAACGGAACAAATTCTATCAGTAATAATGATATACAGGGCCTTGGTTACAGTATGGCGCCAACAGATATGAGTATGGATATGCATATGTTTAGTGCTATGTATGCTGTTAACGGTAAATTTTCTATTATGGCAATGCTTCCGTATATTGAAAAAGAAATGACAATGAAAATGCTGACAGGAATGATGGCTGGCAATCTTCACTCTACAAGCAGCAGAGGAATTGGAGATTTAAGTATCGCAGGTCTTTATAAATTATCTGATAAATCTAATTTTAAATTAGCATTATCAATTCCCACAGGTGAATTTGATGAGAAAGATCATAATATGAGTGGAGTTTTAAAAACTCTACCCTATCCAATGCAATTAGGTTCTGGAACGTACGATATTACTCTTGGATATAGTTTTCAAGAAGTTCTTGATGACTGGTCTTATGGTTTTCAAGTTAATGCATTGAAAAGAATTGATTATAATAGCGAAGGTTGGAAGCTTGGGGATAGAAGAGAGTTATCAGCATGGGTAGCTAAGCCAGTATCAAACTCTTTTAGTGTTTCGTTTGGGTTAGATGTAGAGCACCAAGAAAATATCAGTGGAAAATCTGCAAATAGAAGTAATACTACACATTTAACTTGGGCTGAATATAATCATTCACACTTAAGAGTTTCTTCAAACATAGGTGTAAATTATAAGTTTCCAAAATCCAAATCAAGAATTGGAATTCAGTGTGGAACACCAATATACAGAGATGTAAATGGGCCGCAAATGGAGCCAGACTTTAAATGTAATATTGGTTTCTCTTCAATGATGTAAAATTTTCATAAATGGATTACAGCTACTTTTTTTTATATATAAATATTAGGTAAAATAAAATAAGAGTTGTGATCCATATTGTTGCAAGATGACCAGTAAAACTATCATAATTACTTAGTAAATAAATGTAATCAGACTCAAGATTGAGAGAGGAATTACTTTTAAAGGTCTTTATTGTAAAAACAAATCCAGAATGTATACCTATTCCATAAGATATTGTTTTAAAATTAACCCTTATTAATCCTAACAAAATTCCAAACATCAGAAGTGTTATTGCAGCGTCAATTATCAAAAAATCTTTAAAGTTTAAAAAGACACTTGATAGTTCATTAATTCCTGTATTCCAAAAAATATTATCATCAACTATTAAAGGGATTTTAATGAAGTGAAATAGAGAGTAGACCATACTGCTAAATATAATAATTTTGATAGTAGACATTTTACTACTATTTTCTTGAATCATAATGCCCCTGAAAAAAGATTCTTCAATAATAGATATCACCAAGCTTATAAATAATATGTATAAGATTGTATACATAAAGTTTTGATCAAAATTAAATAGATTAAAATCAAATGTCCTAATACCGAGACTTATGAAAAGTATAATGAGAGGAATCATAAGAATTAGACTAATTGCAAAACCTTTGCAAATATTTACTATAAATTCTAGTTTTAGCTCTAAATAACCAACTAGTTTTCTTTCGTATAGATTGTTTAGCTTCATTGCCGGCACGATAAATATGACGCACAATAGAATTGCACCATATTTAATGGCTTTATTTAGAGCTAGCATTGGTTGTTCATCAAATTGCATGTACAATAAGGTGAAAATTAATGATGACAATACTGCAAAAAATATTATATAAATTGTAAAGAACAATATATTCCTCATGTTTTTAATTATAGTACATAAGGTAATTACATAATGATTTTTTTGCGTATAAAATTATATTTTATTGGGCTAGTGGCGGAATTGGTATACGCGCTGGTTTTAGGTACCAGTGGGGCAACCCGTGAGAGTTCGAGTCTCTCCTAGACCACCATTTTAAAAAGTAGAGGATCAAATGGCTTCAAAAGTAAAAAATTTAAAAGGATTGGAAAAAGAGTTAACAATAAGTTTTGACTCAAAAGAAATTGAACCAACAATAGAAACTAAGTTAATAGAACTAAGTAAAACACTTGATTTAAAAGGATTTAGGAAAGGAAAAGTCCCAATGAATGTGGTTAAAGGCAAGTACTATGAACAATGTTTTAACGAATCTTTGAGTGAACACATTGAGCAAAATTATATCAAAGTAGTTATAGATGAAAAGTTGAATCCAGTAGCGCCGCCCAAAATTTCTATGGAAGAATCAAAAGATAAAAATATTTATACTTTTAAAGCTGTAATTGAGGTGATGCCCGAAATAGAACTAAAAAACATTGAGAAAATAAAGCTCGAGAAACCTGTTCTGAGGGTAAAAAAAGAAGATCTAGAAAAAGCTGTTGATAAAATTGCGGAGCAATATAAAGATTGGAACATCGTTGATAGAGAATCAAAAGTTGGCGATAGAGTAAAGGCAGATTTTAAGGGAACGATAAATGGAGAGGAATTTGAAAATAATAAAGCAGATGATTTTCTTATAGAGATTGGGAGCAAGCAACTTATCCCTGGATTCGAAGAAGGCTTAGAGGGTGTTAAAGCTGGAGAGCAAAAAAATCTTGATATTACTTTTCCTGACGACTATCAGGATCAAAAATTAGCATCTCAGCCAGTTAATTTTGAGATACAGGTAAAAGAAGTATTGGAATCAAAAATTTCTGAAATAGATGAAGAGTTTGTAAAAAAACTTGGAATTGAAGATGGAAAAGTAGAGAGTCTACATTCTAAAATTGAGGAAGGAATGCAAAAAGATGCAGAAACTTTAGTTGACTCTCATTTAAAAAAGAATGTGATTTCAGAATTAAGTAAATCTCAAAAGTTTGAAATTCCTAAAAGTTTAGTAAATGAAGAAATCCATAGAATGGATAAAGAAACAAACCCTAATGGTGATGTTGAAATTAGTCATGAAGATATGGAAAAATTATATTCAAAGGAAGCTGAAGAAAGAGTTAAAGCTGGCTTGCTTTTAAGAGAAATTATTAATGCCGAGAAGTTTACCTTATCAAAAGAAGCTATTGATAGTTGGATTGATACAATATCTCGCGGGCAAGGCAATAGAGAAGAGATTGAAAAATATTATCTAAATAATGAAGAGGCTAAAAAGAATATGGAGTCTGTTATTCTTGAAAATCTTGCCATTAAATGGGTGGTAAGTAATGCTAGTGTTACAGAAAAAGATTATTCATTTGATGACCTAGTGGAACTTAGATAGACTAAACATAAATATTTGTTAGTATGGTGACATTATGAATTATGATAAAAAAGATATAAGCAATTTAAATCTTGTGCCAATGGTTGTAGAGCAATCATCAAAAGGCGAGAGAGCTTATGATATATATTCTAGGCTACTAAAAGAAAGGATTATTTTTATAGTTGGCCCAATAGAAGACTACATGGCCAATGTAATTATTGCTCAGATATTATTTTTAGAGTCTGAGGATCCAAAAAAAGATATTTCTCTTTATATTAATTCTCCAGGCGGTTCAGTAACTTCTGGAATGGCTATATATGACACAATGCAATTTTGTAAACCAGATGTAAGTACATTATGTATAGGTCAGGCAGCTAGTATGGGTGCTGTATTGTTAGCTGGTGGGGCAAAGAAAAAGAGATTTGCCTTAACTAACTCTAGAATAATGATTCATCAGCCACTAGGGGGATTTCAAGGGCAGTCAACTGACATACAAATTCATGCTCAGGAAATTCAGAAAGTTAGAGAAAATTTAAATTCCATCTTGTCTAAACATACAGGAAATGATATTAATAAAATTAAAGAAGATACAGATAGAGATAATTTTATGAATTCTAATGAGGCAAAGAAATACGGGATTATAGATACCGTTTTAGAATCTAGAAAAGATGTCTAGATTGTTAATTTTTAAAGTATAAAATTTAGGAAGGATACTTATGAGCGATGATGATAAAAATGTAGATAATAAATTACTATATTGTTCATTTTGCGGTAAGAGTCAGCAAGATGTTAAAAAATTAATAGCCGGTCCATCAGTATTTGTATGTGACGAATGCGTAGAGTTATGTAATGACATAATCAGGGAAGAATTGCTTGATCAAGAACCTAGTGATGATAAAAAACTTCCAAAACCTCATGAAATTAATGCATCACTAGATGAATATGTAATCGACCAAGCAAGAGCAAAAAAAGTTTTGTCAGTCGCAGTTTATAACCATTATAAAAGGCTTGAGTCTCAATTTTCTAAAGATGATGGTATTGAGCTATCGAAAAGTAATATTTTATTAGTTGGCCCAACTGGTTGCGGAAAAACATTATTAGCTGAAACTTTAGCTAAGCTTCTTAACGTACCTTTTACAATTGCAGATGCAACAACATTGACAGAAGCAGGGTATGTTGGTGAAGATGTTGAAAACATTATTCAAAAATTGTTACAAAAATGTGATTATGATGTAGAGAAAGCACAAAACGGTATTATTTATATTGACGAAATTGATAAAATTTCAAGAAAGTCTGATAACCCATCTATAACTAGAGATGTTTCTGGAGAAGGAGTGCAGCAGGCGTTATTAAAACTTATAGAAGGTACTACCGCTTCAGTCCCTCCCCAAGGTGGAAGAAAGCATCCTCAGCAAGAATTCGTACAAGTTGATACTAAAAATATCTTATTTATCGTTGGCGGAGCATTTGCTGGCCTAGATAAAGTAATTAAAGATAGAACAGAAAAAAGTGGTATTGGTTTTTCTGCCGAAGTTCATTCTAAGGACGATATTGATTCATTAAAGGTTCTGCATCAAGTAGAGCCAGAAGATTTAATTTCTTATGGTTTAATTCCTGAATTTGTTGGTCGACTACCTATGATAGCGACTTTGGATGAGTTAGATGAAAAAGCGTTGATAAAAATTCTTTTAGAGCCTAAAAATGCTATTACTAAGCAATATAGCAAATTATTTAAAATGGAAAATGTTGAAATAGAATTTAGAGAAAACGCGTTATTAGCCATTGCAAAAAAAGCAAAAGAAAGAAAGACTGGAGCGCGTGGACTAAGAACAATTTTGGAAAATGTTTTACTAGACACCATGTATAATTTACCTTCACTCCCTGATGTTTCTAAAGTTGTTATTGACGAAGCTGTTATTAGTGGAGAAACAGAGCCCTATTTGATATACGATCAAAATTCTGCTGAAAAAAAAGCTGCTAAAGATTAAAAGTACCTTGAAATATTGAAATATACCCACATAATATAATTGTGAGTAACATATTATTAAGGCGAATCTATGAAAAAAAGTAATTCTGATGATTTAGTATTTCCAGTTCTACCCCTGAGAGATGTAATTGTATTTCCTAATATGGTGATACCTTTGTTTGTTGGTAGAGAAAAATCAATAAAATCATTAGAAGTTGCAATGGATTCCAATAAACAAATAATGCTGGTAGCTCAAAAAACAGCAGACTTAGATGACCCTAAAGATAGTGATATATATCGCTTTGGAACATTAGCAACAGTTCTACAGTTACTAAAATTACCCGATGGAACTATAAAAGTATTGGTTGAAGGTGCAAGTAGAGCAGAAATACAAGGGCAAATATATGGGAAAGATTATTTTGAGGCTAAAGTAAATCTAATAGATGAAAATATTATAGATGATAGGGAAGTTGAAATACTTTCGAGAACAGTAATAGATTCTTTTGATCAATATGTAAAATTAAATAAAAAAATAGCTCCAGAGGTCATGACATCACTATCAGGAATAGATGATCCATCAAGACTAGCTGACACTATAGCTGCCCATATGGTTTTGAGAATGGAAGAGAAGCAAGCTATTTTGGAGATAAATGATGTTAAAAGTCGTATAGAAAATATTTTAAATTTAATTGAAAACGAATTAGATATTCTCCAGGTAGAAAAAAAGATTAGGGGTAGAGTTAAGAATCAAATGGAGAAAAGTCAGAGAGAGTATTATCTTAATGAGCAAATGAAAGCCATTCAAAAAGAATTAGGTGATATGGATGATGTCCCTAATGAAATTGAAGATATAGAGAAAAAAATTATTAAATCCGGAATGCCTAAAGATGTAATGCAAAAAATAAAAGGGGACGTTAACAAGCTTAAAATGATGTCTCCTATGTCTGCTGAAGCTTCCGTTCTAAGAAATTATATAGACGTTTTAGTTAACGTGCCTTGGAAAAAAAGAAGTAAAGTCACTAAAGATTTAGTGATAGCAGAAAAAATACTAGAAGATGATCATCATGGTTTAGAAAAAGTAAAAGAAAGAATTTTAGAGTATCTAGCTGTCCAGCAAAGAGTAAGGAAATTAAAAGGACCTATATTATGCTTAGTAGGACCTCCTGGAGTTGGTAAAACTAGTTTAGGAAAATCTATCGCCAAAGCAACTGGAAGAAAATTTACTAGAATGTCATTAGGTGGCGTTAGAGATGAGGCAGAAATAAGAGGTCATAGAAGAACATATATTGGTTCCTTGCCTGGAAAAATAATGCAAAATCTTTCTAAAGTTGGGGTTAAAAACCCATTATTTTTATTAGATGAGGTTGATAAAATGGGCATGGATTCCAGAGGAGATCCATCTTCCGCTTTATTGGAAGTTCTTGATTCTGAACAAAATGATACTTTTTCTGATCACTACCTAGAAGTTGATTTTGATCTATCTGACGTTATGTTCGTAGCAACTTCTAATTCTATGAATATTCCTGGGCCACTACTAGATAGAATGGAAGTCATTAGAATCCCAGGTTATACTGAAAATGAAAAAGAGAGTATTGCAGGGAAGTATTTAATGCCAAAGCAGTTAGAAAATAATGGTCTTACTGATAAAGATATAAAGTTTAATAAAAATATATTTTTAGAAATGATTAGGTCTTACACAAGAGAAGCTGGGGTTAGAAATCTTGAGAGAGAAATTTCTAAAATATGTAGAAAAGTTGTGAAAAAGCTTTTACTTAATAAAAAACTTAAAAATATCAAGATAGATAAAAATAATATCAATGATTTTTTAGGTGTTAAAAGATTTAAACATGGTGAGGCTGAAAAAGAAAATGTTGTGGGGCTTGTAAATGGCTTAGCTTGGACAGAAGTTGGCGGTGAACTCTTAAGTGTTGAGACAGCTGTTATACCTGGAAAAGGTAAATACATTTTAACTGGTAGTCTAGGTGATGTAATGAAAGAATCAATTAGTGCTGCAATGACAATTGTTAGAAAAAGATCCTTAGTTTTAGGTATTGATAAAGATTTTTACGAAAATAAAGATATACATGTTCATTTTCCTGAAGGGGCTGTGCCAAAAGATGGACCAAGTGCTGGAGTAGGGATTACTACATCACTAGTTTCAGCTTTAACAGACAACCCAGTGAAAGCATCAGTGGCAATGACTGGCGAAGTAAATCTTCATGGCCAGGTTTTACCAATTGGTGGTTTAAAAGAAAAAATGTTAGCGGCATTAAGAGGTGGAATCAAGACTGTAATAATTCCTCTAGAGAATGAAAAAGATCTTTCTGAGATACCGGATAATATAAAAAATAATCTTGAAATTAAAAAAGTTGAGTGGGTTGAAGAGGTTCTATCTATTGCTTTAGAAAAATCAATAACCGGATTGACTCTTCCTCAAACTAAAATATCAGGAAAAACAGAAAATAAAGATGTTTTGACGCATTAGTATATAAAGTCAATAATTTCATGTATTTAGGGCCGTTAATTAGATAAACATAATATTATTATTATTAATTAATTTTATTTATTATGTTTCTTTTGTTGACATAGAAATTACCCTTATTGTATAAATGACAGGGGAAGCAGGAAAATAATTTAAGAATCTTAAAAACGTCTTAATCATATAAAAAATTTAGAGGATAAAACAATGAATAAATCAGAATTAATAGATGCAATAGCAAAAACAACAGAGTCAAATAAAGCTGAAGCTGGAAGATCGCTTGAAGCTGTTCTTGGAGCAATTACATCAACACTTCAATCTGGTGAAAAAGTTACAATACCAGGTTTTGGTACTTTTGAAGTAAGACATAGAAACGCAAGAATGGGAAGAAATCCTCAGACTGGTGAATCAATTCAAATCAAAGCCTCAAACACACCTGGATTCAAAGCTGGTAAAGCTCTTAAGGATGCTCTAAACTAAGCCCGCCCTTGATTGATAGGGTGCTTAGCTCAGTTGGTAGAGCGTCGCCCTTACAAGGCGGATGTCGGGGGTTCGAATCCCTCAGCACCCACCATCAAGACAGACAAGGAGTGGTAGTTCAGCTGGTTAGAATACCTGCCTGTCACGCAGGGGGTCGCGGGTTCGAATCCCGTCCACTCCGCCATGTAAATATTAGAGAAAGGAAGTACAGTTGTTACAAAATATTAGAGATAAATCAACAGGTTGGATTGCTTATGTGATTGTTATCGGAATAAGCATTCCATTTGCGCTATGGGGAATAGATCAGTATTTTACTAGTAACAACGTTATAGTTGCAGAAATAAATGATACTAAAATTTCATTAGAAAGATTAAATAATGAATACCAAGGAAAGCTTCAGGAAATGCAAAGTCTTATCTCAAAAGACGAAAGTGAAGCTGAGTTACAAAAAAAAATTATCAAAAGAACAGTCTTAGATGAATTAATAGATAGTGTGCTAGTAAGGGAGTTTGTTAATAAAAATAAATTTCAAGTAACTGAAAAATCACTTATAACAGATATTAAGAATAATAAAATTTTTCACGAAAATAATAAGTTCAATCCAAAACGATACCAAAATTTACTTCAGAGCCAAGGAATTAAAACTTCAGATTACGAGAGAATTCGCATATCTGAACTAAAGACGTTGCAATTTTATAATAATATTGTTGAAGGATCCTTTTTACCTTCCCAACAATTGAAAGATTTAGAGAACTTGAAATATCAAAAAAGAAATTTCAAGCTATTATCTTTAAGTTACAAAGATTTTGTAAAAAATGATAAAAAATCAACAGAAGCACAAAAAAAAGATTTCTATGTAAAATATAGAAATATATTTTCAATGCCTGAAAAATTTAATATTCAATATATAGTTTTTAATAAAGACATACTTAAGAAGCAGTTGAATATTAATTTAGATAATTTAGAAAATTATTATAATGAAAATAAATTTAAATATATAATCCCAGAAAAAAGAAAAGTTAGTCAGATATTTATTTCTAATCTAAAAAACGATAAAGAACAAAACTCTAAATTAATAAAATCAGTTTTTGAGAAATTTAATAATGGAGAAAAATTTGGAAATTTAGCTAAAAAATATTCCGATGATAAACTTTCCAATAAAAATAAGGGCGATATAGGGTGGGTTTCTCGTAATGAAGTAACTAAAATAATTAGTGATGAAATTTTTAAATTAAAAAATATTGGAGATACTAGTAGTATTGTAGAAACACAAAGTGGATTTTATCTTTTGCAACTTAAAGGTTTAAGAGAAGCTAAGGTTAAGAATTTTAGTGAAGTTAAAGACGCTGTCCAAAAAGATTATGAAAACATACAGGTAATTAATAAATATGATGAAATATTTGAAGATATATCTAATATTTTATTTGAAAACCCAGATTCATTAAATAAAATTGAGGAGTATCTGTCTGTTAAAAAAACGTCTACAGGTTTATCTACTCTCTCAAAAATTAAAAAGGATCATAAAATATTAAACAATGAAAAAGTATTAAAATCTTTATCTTCTAAAAGTGTTGGACAAGATAATCAAAATAGTGCCCCGATAGAGGTTAAAGATAATATCGTTATGTTGCGCATAAACAATAAGTCACCATTACAATATAAGAAATACGAGGATGTTGTAAAAGAAGTTGAGAGTTTAATTAATACTGAAAACGCAATTGAATCTATGAATGAGTCAATAAAAAATATAGAGAAAAAAATTAAATTAGGCGCTGATATGAAAGTAATAGAGAAACTTATGAATAAAAAATCTACTTATTATTCAGATATAGAAAGAGCTGATAATAGTATACCTCCATCAATATTAGCTAAGGTATTTTCATTGACCAAAGAAAATAATGTAACAAGTATTGAGTCAGGAACAGGAAATTACGAGTTAATAGTTCTGGATAGTATTCAAAAGGGTGATTCAGATTTAAGTAGTAAGTCACTAAAAACTATGTTTTATAATGAGCAAGTTAATGCTGTATTATATTCTGTAATACAAAGTTTAAGAGAGCAGGCAAAAATTAAAATCTACCCTAAAAATTTATAATAAAAAAATATGGATAAAACTCCGTCATCTAAAATAATATTCTTTTTTTTATTTTTAGGTTTCTTGGCAGGATTATTTATTAATATTGGAGATAGTTTTTTAGGTATAAATTTATATAATATTTTGGATTTAGTTGGGAAGATATTTCTAAATTCTCTAAAGATGATAGTAGTGCCATTAATAATGTCTTCATTGATCTACAATATCTCATCTTTCTCTAGCGCAGATGATTTGTCAAATATTGGAATCAAGACAATAGTATTTTATTTAATAACAAGTTTCTCGGCTGTAATTATTGGAATAACGGTAGTAAATTTTATTGAGCCAGGATTAATTAATGGTTCAGGTGCAGCAAATATAGTTGGATTAAGTGCGAACCATAATATCAGTGAAATTATAAATTCACAAGATAGCTATTCGTTAAATTCTTTTTTACTTAGTATTTTTTCTGGAAATATGTTCTATTCTATTGCAAACGGAAATATGCTTTTTATTATTTTTTTTAGTGTTATTTTTGGATTAGCATTAAGATCTTCGACATCAAATAGTATAAATACTGTAAAAAATTTTTGGGAAGGTGCTTATCTCGTATTTCTTAAAATTATGTCGTATATTTTATTTTTTACTCCCTACGGTGTGTTTTGTCTTGTTGCTAAAGCTACAATTAATTTTAGCCCAGATAGTTACATAATATTATTAAGTTTTTTCTCTACAGTTATTATTGGCCTTATGTTACATGTGTTTGTTTTTTATCCTTTAGTACTATTTATTTTTAAAAGAAATATTTTAGACCACTTTAAGGGAATGAGTTCTGCGCTACTTATGGCATTCTCCTCAAGCTCTTCTTTAGCAACCATACCTGTAACTACAAAATGTTTAATCAGTAAGCTTGGTTATAAAGAAGAGCATGTGAATTTTATTATTCCTTTTGGCGCTACTATTAATATGGATGGAACTGCTTTATTTGAATGCGTTGCTGTTATTTTTATTGCTCAGCTTTATGGTGTTGACTTATCTTATATTGATCAATTTTTAATACTGTCTCTAGCCTTGATTACATCTATTGGAGTTGCAGGTATTCCTTCTGCAAGTTTCGTTGCAATAATAGTTATTTTAAGCTCCGTTGGTTTACCTTTGGAAGCTGTTGGAATAATTCTAGGAATTGATAGGGTACTTGATATGCTAAGAACTAGCGTTAATGTTTTTGGCGATTCTTGTTGTGTTAGCGCTTTATCTTCTAAAGAACAAAATTAATCAAGTGCTGGCATACCTATTATATTGTAGCCAGAATCTACATAAAGTGTTTGGCCAGTAATACCACTTGCACCATCAGACGCCAAGAAAGAAGCTGTATCTCCAACCTCTTGTATAGTTACATTTCTTCTTAGAGGTGAATTTTTTTCAACATGGTCTAGCATTTTTCTAAAATCTGTTATACCAGCAGCAGCTAATGTTTTTATTGGTCCAGCAGATATGCAATTAACTCTAATATTATCCTCTCCCATGGCGTATGCCAGATATCTTACATTTGCTTCTAAACTAGCTTTAGCAACACCCATAACATTATAATTTGGCATTCCACGAACAGCACCAAGATATGATAGCGAGATAACTGATGGACTTGATCCTTTAAGCATTGGTTTTGATTCTTTACAAAGCTCTAGTAGACTGTAACTACTAATGCTATGTGCAGACATAAAACCTTCTTTAGTAGTTTTTTCTACATAATTTCCTTCTAGTTCTTCCCTAGGAGCAAAAGCTAGTGAATGAACAATAATATCAAACTCATCCCATTTAGCAGAAAGCTGATCCAACATATTTTTTATACTGCCGTCTTCAGCCACGTCACAAGGCATTATAATATCTGATTCACACTCGGCAGCTAATTTTGCAACTCTTTCTTTTAACTTATCATTTTGATAAGTGAAAGCTAGTTCAGCTCCATTTTTTCTTAAAGAGTCAGAAATTCCCCATGCAATCGAACGATTGCTTGCAATACCTAAAACTAACGCTTTTTTTCCTTCAAGAAATTTCATTCATGTATTGTATATCAAATTTTATCTATAATGCAGTAAAATATATTATAATTTTAAATAAAAGAGTAAATTTTAGATGTTAAATTTTTTTAGAAATACACTGTTAATATCAACAGTTATTTTAGCGAGCTGCTCTGACAAACCGCTAAATAGTCCATATTCGGATTCAGAAGAAAGTAAAAATACATTTTACTCATCATTTCAAGAAAGACCAAAGCATCTTGACCCTGTAAAATCATACAGCTCAAATGAATATGCTTTTATAGCACAGATATATGAGCCTTTATTTCAGTATCACTACCTAAAAAAACCATACGAACTAATACCTTTGACAGCAAGCGAAATGCCAGAAGTTCATTACCTTGACAAAAATTTTAAAAAAACTACAAACAAGGGTAATATTCGTTATTCAAAATATATTTTGAAAATTAAAAAAAATATTTTATATCAGAATCATCCGGCATTTTATAAAGAGAAAGATGATTATATTTATCATAATCTATCAAAAGAAGAATTAAAAAAAATTAATACTTTAAAAGATTTTGAAAATGATTCTACTCGAGAATTAATAGCAGATGATTATATATATCAAATTAAAAGATTATCTGATAGTAAAAATCATTCTCCAATTTCCGGGGTAATGAAAGAATACATATATGGTTTTGCGGAGTACAAAAATAAGTTAAATAAAATAGAATCAAGTAGCAAAATTGAAAGAATAGATTTTATTAAATCAAACGATATGTTAGGCGTAAAAAAAATTGATAGGTATACATTTTCAATAGTATTAAATAAACAGTATCCACAGTTCATTTATTGGCTTGCTATGCCTTTTTTCTCCCCCATGCCGTGGGAAGCAGATTTATTTTATGGCCAAAAAAGTCTTCAAAAGAAAAATATTACGCTGAATTGGTTCCCAGTTGGGACAGGACCTTTTAGGCTAATAGAAAATAATCCTAATTTAAGAATGGTTTTAGAGCGTAATAAAAATTTTAGGGGAGAAGTATATCCATCTATTGATGATAAATTAAACGAAAGAAAGTTTTACTCTGTAAATAAAATAAATGAAGTACCGTTTATAGATAAAGCCATATATTCTTTAGAAAAAGAACAGATTCCAAGGTGGAATAAATTTTTACAAGGATATTACGACAATTCAGGTATAGCATCAGACAATTATGACCAAGCAGTATCATTAAATAGTTCTGGTGACATAACTTTAACAAAAGATTTGAAAGACAAAGGAATTAGTCTGGAAACGGCAACAACAGCATCCACATATTACATTGGTTTTAACATGCTTGATTCTATCGTAGGTGGTGATGGCAAAAAAGCGATGCTTTTGAGGCGGGCCATATCAATTGCTGTCGACTATGAAGAGTATATTTCAATATTTGCAAATGGCCGCGGAGTTGTTGCTCATAGTCCTATCCCCCCAGGGATATTTGGATACCAAGATTCAGAAGATTATTATAATGCAGCAATATTTAATTACGCAAATAAAAATATAATAAAAAAAAGTGTAGAAGAAGCAAAAAAATTATTAGTGATGGCTGGATATAGTAATGGAATTAATCAAGAAACTGGCAAACCATTAGTATTATATTTTGAAGCAACGGGTGCTGGAGCTGACACTTATGCTTTTTTGAATTGGTTAAGAAAGCAATTTAAAAAAATAAATATTCAATTAGTAACAAGAGTTACAGACTATAATAGATTTCAAGAAAAAATGATTAATGGTACTGGTCAAATTTTCCAGTGGGGCTGGAATGCCGACTACCCAGACCCAGAAAACTTCTTGTTTCTCCTTTATAGTAAAAATGGAAAAGTAAAGTTTGGAGGTGAAAATGCAGCAAACTATAGTAATAAAGAATTTGATAAATTATTTGTAAATATGAAAAATATGAAAAACTCAAAGAAAAGAGAAGATATTATTAAAAAAATGCTTGAAATAGTTCAACATGACTCTCCATGGATATGGGGCTATCATCCCAAATCATTTTCTTTGTCGCACAGATGGGTAGAAAATATAGAATCAAATTTAATGGCAAATAACACGCTTAAATATAAAAAAATAAATAATAGTATTAGGAAGAAAGATATTAAAGTATGGAATAAAGCTAATTTTTCATTATTATATATTGTATTATTTTTGATAACTGCATTTATAGCTTCTATATTTGTAATGATAAGGAAAAAAGATAAAGAGAAGATTTATGATTAAATATATTTTCAAAAGATTTTTATATGCAATTCCAATCTTAATAGGAGTAAATTTACTCACTTTTACATTATTTTTTGTTGTCAATTCTCCAGATGAGGTAGCTAGATTACATCTTGGAAATAAAAGAGTTACGCCAGAACAAATACAATCTTGGAATGAGGAAAGAGGTTATAATAATCCTCTATTCTATAATCAATCTGAAAAAGGAATAAAGTCATTTACAAAAACTATATTTTATCAAAAATCTTTCAAATTATTTATTTTTGAGTTTGGTATTTCAGATAGTGGTAGAGATATTAAGTATGATATTAAGCAAAGAATGTGGCCAAGCTTAGCAATAGCGCTACCTTCATTATTAGTTGGATTGCTTTTAAACATAACTTTTGCATTATTTTTTGTTTTCTTTAGATCTACGTATATTGATTATGTTGGTGTAATTTTCTGCGTAGGACTAATGTCTATATCAAGTCTATTTTATATAATTGGAGGTCAATATCTCATTAGTAAGCTTCTTCACTTGGTGCCTATATCTGGATATGCTCATGGTTTTGAAGCAATTAAGTTTTTAGTTTTGCCAGTAATAATAAGCGTCATATATGGTATTGGATCTGGTACTAGGTGGTATCGATCTTTATTTTTAGAAGAAATAGAGAAGGATTATGTAAAAACCGCTAGATCTAAAGGACTTTCAGAGTTCTCTGTATTATTTAACCATGTTTTTAAAAATGCTCTTATACCAATATTAACTGGTGTCGTTGTAATATTGCCATTATTATTTCTAGGAAGCCTTATAGTAGAATCATTTTTTGGAATACCAGGACTAGGAAGTTACACAATAGATGCCATACAAAGTCAGGATTTTGCCATAGTTAGAGCAATGGTTTTTCTTGGAACAATTCTATATATATTTGGTTTAATACTAACAGATATTTCTTATACCTTGGTTGACCCAAGAGTAAGGTTGAAATAATGTTTACATTTTTATTAACAGATATATTTTTTTACATAATAATAATATCGTTAATTATGTACGTAGCATATGTAAGAAAGACGCCAGATATTTTAGCAAATTGGTTATATGTTTTTAGAAGTAGAACGGGAATATTATCAATAGTTGTTTTATCTTTTTTTATAATAACTGCATTTTTAGATTCAATTCATATTAAAAATAAAATTTATAATAATAACACTAAGCAATATGTATATACTTCTGAGATCAAGAGTTTTTTAGATATTATATTGTCACCCATGCATGAAAATTATGAAAAAAGCTACTCTGCTCCTTTTTCATCACACCTATACTCAAAAGAAACAGTAAATTTTAATAATATAGATAAAAGAGAATATCCAAGACTTTTATACAAAGGAAATCATAATAAATATTCAAATAATAAAATAGAAAATATAGCGGTAATATCATTATTTTCTATAATAAAATCTTTTTTTATATGTTTTTTAATTTATATGATTATTTTTTATCGTACTATTTTTAAAAAAAATAATAATTTTTTAAATGCCTTCAATAATAATAATGTTTTATGTACATCATTTTTCATAATATTTTTTATCATAATTTTATTATATGACCTTAGCACACAATACTATGTTCTTGGGACTGATAAAGTTGGCGTAGATGTTTTATATAAAAGTATAAAAAGTATTAGAACTGGTATATTAATTGGCACCTTAACAACTATTGTAATGCTACCATTTGCAATATTTCTTGGAATTTTTGCTGGGTACATAGGTGGTTTTGTAGATGATATTATCCAATACATCTATACAACATTAAATTCAATACCTAGTGTCTTATTAATTGCGTCTGCAATTTTGATGTTGCAAGTATATATGGCAAACAATCCACATGAATTTGAAAATATCTATGAAAGAGCGGATCTAAGATTATTCTTTTTATGTATGATACTAGGTCTCACAAGCTGGACAGGACTATGTAGATTACTTCGTGGCGAGTCAATGAAGCTTAAGGAGGTTGAGTACGTTCAAGCATCTCAAACATTTGGTTTAAATAAGTTTTCTATTATAGTTAGGCATATAATTCCAAATATAATGCATATAGTAATAATCACAGTTGTATTAGATTTTAGCGCATTAGTATTAGCGGAAGCAGTTTTATCATATGTAAATATAGGTGTAGATCCTACAACATATAGCTGGGGAAATATGATAAACGCAGCAAGGCTGGAAATGTCAAGAGAACCTATTGTCTGGTGGTCTATATTCTCAGCATTTTTATTTATGTTTATACTTGTGCTTTTTGCAAATTTATTTTCAGACGTAGTAAGAGATGCATTTGACCCAAGAGCAAATAAAAAATATGAATGATTTATTAAGTATAAAAAATCTATTTTTGAGTATTGATTCAGAAAATCAAGAAGAAATACTAAAAGATGTTAGTTTTGATATCAAAGAATCTGAAATCGTCTCATTAATAGGCGAGTCTGGAAGCGGAAAATCACTTACGGCTTTATCAATTATAAGACTGCTTGAAAAATCATGTAAAATAAAAAAAGGTAAAATATATTTTTTAAATAAAGACATCTTATCGATTGAAGAAAAAGAAATGAGGGAGATAAGAAAAAATGATATTTCAATGATATTTCAAGAACCAATGAGATCTTTGAATCCTGTAATGAATATATACGATCAGTTGAAAGAAGCATATATAGATATAAAAATCTCAAATATAAAACAAGAAATTATTAATAATTTAATATCAGTTGGAATTGAGGATGCAAAAAGAGTTATAAATCTGTATCCACATCAGCTTTCTGGTGGTATGAAACAGCGTGTGATGATTGCCATGGCAATTGCGTGCAAACCAAAGTTATTAATTGCAGATGAGCCAACCACTTCCCTAGATGTAACAATACAGAAACAGGTATTAGACTTGTTACTTGAATTGAAAGATAAGCTAAATATGGCAATATTATTTATAACTCATGATTTAGCTGTTGCATCACAAATATCTGATAGAATAGTTGTAATGCAGAATGGCGAAGTAGTAGAAAATAGTCATGCAAAAAAATTTTTTACAAATCCAGAAAATTCTTATAGTAAGACCCTATTAAATTCATCATTATATTTAAGAAAAACAACAAATATTGAAAATCAAGATGATAAGAATATTTTGTGCATAAAAAATCTTAAAGTTTATTTTCCAGAACGCGATAACTTATTCGGAAGAAATAAGAGTTATGTTAAAGCTGTCGATGACATAAGTATCTTAATAAAATCAGGCACAACGCATGCTATAGTCGGTGAGTCTGGATCAGGAAAAACAACAATAGCTAAAGCAATTATGGGTTTAGTTAGCCCAACTTCCGGGAATATTGAAATATTAAATAAAGATATTATTAGTATGGGTAAATCTGATAAAAGAGATTTTAGAAAATATTATCAAATGATATTTCAGGATCCATTCTCATCTTTAAACCCAAGAATGAGAATTGGAGCAATAATAAAAGAGGGCTTGTGTTTTTTAAAGCCGGAATTAAGTAATAGTATTACTAATGAAATTCTAAGAGATGTTTTGGATAAAGTTGGTTTAAAACATAATTCATTAAACAAATACCCGCATCAATTTTCAGGCGGACAAAGACAAAGAATAGCTATTGCGAGAGTTTTGGTCTTAGAGCCAAAATTATTAATATGTGACGAACCAACAAGCTCTTTAGATGTAACAGTGCAAAAGCAAGTTCTTGACTTATTAATAGATATTCAAAATAAAACAAAAATATCCTATTTATTTATATCGCACGATATTAAGCTCATATCCAGTATATCTGAGACAATGTCTGTCATGTACAAAGGTAAAATAGTTGAGAGTGGTAAAACCTCTGATATAATTAATCATACGCAAAATGAATATACAAGGAAGCTACTAAAATCTGTTCCCCAGATTGCATAATTGATATGAACTTTAAACCCTCAGAAATTAATAAATGGTACAAAACGAAAGCTGGAGATATTAACTCTAAGCTAATTACTGACGCTATTAGCAAAGTATTTTATGTAACTAGTGATAAAAAAATTATATATTTTGGTCCACACTCTATTGTGAAGAAAATAATGAATGATAATTATAGTTTCAATAGCTTTTTTATATCTTCTTTTAATAATGCCGATATAAAAGCAGAAATACAAAAGCTTCCCTTTCAAGATGCATCGATAGATTTTGTGGTTTTAATACATTCGCTTGATATGAATGAGAATCCACATGGAGCTTTTAGAGAGATTGATAGAGTTTTGACAGATGAAGGAAAAATTATTGTAGCAGGATTTAATAGATTAAGTTTTTTAGGAATATATAGCTTTTTACCGATAAATTCAATTTTTAGAAATAAAAATTATTTAAACATTGGCAGGTTGTCTGATTGGATGTCATTATTTTCCCTTGAAGTAAAGCAGATATTTAATATTAATAAAATACCTCCTTTAAAAAATAAAAAAATTATAAAATATTTGACATTTCTTAATAACAATATTTTTTCAAAAATAAACTATTTTGGAAATAGTTATGTATTTTTTGCAAGTAAAAAAACGTATAAATTTATTTCTGTTAAAGATTGGCATAAAAGAGATAATATTGTACTGGGAAAATTTCCTAAACCAATAATACAGAATAATTATGAAGAGTGATGTGATTATCTATACTGATGGAGCCTGTAAGGGAAATCCTGGTGTGGGAGGTTGGGGAGCTATACTTGAATATAAAGATATAAATAAGAAAATATATGGTTATGATGAAAATACAACAAATAATCGGATGGAGCTAACAGCCGCTATTAGAGCATTAGACGTTTTAAAAGAAAAATCAAAAGTTGTTATATATACTGACTCTAAATATGTTTTGAATGGAATTACTATTTGGATTGATGGTTGGAAAAAAAATAACTGGAAGAATTCTAATAAAAAAGAAGTAAAGAATATTGATCTATGGAAATTAATTGATAAACTTAATTCTTTTCACGTAGTTGAATGGAAATGGGTAAAAGGACACAGCGGTAATACTGGAAATGAGATGGCTGATGAATTAGCAAATCTTGCAATAATTGAATACGGTGAAAAAATATAGTATGAGTAGAAAAATTATTTTGGATACAGAAACAACAGGCCTTGATGTCACAAGAAATCATAAGATAATAGAGATAGGTTGTATAGAAATTATTGATAGAAAATTTACTGGAAGAAAGTTCCATCAGTATTTGAATCCGCAAAGAGAAATTGATCAAGGAGCAATTAGTATTCATGGAATTACAAACGAATTTTTGCAAGATAAACCTTTATTTAAAGATGTTAAAGATGATTTGTTAGAGTTTATTGGTAGTGCAGAATTAATTATTCATAATGCTCCTTTTGACATTGGTTTTTTAGAACATGAGTATAAGAAATCAAAACACAAAATTGAGATTAATAAGATTTGCAATATATTTGATACGCTAGTTTATGCAAGAAAATTACATCCCGGTCAAAAAAATAACCTAGATGCTTTGTGTAAAAGATATAGTGTTGACAATTCATCTAGAGACTTTCATGGCGCATTATTAGATGCAAGAATACTTGGTGATGTTTATCTTGCAATGACCGGTGGTCAAACTTCCTTTGATTTAGTTAAAGAAAGTAATAGTAAAAAGCGTAACGTGTACGAAAAGAAAAATACAGATCACTTTGTAGTTCAGATGGCTGATGATAATGAGCTTAGAGAGCACAATGAATTATGTAATAAAATAGATAAAGCTTCTGACGGTAGATGTATTTGGAATATCTCAAAGATTTGATATAATATTCTAATTCTAATAATAATTAAAGGTGGGAAATCAGATGGATAAAGTATTTATGTTAATAATCTTGTTAATAGTAGTTTTTTGGGGATACTTAAAATATAGTGAAGATTCAGGAAACTGGGTTGCCACAGGAAGTAACGGTGTTATTGGTGAATATAGTAACTATACTGATTGCATCGAAGGGGTTAAATTGTCAGGCTTAAACTTAGAGGTAGAAGTTTTTTCTTGTAATAGAGATTAATTAATTACTTCTTAATTTAGTTTTAGCAACTCGACTTTTTTCAATAGCCCAATCTTTATTTTTTTCTGATTGTCTTTTGTCAAATTTCTTTTTACCTTTAGCAACACCTAATCTCAATTTCACTTTATTATTATTCCAATAAAGTGAAAGAGGTATTAGTGTTAATCCTTCTTTTTTAACCTTACCTATTAAAGTGTTTATTTCTTTTTGATTCAAAAGAAGCTTTCTTGTACGAGTAGGATTCTTAACAGTATCTTTGTTTATGAAAGAAGGGGCTGTTATATTAGAGCCTATAAGTAAAACATCACCCCTAATTATTTTAACATATGCTTCTTTTATCTGTACCTTCAAGGCTCTAATTCCCTTTACTTCCCAGCCTTCTAGAACAACTCCAGCCTCCAATTTATCAAGAATAAAATAATCGTGAGTAGCTTTTTTGTTGACAGCTATAATATTTTCTGTATTTTTAGTTCTTTGTCCCATAGTATCTATAATATTAACATAATAAATAAAACTGACTAATGGCAATAAACAGAACTTCATCGCATGGCGAATGGTCTTCAAGAACGGCTTTTATATTAGCCGCCACAGGTTCTGCTGTGGGCTTAGGTAATATTTGGAAATTTCCTTATATTACTGGAGAAAACGGAGGAGGAGCATTTGTATTAATTTATATTTTGTGCGTCATGTTTATTGGAATCCCAATAATGTTAGCTGAAGTTTATCTTGGTAAAAGGGGGAGGCTAAATCCTATTGCATCAATAAAGTATATATCGGAGAAAGAAAACAGATCAAAAAATTGGAGAGTAATTGGTTTAATTGGAATTTTAGCAGGGATATTAATTTTATCTTATTATAGTGTGATTGCTGGTTGGACTATGGCTTATGCTACAAGGGCAGCATTTGGCGTAATAAATAATATTGATGCAGTAGGCGCAACCTTAATGTTTAATAATTTTGTTTCTGACCCAGAAAGATTATTAGCATGGCATACAATTTTTTCTATTATGACAGCGATAGTCGTTTCAAAAGGAGTTAAGTCAGGATTAGAAAGTGCTGTAATAAGATTAATGCCAGCATTGCTAGTTTTATTATTAGCGTTAGTTATTTTCTCTGCAATTGAAGGTGATTTTGTAGGTGGCGTTGAATTTATGTTGTACCCAGATTTTAGCCAAGTGACATGGAAAACTATTTTGATAGCCATGGGGCAAGCTTTTTTTAGCTTAAGTCTTGGAATGGGAGCATTGATGGTTTATGGATCATATTTATCAAGTGATATATCTATACCTAAGACTTGTGTAATAGTAGCTTCTTTAGATACATTAGTAGCACTACTTGCAGGATTAGCAATTTTCCCAATCGTAATCTCAAGTGGTTTAGAAATGACCCAAGGACCAGGTTTAATATTTCAAACCTTAACGGTAGCGTTTGGGGCTATGCCAGGTGGGCAGCTTTTTGGAACATTATTTTTTATACTATTAATTTTTGCAGCATGGACTTCATCTATATCACTTATTGAGCCAATGATAATTTGGATGATAGAAAAATATAACCTAACTAGAATTCAGGCGGCAACTATATCTTCAGGATTAGCTTGGCTTCTTGGTATCGGAACAATAATATCTTTTAATGTTGGGTCTGAAATAAAGATATTTAATATGAATATTTTTGAAACGTTAGATTATTTAACGTCGAATATATTACTTCCATTAGGCGGTATAATGATAACGATATACGTAAGTTGGCTAATATCAAAAGAAAGTATAAATAAAGAACTTAATATTAAGTCAAACATACTAAGATATATATGGTATTTCTCAGCAAGATTTATAGCACCAATAGCTGTGATAATGGTAATGTTAAATGCATTAGGTTTCAGTATAGACGGTGTTTTATAATAAAAAAATGTTAATAAAAAAAGAAGCAATAATACTTAAAGACAAAAAAACAGTATTTAATATTGTAAACAATGTAGATTTGTACAAAAATTTTGTTCCATATTGTGTAGATTCAAAAATAATTTTTGAAGAAAGCAACGAGATGGAAGCAAAACTAAATTTTAATTTGAAAGGTTTAACGACATCATTTACAACACGAAATAAAATAAATGGCAATGAATCTATAGAAATGGTTCTTATTGATGGGCCGTTCAAAAAGCTAGATGGTAAGTGGGAATTTAAAGAAATTGACAATAAAACCATAATATTCTTAACCATAAATTATGAGGCAGAAAATAAAATAGTTGAGTATACAGTGACAAAATCACTTGAAAAAATAACTAATTATCTTGTAAGTGCTTTTGTTAGCGAATCTATGAAGTAAAATGATAAAAAAATATATTGAAATTATTTATATTAGTTCTAATAATAAAATCTTAAAGAGTAAAATTAAGTTTAAAGAAAACCTGACATTAAATGATTTAAAGTTATCGCTAATAAAGGGTTCAATATTTTCAGAGAAATTTCTTTCAAATAAATTTTTTGGTTGTTTTGGTGAAATAGTTAATTCTAGTTATGTAATTAAAGAAGAAGACAGGATTGAGATTTTTGATAATTTAAAAATGAGTCCCAATGAAAAAAGAAAATTTAAATTTCAAAGAAACTAATATTTTCCATCTATGAGTTCTTCTGATTCTATTAGCCACATGTCATTATTTTTTATAAGTGTAATTTTTTTTATGACCTCATCGGAATAACTTTCAGAGATATACTCTTGCTTAAATGTTGCAAACGCTTTTTCTTCATCACCTATGATAAATTCAGTTGACAAGTCTTTTATTAAAATTTTAATCTTATTCTTGCTAGATATCCTTTTTATTCTATCTTTTTTCCATAATTCATTGTCTTCAAAATAACCTAACGTAAAATTAGTTGAGTAATATGAAAAATACTTATCTAAGTTTTTATTTTGCCATGATTTCGCCCACTCCAGTATTATTTCACGAACTACTTCACTATCATTTTTTCTTTTTTTATTAGTGACTAAAGATAACTCATCTTTTATAATATTTTTTCTTTCTTTGCTGATTTTATTTTTGTTCCCATCTATTTTTTTGTTATTGGTATCTTTATCTTTGGTTCCTTCTAGTTTTATTTTGTCGAATATTTCTTTTTTTAATGCTATTGCTTCTTCATCATTTACAAATTCTGGCAAATCATTTTTTGAATTTGCTTTAACATCAAATAACCCGTCATCATTTTTTGTGATTTTTTTCATACTATAAATATTTTCATCTTTAAAAAATATACTCACTATATTTAGTTGGGTTTCTTCTGGATCTCTTTTTTTATAATAAACATAATCCCATCTTTCTTTGTCAAAAATATTATTTACAACTGGTTCGCCCATTAAAAAAATTACCTGTTCTTTTGTCATATTGATTTTCAACGAATCAACTTTGCTCTCATCTATTACATTCCCTTGCTGAACTAGTACTCTGTAGCTTTTTAATTGCGCATTATCTGGAAGCAGCTGGCATCCAGATACTATAATCATTGCCATTTGTATTAAAATTAAAAACAGAATTTTCATTATTTTTTTGTTTATTGTTTATCTATTTAAGGATAATATAGTAATTATGAGTAATTTAGAATTAAAAAATGCGGGACTAAAGACAACATTACCTAGAGTTAAAATACTAAATAAGTTAGAGAGTGCTACAAATCACCATATGTCAGCAGAAGATATATATAAAGAGCTTATTGGAGATGGTGAAGTTATTAGTTTGGCTACTGTATATAGAGTTCTTACTCAGTTTGAAACTGCTAAAATTGTTATAAGGCATCATTTTGATGCTGATAACAATAGCCAAGCTGTTTTTGAATTGAATCATGGCGATCATCATGATCATATGGTTTCACTTAAGACTGGCAAGGTAGTTGAGTTTTATGATGAGATAATAGAAAATAGGCAAAAAGAATTAGCAAAAATACACAATTTTAAAATATTAGACCATAGTATGATCCTGTACGGTGAGTTCTCAGACGAAGAATAGAAATTCTTTTTTTAAAATATAAACGTTAAAGTAAAAATTTTATGAAAAGAAAAATTGGAATAGCGGCTCTTGTCTTAGGTTCTTTAGCGCTAATATGGCTTATACTTGGTATGATAAATGTTGTCCCTTTATTGATAGAGTTGCCGCAAGAAACAAGTATTAGGGCGCACGCATCTTTAACAGTAATTTTTTTGCTAATAGGTTCTTGGGCTTTTTGGAATGAAGATTAATTTTTTAAACAGGATTTTATTATGATGAAAATTTCAGATATATGTATTTTACTTTCAGTTGCAGTTGCATTTGTAACAACTGCTTTTCTTTGGTTTCAAGGTGTTGATACAAAACAAGAGGCATTATTTACTGCTACATGGATCCCATCAATCTTAACTTTTGCTATTTATTTTAAAATAATAGCTAGAAAGGATTAATTATGGATGATCCACTAATATTCTTTACTGGTTGTTTCTGTTTTGCACTTGCTATAGCGGGAGCTATAATGACTGTTATAGAATTTAAGCGTTTAGAGAAACAGGATTTAGAAAAACGAGATTTAGAGAAACAAGATAGAAAATAATTTAGTTTAAATAAAGAATTTTTTAGTCAATAAGTTCTTTTGCAAATTGTAATGTTTTATCGGTTAATTTAATTCCACCAATCATCCTAGCTATTTCATTTACTTTCATATCACCATCCAAATATGTAAGTTTTGTGGATGAAATATTCTTATCTTTAGACACAAGGTAATGATGTTTAGATTTAGCAGCAATCTGTGCTAAATGAGTTACGCAGAGAACTTGTGTTTTTTCAGAAAGTTCTGAGAGGTGATTTCCAAGAACTTCTGATGTTGCCCCACCAATGCCGGTATCTATTTCATCAAAGATCATAGTTTCACAATCATCATTAGATCTAGTTTCTAGCTGAATAATCAAACTTAATCTTGATAGTTCACCACCAGAGGCGATAACATTTAACGGAAGAAGGTTTGATTTCTTATTTGTTTTTATCAAAAAAGAAACTTTATCGTAACCATTCTTACTTACTAATTTATTGTCAGATAAAATTTCAATTTTAAATTGACAATCACTCATGCCTAATTTTTTCAGCTCACTAGTAATATTTTTTTCTAAAATAGCGGCTTTTGTATATCTAATTTTTGATATTTTAGCTGCTTCACTATGATATCTTTCCATACATTCTTTTATTTTTTTATCACTACCTTCAATAATTTTTCTGTTTTTCTTAATATTATATAATTCATCAATTTTTTTATTTAGTACATAAATTAAATCTTTCTCATTAGTTCCATATTTTCTAGCAAGATTATTAAGTGATAAAATTTTTTCATTTAAAAAAATAAGCCTTTCCTTGTTATCATCAATAGAATTACTATATAAATCTATAGTCTTAGAAAGATTTTTTACTTGATCTAAAATATCAATATTAATATCAAGAATTTCACTAGAGCTTTCGTCTATATTTTTAATTTCTTCTAGATTTTTATTTATGTTTGATAGCATTGAATTAATATCTATGTTTTCATCATTTTCAATTAAGTTTTTACATTCGTAAAGCTTATTATTAATTAGATCTGAATTACTTAATTTTTTAAATTCTTCTGATAGTTTTTTGTAATCAATAGGATCAATTGCTTCATTCTCTAATTCGTTTATTTCAAACTCTAATAAAGATATCTTTTCTGCATACTCGTCAGTACTCACTATAGATGTTGAAAGTTCTTTTTTTATATTATTTATTTCTAGTAATATATCTTTTATATAATCCTTTTCATTATTTATATCTATAAAGTTATCGAGCCTATTCCTTTGTTCGTCATTTGATAATATTAATTGATTTTCATGCTGCCCATGAATATCAATAATACAACCACCAATCATTTTAGCGGTTCCTGATGTTACCGGTTTATCATTAATATATATTTTTGATATATTCTTTGTATTTATTTTTCTTCTAAATATACATTCATCATTGTCTGACAAATCTTTTTCTTTTAATAGCTCTAAAGTCTTTTTATTTGATATTTTAAAGTGACATATAATATCTGTATCTAAATCTTCATTTCGGGATATTTTTTTTGTTTTCTTGTTTCCAAGCACTACATTGATAGCATCTATTAGGATAGACTTCCCAGCACCAGTTTCTCCTGTGAGAACTGACATATTTTTATAAAAATCAATTTCTATTTCATCAATAATTGCAAAATTTTTGATATAAATATTTGATAACATAAGTTCTTACGGTTTAAATCCCCACCCTAGCTTTTCTCTCAATATAGAAAGGAAATTTATACCAGGGGGCTGGATTAACTTTAAAGTTACTTCGCCTTTAGTGATTTTAATTAAGTCGTTTGCTTCTATTGGAACATTTATTTGCCCATCAAAAGTTACGCTTGCATTTGTATGAGATTTATCTGATAACCTTATCTCTATTACACTATTCATACCAATTACTATTGGTCTATTACTTAAAAGATGAGGACATATAGGTACCATTACTAAGGCTTCCATTGATGGTTGTAATATTGGCCCACCACATGATAAAGAGTACGCAGTTGATCCAGTTGGTGTAGATACTACTAGTCCATCTGCATTAACAGTATATAATTTTTTACCATCCAGCATGGTATCCATCTCAATCATTCTAACAGCGTCTTTACTATGAATTACAACATCGTTGAATGATATATTCTTGGAAATTTCTTGACCATTTCTGATAACTGTTCCAATAAGTGAAATTCTCTCGTCTACAGAATAGTTATCCGAAAGTATGCTTTCTAGATTTTCTTCTATATGGTCTGGAGATATGTCTACTAGAAATCCAAGCCTACCTCGGTTAATACCACATATTGGAATATTTGCTGTTGATAAGTATTGAGCAGACCTTAATAAAGTTCCATCACCACCTATAATAAAAGCGATATCGCATTTACTTTTCATTTCATCTATATTTGTAGAAGATTTATTATTCAATAAAATACTCGAATTATTGTCTAGAAAATACTTGATTTTCTTGCTATCTAAATAACTTATAACCGTATCCAGACTATCCTTGACACTATTGTCGTCATTTTTAGATATAATTGCGATATTCTTAAACATTGGTACTAAACCCCCTATATACTTATAACATTATAGTATTAAGTATTATAATATATTTCATAATATAATATTATTACAAATAAAACTTATAATTTTTTATGAAAAATTTAAATACGAGGCAAGAGCTATTATTAAAAGCATTAGTTGAAAGCTTTATTTCTGATGGCCAACCGGTTGGCTCAACGAAACTTTCAAAGGCTTCCGATATTGGTATAAGTTCAGCAACTATTAGAAATGTTTTTGTAGATCTTGAAGATTTAGGCTATATATATTCTCCACATAAGTCTGCAGGAAGGGTTCCAACAGAACTTGGTTATAGAATGTTTGTAGATAAAATGATAAAAGTTCAACCAGTTAATAGCCAATTAATCAAGAAGCTTAAGTTAAACTTAACACAGGGTATCGAAAGAAAAAATATAGTTAAGAATACAAATGAAATTCTATCAAATATAACTGGATTAACAGGAATAATTTCATTACCAACTCATCAAAATACAGAGCTCAAGCAGATAGACTTTTTGAAACTTAGTGATAATAAGATATTAGCTATATTGATCAATAAAAATAATAATGTTGAGAATAAAGTTATTAATTTAGAGAAGAGTTATTCATCTTCTGAGCTGCAAGAGGCATCAAACTACTTAAATACAATAATATCAGGTCAATCAATACATCATATTCGAAAGATTTTATTAAATGAGCTAGATGATATGAGAAAAGATATGAATAGCATTATGTCTTCTGCAATCACTTTTGGTAAAAAACTTTTTTTGGATACAAATGAAGAGCAAGAAAATGATGATTTGTTTGTTAGTGGACAAACAAGATTGATGAACTGCAAAGAGTTATATGATATTGAAAAGTTAAAAACTTTATTTGAGGCCTTCAGTGAAAAGAATAATATCTTACATTTGCTTGATAAAAGTATATCTTCTGATGGCGTTAAAATATTCATTGGTGCTGAATCTGGATATAATGTTTTAGACGATTGTAGCGTAATTAGTGCTCCATACGAATTTGACGATGATGTGGTTGGAGTGTTGGGAGTTATTGGACCTAAAAGAATGGCTTACGACAGAGTCATACCAATCGTTGATATAACTGCTAAATTGTTAAGCGAAGCCTTGAAATCCTCAGATTAACCCACATATAACTTTTATTCGATAAAAACAATATATAGGAATCAAATGAAAGAAGAAAATGAAAATAGCTCTGAATCTACAAATGAAGAAGAAAAAGCTCTGGTTGAAAGTGATCTGGAAACAGAAGAAAAAGATTTAAATGAGGAATTACAATTAATTGAAGAAAATAAAAAGTTAAATGACTTGTTATTAAGATCTAGAGCTGAACTAGATAATTTTCAAAAAAGAACTATAAAGCAGATGCAATTAGCGCAACTTTATTCTACTGAAAAACTTTCTTCGGAGCTCTTAGTAATTATGGATAGCTTGGAGGCTGCTGAAAAACTATCTAATGATCCCAATATGAAGATTGAGAGCTTTATTGAAGGAAATAATTTATTGTTAAAAACAACACAAGAAGTTTTTGAAAAACTTAATATTGAAGAAATAAATCCTATTGATGAAGATTTTGACCCAGAATATCATCAGGCAATGACAACAAAAGATTCTGAAAAATCAGAAAATACTGTTCTTGAAGTAATGCAAAAAGGTTATAAATTAAAAACTAAATTACTTAGGCCAGCACTCGTCGTGGTTTCTAAAAAAAACAAATAATTCCTTGAATTCTTCAATTTAGTCCACATATATAAAACATTAATGATATTAACTAATTAAAAGAGGTTGAAATGGGAAAAATTATAGGTATTGACTTGGGCACAACAAATTCATGCGTTTCTGTAATGGAAGGCGATAGACCGAAGATTATTGAAAATAGTGAAGGTGATAGAACCACACCTTCTGTAGTTGCTTTTACAGATTCCGAGACTTTAGTTGGGCAATCAGCAAAAAGACAATCGGTAACTAACCCAGAAAAAACTGTATATGCTATTAAAAGGTTTATTGGAAGAAAGTACTCTGATAAAGAGGTCCAGAAAGATAAATCAATTCTTCCTTACAATATTGTTGAGGCAGATAATGGGGACGTATGGATTAAAATTGATGATAAAAAAATGGCTCTTCCTGAGATATCTGCAAAAGTTTTAATTAAAATGAAAAAAACTGCTGAAGAATATTTAGGTGCAGAAGTAACTGATGCAGTTATCACAGTCCCTGCATATTTTAATGATTCTCAAAGGCAAGCAACAAAAGATGCTGGAAAAATCGCAGGATTAAATGTTCAAAGAATTATTAATGAGCCAACAGCAGCGGCCGTAGCATATGGATTAGATCAAAAGAAAGGCGATAAAAAAATTGCTGTATACGACCTAGGTGGCGGAACATTTGATGTTTCTATAATTGATATATCTGATATAGATGGAGAAAATCAAATAGAAGTTTTATCTACTAATGGTGATACGCAACTTGGTGGTGAAGATTTTGATACAAAATTAATAGACCATATTGTTAGTGAATTTAAAAAAGAACAAAACTTTGATTTAAGATCAGATCCTTTAGCTCTTCAAAGACTTAAAGATGCGGCAGAAAAAGCAAAAATTGAGTTATCAAATGGTCAGCAAGCAGATATAAATATTCCTTACATAACTGCTGATGCGAGTGGCCCCAAGCATTTAACTATGAAAATAACTAGAGCATTATTTGAATCAATGGTTGAAGACTTAGTAAAGAGAACGATAACTCCGTGTGAAATAGCTTTAAAAGACGCCAAGTTATCAAAAAGTGATATTGACGACGTGATTCTAGTTGGTGGGCAAACAAGAATGCCTTTGGTTCAAAGGACTGTAAAAGAATATTTTGGTAAAGAGCCCAGAAAAGATGTTAATCCAGATGAGGCTGTAGCAGCAGGTGCTGCAATTCAAGGTGGTGTTTTAGCTGGAGACGTTACAGATGTATTATTGTTAGATGTTACCCCGTTATCCTTAGGTATAGAGACAATGGGTGGGGTTATGACAAAGCTTATCGATAAAAACTCTACAATTCCTACAACGCAAAACCAAACATTCTCTACAGCTGAAGACAATCAAACTGCAGTTACAGTTCATGTACTTCAGGGAGAAAGAGATATGGCTTCAGGTAATAAATCTTTGGGACAATTTAATTTATCAGACATACCTCCAGCAGCAAGAGGTATCCCACAAATTGAAGTAACATTTGATATTGATGCAAGTGGTATTTTAAATGTGTCTGCAAAAGATAAGGCAACTAATAAAGAGCAGTCAATTATCATTAAGTCATCAAGTGGTTTGTCAGATGAGGAAATAGAAAAAATGGTTAAAGATGCAGAACTTCATGCTGACGAAGATAAGAAATTCCAAGAATTGGTGTCTTTGAAAAATCAAGGTGATGCATTAGTTCATGCAACAAAAAAATCTTTAGAAGAGCTTGGTGAAAAAGTTACAGAAGAAGATCAAAAAAATATTAAAGAAAAAAATGAAGCATTAGTTGAGGCTCTAAAAACAGATGATAAAGACGCTATTGAGAATTGCTTAAAAGAGCTTTCGGAGGCTTCGGCAAAAATGGCTGAAATGATGTATGCTGAGCAAGCTAAAAAAAGCGAAGACCCTGCTACTGGTGATTCAGAAAATAGTGAGCAAGAAGCGAAAGAGTCAGACGTTGTTGATGCAGATTTCAAAGAAGTTAATGACGATAAAAAATAATAAATAATAATTGAGTAGATATGGATTACTATGAAACTTTAGGCCTTACTAAAGGCGCTTCTGATGCTGAAGTAAAAAAAGCTTTTAAGAAAAAAGCTATGAAATATCATCCTGATAGAACAGGTGATGATAAATCTGCAAAAGCAAAATTTAAAGAAGCTAAAGAGGCCTATGATGTTCTATCTAACCCTCAAAAGAAATCAATGTACGACCAATACGGAACTACTGATTTTGGAGGCGGTGGAGGTCCAGCAGGTGGATTCAACACCTCCGGTTTTGGAGATGTTTTTGAAGATATTTTTGGAGATATTTTTAGTGGTAATCAATCGCGAGGTTCTTCTCAAAGATATAAGGGTGCAGATTTAGAGTACGAATTAAAACTTACCTTGGAAGAAGCTGCATTTGGTAAAGAGAAATTAATAAAAATAAGAACCAAAGATACCTGTGATTTATGTAATGGGTCTGGCGCAAAACCTGGATCAAAACCAGTTTCATGTTCTACTTGTAATGGTGTAGGGCAAGTTAGAGCTCAACAAGGTTTTTTTACCATCCAGCAAACTTGTCCAACATGCTCTGGGAAAGGAACAGTAATATCAAATCCTTGTTCTAAATGTTATGGAAATGGAGCGGTAGATACCGATAAAGAAATTTCAGTTTCAGTACCTGCTGGTGTAGATACTGGTGATAGGGTTAGATTAGCTGGAAAAGGCGAAGCAGGAATTAATCAAGGCCCATCAGGTGATTTATTTATAAGAGTTAGTTTGTTGAAACATAATATATTTAAAAGAGATGGTACTAATTTATATTGCGAAGTACCTTTGTCTTTTGCTGAAGCGGCATTAGGGTCTGAGGTTGAGATACCAACACTTAACAGCAATAAAGTATCTATTGAAATCCCCCCTGGAACACAAACAGGTAAATATTTTAGATTAAAGGGCAAGGGAGTAAAATCAGTTAGAGGCGGAAATATTGGTGATCTTATGTGCTCTGTTCAAATTGAAACTCCAGTAAATTTATCTGCCGAACAGAAAGATATTTTAATGCAATTTGATGATAAATTAAAAAAAAGTAAGAAAAAGCACAGTCCAAAGTCAGAATCTTGGGTTGATGGATTAAAAAAATTTTTTAAATAGAAATTTTCTTTTAGCCCAAACCAAACTCTATGTTAATATAATGTAATTTTAAAAATCACTATATTTAATAATGTCTATAAACGTTTGCATACCTGGAATTTCTGGAAAAATGGGCATGGAGATAGCTAAACTAGTCTTATTAGAAAAATCTAATATGAGATTGTCATCTGCTATTATGAGAAATCATAATGAAGAAAATAATAGTCTTTCTAATATAGATAAAAAAATAATCACTTCAGATATAAATCATGCTTTATCAAATTGTGATGTTTGTGTTGATTTCACTAGACCAGAAAATACAATGCAAATAATTGAAGCTTGTGTCAAACATAATAAAAAACTAGTCATAGGAACAACAGGTTTTTCAGAAGCACAAATTAAAAAAATAGAGTTAGCCAGTAAAGAAATAGCAATTCTTAAGGCCTCTAATATGAGCATAGGAATAAATTTATGCTTAAAGTTGGTTGAAAAGATATCCTTATCAATTGGTGATAACTCTGATATCGATATAATTGAACATCATCATAAACATAAAGTTGATATGCCTTCAGGCACCTCACTAGCTTTCGAAAGTGTAATTAAAGATAATTTATCAATGGAAAAAGATATTAAGCATCATTGTTTAAGGGTTGGCAATGTTGTGGGTGATCATATGGTTAAATTTACATTAGAAAATGAATCTATAGAAATAAATCATAAAAGTTTTGATAGAAAAATTTTTGCTGAAGGTGCAATTCTAGCATTGAAATGGATTTCTATTAAAGACAAAGGTTTGTATACAATGAGTGACGCGCTTTCATTATAAAATCGTGTTAATTTAATTAAATAATTTATAGGAAGTACTTTTGCAACAAGCAATTTTAATTTTAGAAAATGAAGAAATTTTTTACGGTAAGTCAGTTGGTTATAAAGCAGACTCTTATGGTGAAATAGTTTTTAATACTGCAATGACTGGATATCAAGAAGTTGTATCTGACCCATCATATAAAAATCAAATAATTACATTTACTTATCCTCATATTGGCAATGTAGGAATAAATAATGAAGATCAGGAATCCAATACATCTTATGTAAGCGGTTTAGTTTTAAGTGAGGTGCCTACTAAGGCATCAAACTGGAGATCATCCTCGGACTTTATTGACTATCTTAAGCACAATAAAATTGTATGCATAGCAGATTTAGATACAAGACATATAGCGTCAATTATAAGAAATAAAGGAGCAATGAGCGCCTGTATAATCCACAGCGAAAAAGGAATTAATAAAGCTAAAAAAGAATTAAAAAGCTATTCAGGAATTATTGGTGCTGAGCTTGCTTCAAAAGTATCTGTGAAAAAGAAATATCCTTTCAAAGAAAATATTTTTGAGTACAAAGAGGATAAATCTATCGCTAATAAAAAGCTAAAAGTTATTGCGTACGATTTTGGTGTAAAGAAAAATATACTGCGTATATTGAATTCTATGGGTTGTACTGTTGAGGTTGTTCCGGCTAAAACAACAGCTGAAGAAATACTAGATTTAAAACCAGATGGAATATTTTTATCGAATGGTCCAGGAGACCCAGAGCCGTGTGAATTTGCCATACAAGCAATAAAAAAACTTTTTAATTATAACGTGCCTATATTTGGAATTTGTCTAGGCCACCAATTGATATCTTTAGCAAGTGGAGCAAAAACAAAAAAAATGAAATATGGACACCATGGTGCAAATCATCCTGTAATAGACTTAAAAACTGGTAAGGTGATGATAACAAGTCAGAACCATGGTTTTGTTATAGATGAAGATTCTCTTCCAAAATCTTTTCATGTAACTCACAGATCGCTTTTTGATAATACAATACAAGGTATTAAACATAAAAAGTTCCCAATATTTAGTTTTCAAGGTCATCCAGAAGCTTGCCCCGGACCACATGACGTAAATCATCTGTTTAAAAATTTTGTTAATTTAATGAAGAAGAATATAAATGCCAAAAAGAAATGACATTAAAAAAATACTAATCTTAGGTGCAGGGCCAATCGTAATTGGTCAAGCATGTGAATTTGATTATTCTGGTGTACAGGCTTGCAAGGCTTTAAAGGAAGAAGGTTATTCTGTTGTTTTAGTGAATTCAAATGTAGCAACAATAATGACAGACCCTGAGATGGCTGATGCTACTTATATAGAGCCCATAAATTACACTGTGGTAGAAAAAATAATTAAGAAAGAAAAGCCTGATGCAATTTTACCAACAATGGGTGGGCAAACTGCATTAAACTGTGCTTTAGATTTAGACAGACTTGGAATTTTAAAAAAATATAAAATTGAAATGATTGGTGCTTCAAAAAAAGCAATAGATTTGGCAGAAGATAGAGCGCAGTTTAAAGAAGCTATGAAAGAAATTAATTTAGATACAGCCAGATCATTTATAGTTGGAGATTTGGATGATGCAATAGATAAGCAAAAAAAAATTGGCTTTCCAGTAATTTTAAGGCCATCTTTTACACTCGGCGGAAGTGGTGGTGGTATTGCTTACAATATGGAAGAATTTATTGAAATATCAAAAAGAGGTTTAGATATTTCTCCTACAACAGAAATTTTATTAGAAGAATCTTTACTTGGTTGGAAAGAATACGAAATGGAAGTAGTTAGAGATTTTAATGATAACTGTATAATTATCTGTTCTATAGAAAACTTTGATCCGATGGGAGTCCATACCGGGGACTCAATAACTGTAGCCCCTGCCCAAACTTTAACAGACAAGGAGTATCAGATTATGAGAGATGCTTCTATAGCCATTCTTAGAAAAATCGGCGTAGACACTGGTGGCTCAAACGTACAATTTGCAGTTAATCCAAAAAATGGAAAGTTAGTAGTTATAGAAATGAACCCAAGGGTTTCAAGGTCTTCAGCTTTAGCATCAAAAGCAACAGGATTCCCAATAGCAAAAATAGCGGCAAAGCTTGCTGTAGGTTACTCGTTAGACGAATTGAAAAATGAAATAACAGGAGGAGCAACACCAGCCTCATTCGAACCAACCATTGATTACGTTGTTACTAAGATACCAAGATTTGCATTTGAAAAATTTCCAAAAGCTAGTGATAGATTGACAACGCAAATGAAATCCGTAGGAGAGGTAATGTCAATCGGAAGAAATTTTCAAGAATCATTGCAAAAAGCATTATCAAGCTTAGAGTTAGATATTAATGGTCTAGATAAAATTAAGGAATTTAAAGATATAGATAATTTTAAATTTGAGTATGAGCTAAAGGAGCCCGGGCCAAGTAGAATTCTTTATGTCGCAGAAGCTTTTAGAAAAAATTACACTGTTGATCAAGTGCAAAAAATATCTAGTATTGATCCGTGGTTTTTAGAGCAAATATTACACCTAGTTGAAATAGAAAAAGAAATTTCACTAAAAAAAATAAAAGATGTTTCTGTAGAAGATCTTCTTTCTTACAAGAAAAAAGGTTTTTCTGATATTAAGATATCAGAGCTTATGAAAACTACTCAATACGTTGTTAGAAAAAAAAGAGAAAAAAATAATATCAGGCCAGTTTATAAAAGAGTCGACACGTGTGCAGCTGAGTTCCCAGCAACAACTCCTTATTTATATTCTACGTATGAAAAATTTTGTGAATCCATGCCAACTAATAATAAAAAAATTATTGTCATTGGAAGTGGCCCAAATAGAATTGGGCAGGGAATTGAATTTGATTATTGTTGCGTTCATGCTTCAAAGGCAGCTCAAGAATTAGGTTACGAAACAATTATGATTAATTGTAATCCAGAAACTGTTTCTACAGATTACGATACTTCAGACAGACTATACTTTGAGCCAATAACATTAGAAAGCGTATTGAATATTGTTGATATAGAAAAGCCAGATGGGGTAATAGTTCAGTATGGCGGTCAAACACCTTTAAAATTAGTTAATGACCTGTCTAAGTTTGGGGTGCCAATAATAGGGACTTCATCTAAATCTATAGATGCAGCAGAAGATAGAGAGAAATTTAAGGATATCCTAAAAGATATTGATGTTCTTCAGCCTGCAAATAGTACAGCTAGAAATAAAACACAAGCTCTTAAAGAAGCAGAAAAAATTGGCTATCCAATTATAGTGAGACCTTCATACGTCTTGGGTGGGAGAGCTATGGAAGTTATTTATGACTCTCAAGAGCTTAAAAAATATATTACTGAAGCGGTAAGAGTTTCAAATGACGCACCAGTATTAATAGATAAGTTTTTAAACGAAGCGGTAGAAATAGATGTTGATGCAGTTAGAGATCTTGATGGGGAAGTTTTTATAGCTGGGATTATGCAGCATATAGAAGAAGCTGGAGTCCATTCAGGTGATTCTGCTTGCTCAATACCCACTTATTCTATAAATAAATCGCAAATAGAATTGATAAAAAAGAATACAATAAAAATGGCAAATAAATTAGATGTAAAAGGATTGATGAATGTTCAGTTTGCCATAAAAGATAAAAAAATATACGTTATTGAAGTTAATCCTAGAGCATCAAGAACAATACCATTTGTGTCTAAATCTATAGGAATATCTGTAGCGAAAATTGCTGCGAAATGTATGCTTGGTGTAAGCATCAAAAAACAAAAATTACCTAAAGTTATAAAGCACAAATTTTATTACGTTAAAGAAGTGGTATTTCCTTTTTTAAAATTTCCTGGTGTAGATCCTATATTAGGGCCTGAAATGAAATCTACAGGAGAGGTTATGGGTATAGGTAAAAACTTTGAAGAAGCTTTTGCTAAATCGCAAATTGCTACAAATGTTAAAATTCCTCAAAAAGGTACTGCTTTTATAAGTGTTAAAAACGAAGATAAGAAATATGTTTTAGAAGTAGCTAAAAAACTTTTAAAATTAGGGTTTAAATTAGTTGCAACTGATGGCACACAGGAATTCTTAAGTGAAAATAAAATTGATTGCAAGAGAGTTAATAAAGTTAGAGAAGGTCGCACTCATATAGTGGATATGATTAAAAATAATGAGATTGATTTAATTATAAATACAACGCAAACAAAGCAGGCAATAAAAGATTCATACTTAATAAGAAGAGAAGCTTTGCAGTACAAAGTTTGTTATACAACTACCATCGCGGCTGCAAACGCACTAGCAGGTGCAGTTTCTTATTCTAAAAATCTAGAAGTATATAAGTTGCAAGATATTTTTAAACTTGCGTAAAAGTTCTATCAACTTCATAATTAATACATGGACAAATTCCCGATAACAGTAAATGGTGAAAAAAAGCTTAGAGATGAACTTGATAATCTAACAAATATTGAGCGCCCAAGAATCATAGATGATATTTCGGTTGCTAGAGAGCATGGTGATTTAAAAGAGAATGCAGAATATCATGCTGCGAGAGAGCAACAAAGTTTTGTTGAGGGGCGAATAAAAGATATAAAATTAAAGTTATCGAATGCAGAAATTGTAGATCCTAACAAGATCACTTTAAGTAAAGTTGTTTTTAGTGCAAAAGTTAAGCTTTATGATTTTGAAAAAGATTGTGAAATTTCATATTCAATAGTTGGAGACGACGAAGCAGATATAAAAATTAATTTAATATCAATTAATTCTCCTATAGCAAGATCTTTAATTGGCAAGGAAGAGGGTGATACGGTTATAGCTGAAACACCAAGCGGTGGAAAAGAGTTTGAAATATTAAAAATATCTTATGAGTAAAAATTCCTCTAAATGGTATAAAGCACATATAAATGATGAGTATGTAAAATTAGCTAATAAAGGTAACTGGCGTTCAAGAGCTGTATTTAAGTTAAAAGAAATTGACGAAAAATATAATCTAATTACTGAAAACTCTATTATTCTAGATCTTGGAAGCGCACCGGGTGGGTGGAGTCAGTACGCAGCTAAAAAGCATAAAAATATCCAAATTACAGCTATAGATCTTCTTCATATGGAAAGTATACCTAATGTAAATTTTGTACAATCAGATATTGAGGAATTTAGTGAAAATTACCTTAAAAAAAAGAATTTTGATAAAATTGACCTTGTAATGTCAGATATTGCCCCTAATATAAGTGGTATAGAGAGTGCAGACGTACCGGCAATGTTAAATTTAGCTGACATAGTTGTAGAAGTAGCAATTAATACTTTAAAAGAATCTGGTAATTTGTTGGTGAAGTTATTCCAAGGTAAAGGAACAGATGAGTATATGAAGGACATGAGAAACTATTTTGAAAAAGTTAGAATAATTAAACCTAAGGCGTCAAGATCAAATAGTAGAGAGATATATATGTTAGCAACAGGATTAAAAAGTAAATCAACAATTCAGGGCGAATGATATGAATGATATGTTAAAAAATATGTTAGTTTGGATAGTTATAGCAGTAGTTATTATGTCTGTTTTTAATAACTTTATTCCACAAAAAGAAAGCTCAACAAATCTTTCGTATTCAGAATTTATTAATCAAGTAAAAAGTAGTCAGATAAGAAGTGTAGTCATTGAGGCTGATGGTAAAACAATATCTGGAACATACAATAACGGCACTACTTTCTTAACATATGGTTTAAATGATCCAAAATTAGTTGATGATCTTTTGTCTAATAATATAGAAATCCTTACAGAACCACCTGCAAAGCCATCTTTATTTCTGCAGATATTAATTCAGTGGTTCCCGATGTTACTTCTTATAGGAGTATGGTTATTTTTTATGAGACAAATGCAAGGCGGCGGCGGCGGTAAAGGCGGTGCTATGTCATTTGGTAAAAGTAAAGCAAAGATGATGAATGAAGATGAGAATAAAGTAACTTTTGCTGATGTTGCAGGAGTTGAAGAAGCTAAACAAGAAGTTGAAGAATTAGTAGAATTTTTAAGAGATCCATCAAAATTTCAAAAACTTGGTGGAAAAATCCCCAAAGGTGTATTGTTGGTTGGGTCACCAGGAACTGGTAAAACATTATTAGCTAAAGCTATAGCAGGTGAAGCGAAAGTTCCATTTTTTACAATATCAGGTTCTGATTTTGTTGAAATGTTTGTTGGTGTTGGAGCTTCAAGAGTTAGAGATATGTTTGCTCAAGCAACAAAACATGCACCGTGTATTATATTTATAGATGAAATTGATGCTGTTGGTCGACATAGGGGCGCAGGTGTAGGTGGAGGTCATGATGAAAGAGAACAAACACTTAACCAATTGTTAGTAGAGATGGATGGTTTTGAGGGGCATGAAGGCACTATAGTTATAGCGGCTACTAACAGACCAGATGTTTTGGATCCTGCTTTACTTCGCCCAGGAAGATTCGACAGACAAGTAGTAGTTCCTCTTCCAGATATAAGAGGTAGAGAGAAAATATTGAAAGTTCATATGAGAAAAGTACCTGTATCTGAAGACGTTGAGCCTTCTATTATAGCAAGAGGCACACCAGGTTTCTCTGGAGCAGATTTAGCAAACTTAGTTAATGAAGCAGCTTTATTTGCTGCAAGAGCAAGTAATAGTAAAGTAAGTATGGTTGAATTTGAAAAAGCTAAAGATAAAATTATGATGGGCGCAGAAAGAAAATCAATGGTTATGAGTGAAGATGAAAAAAAACTTACTGCATATCATGAGTCAGGTCACGCTATTGTTGGAAGATTAGTGCCTGAGCACGACCCTGTACATAAAGTTACAATTATTCCTAGAGGAAGAGCCTTGGGAGTAACAATGTTTCTACCTGAAGACGATAGGTATAGTAACAATAAACAAAGATTAGAAAGTCAAATTTGTACGCTTTACGGTGGAAGAATAGCTGAAGAATTAATTTTTGGAAAAGATATGGTTACAACAGGTGCCTCAAATGATATTGAAAGAGCTACTGAAATTGCAAAAAATATGGTTACAAAATGGGGCTTGTCCGAAAAGATGGGGCCTATGTCATATTCTGACGAAGACGGAGAAGTTTTTCTTGGAAAATCTGTAACACAACACAAAACAATGTCTGATGATACCGCAAGAGACATAGATAATGAGATAAGATTATTGGTTAATAATTCTTATGAAAGAGCTACAAAAATGATAAAAGATAATATTGATAAGTTGCATGCAATGACAGACGCATTAATGACATATGAAACTATAGATAAAGATCAAATAGATGATATCATGGCTGGAATAAAGCCTCGCCCACCAAAAGATTGGGATGATAATGATGATAGTGATAAAAAACCGTCTAGCCGTGAAGAAGTTAAAAAATCAGGATTTACTGATACAGCTAGCTCACATTAGAAAGAAAAATGCCTAAGAGGTATTTTGGTACAGATGGTATTCGTGGAGAATTTGGTGTAGAACCTCTAACAAATGAGTTTTTTATAATACTAGGGCTTGCAATAGGAAGATCACTCCTTGCATCTAATAATTGCAAAAAGAAAGTTATATTTGGTTGCGATACAAGAGAATCCTGTTCTAAAATTATAGATCAAATATCTATAGGTCTTCAAGAAGAAGGTTGTGAAATTCACAATACTTCAGTTGTCCCAACTCCTGCAATTGCTTTTTATACAAAAAAAGAAAATTATGATTTAGGGATTATGGTAAGTGCGTCTCACAATTTATACAAAGATAATGGTATTAAGATTTTTAACAAAGATGGATTTAAAATTTCAATAGATGATGAGAATCATATTGAAGATTATATAGAGAATATTAAAGGCAAAAATATAAAATTAGATTATTTAAGCTCTAGTAACAAATTAAAAAATATTAATATCTCAAACGAATACATAGACTTTTGTTTAAAAACAATTAAATCTAACAATACAAAAATGCATTTAACATTAGATTTAGCAAATGGTTCAAACTACAATATAGCTCCAAAGGTTTTTAAGAAAGCAGGTTATGATATAAGTGTAATAAATGATAAGCCAAATGGTATAAATATTAACGATAAATGTGGTTCAACATATCTTAATCATTTGCCAAGCATCATTAAAGATAATGGCTCTAAATTCGCTATATCAATGGATGGAGATGGAGATCGTCTTTTAGTTGTAAATGAAGATGGTAAAGTTTTAGATGGTGATGACATTCTTTATACAATAATAAAAGGTAAAAATATTTTAAATGAAAATATAAAAGGAGTAGTGGGAACCACTATGACTAATTATGCGTTTGAAAAATTCCTAAAAGAAGAAGGTATTGATTTTATTAGAGCTAATGTTGGTGATAAAAATGTCATGGAAAAAATGCTTAAGAACAATTATGTTTTAGGTGGAGAAGCTTCGGGTCATATTCTCATGTTAGATAACTCATCTTCCGGAGATTCAATAATAGCTGCTTTACAATTCTTATATTATTCTGATATTCTTAATAAAAAAAGTATAAATAGTTTTTTAAAAAAATATCCACAAAAAATTACAAATTTATTAATTGATAAATATCTTCCAGAAAACATAATAAATATTGCGATTAAAGAAGCTTCTGATAAATTCTCGAATAATGATTTAAGATTAATTATTAGAAAATCTGGGACAGAAAACTGCATTAGGATTATGGTTGAGGCAAAAGAAGCAGAGCGAGTAAATAGCGCTTCGAAAGAAATTAAATATTTTATTAAAGATAAGTTAACTACACTATTATCATGAAAAAAATTATTGCTGCCAATTGGAAAAATAACGGAAGTAAAAAATTTATAAAAGATTATTTTGATTATTTCCTTAAAAATTTAGTTTCTAATAATGAAATAATTATTTTTCCACCAGACCTTTATATAGACAAATTAAACCATTATAGAGATAAAGATAATTTTAATCTTGGTGGTCAAAATATGACTTATGTATGTGATGATGTAACTCAAACAAGCGGTCATTCAAGTGATATGTTTATTGATAATGGTTGTAATTATATTTTAGTTGGGCATTCAGAAGTAAGAGGGCAATATACTGCATGTAATGAAGCTGCTAAATCTTTGTATGTTTCAAATGATCTTCAGGTTATTTTCTGCATTGGTGAAAGCGCAGATGCCAAAAAGAATGGTAATACTCAAAACGTATTAATAAAACAGCTTGAAGACTTGTGCAAAAAAGGAAATTATCCAAAGGTAAACCCCAAGAAGGTTATAGTTGCTTACGAGCCAGTATGGGCAATCGGAACTGGTAACATTCCAAAAATTGATGATATTTCTTTTATACATAGATTCATTAAAACTTATGTTTCAGAAAACCACCCTTTCTTGAAAGAAAAAGATATAATGGTGCTTTATGGTGGGAGTGTAAGCTTAAAAAATGCTCAAGATATACTAAGTGCCCGATATGTTGACGGGGTTTTAATTGGCGGAGCTTCCCTAGACGCAGAAGAATTTACAAAAATATGTAATTTAAAAATTTAAGGAATTTATATGATTTATACAATTTTATTAGTAGTTGCAGTAATTTTATCAATTTTGATAATATTTTTTATTTTAATGCAGCAAGGTAAAGGTGATGCTAGTGGAATGTTTGGCGGTGGTTCATCTGGAGCAGTATTTGGTGCCTCTGGCGCAGGTAATTTTATAACAAAGTTAACAACTTTTTTAGTAGTTCTATTTTTTTTAAATTGCTTAGCTCTTGCTTATTTAGCTAAAAGTAAAGTTTCTGATACTAGTGTTATTATTTCAAATGATACCCAAAGCAATGAAAGTTCTATAAGTAATTCTTCTGAAAAATCTAATCCGAAAAATAACTTGGGTGATGACTTAGTTATTCCTGACTAAATAAATTAAGCCGATGTGGTGGAATTGGTAGACACGCTGTCTTGAGGGGGCAGTGGCGAAAGCTGTGCCGGTTCGACTCCGGCCATCGGCACCAATTTTTTATAAGCCATTGATATTTAATACCTATTTCTCTCTCTATATAGGTTGTGTATATGCCCTCATAAAATTATTTTTTCATTTTTTTGTTGTAATATCTTTTTATTATGGTGTAATTTATATTCATATTAAGGAGAATATTATTATGTTAAATAACTTTTTTTTAATTACTAATTTAAATAATATTAGTTATTTTTTATTTATAAATAATAAATCAATTAAGTATTATGTTAAATAATTACTTTCCAATATTCTTGTTCATAATTGTAAGTGTTGCGATAGGAGCTATGCCAATAATTGCTTCTAGATTAATAAATAGGGGTGAAAAAAATAAAGCAAAAAATTCTGCCTATGAGTGTGGGTTTGAGAATTTTAGTGATGCACGTATGCAATTTGATATTAGATTTTATTTAGTGGCAATATTATTTATTATTTTTGATCTAGAAATTGCTTTCTTATTTCCTTGGGCAGTTGCACTTGATGATCTTGGCACTAGTGGTTTAGTTGCAATGAGTATTTTTTTATTAATTTTAATCATTGGCTTTATTTATGAATGGAAAAAAGGAGCCCTTAACTGGGACTAAATTATGGATATTATCGAATCGCTAAATAATAATAGTAATGGCTATGTTACAACATCATCAAAAGAGTTAATCAATTGGGCTAATACTGGGTCAATGTGGCCTATGACATTTGGTTTAGCATGCTGTGCTGTTGAAATGATGCATGCTGGTGCAGCAAGATATGATCTTGATCGTTTTGGAATGATGTTTAGGCCTAGCCCGAGGCAATCTGATGTAATTATTGTAGCTGGAACATTGGTAAATAAAATGGCTCCTGCCTTAAGAAAAGTTTACGATCAAATGGCCGATCCAAAATGGGTAATTTCTATGGGCTCTTGTGCAAATGGAGGAGGTTATTATCACTACTCATATTCTGTAGTAAGAGGTTGCGATAGAATAATTCCAGTTGATATATATGTCCCTGGATGTCCGCCCACTGCAGAAGCTCTACTATATGGTATTTTGCAGCTTAAAAATAAAATTCATAATAAAAAATCTATCAAAAGATAATTGTATAAAAAAATACCAGGTATTGAATTATGAACAATAAAAATACACCGAACAATAATCAACTAAAGACTTTATTTGATAAAGATTTCTCAAAGTTTTGTTTTAGTTTTGAAGACAAAAATACCGTGGTATTTGAGGAAGAAAATTTAATAGAAGTAATGACTCTTTTTCATGAAAATGACCTTTTACAATTTGAAATTTTAATTGACATTATTGCAGTAGATTACTCAGATTTTGGAATTAGCGAATGGAATGCTAAAAATGCAAATAATAAGGGTTATAGTAGAGGAATAACAAAAGATAGTAGCGGACGATATACTTACGAGACCTCCAAAAAAAATCACAACCAACCAAAAAAAAGATTTGCAGCAATATATAACTTATTATCTGTGACTTCAAATTTTAGGCTAAATGTAAAATTTTATTGTAATGAGGATGATACACCGTCGTTATCATCTGTCACATCAATATGGTCATCTGCGGATTGGTACGAAAGAGAAGCATATGATTTACTCGGTATAGTTTTCACAGGCCATCCAGATTTAAGAAGATTACTAACTGATTATGGTTTCATTGGTCACCCACTCAGGAAAGATTTTCCTTTGATAGGTAACGTAGAAGTTAATTATGACCTAGATAAAGAGAGAGTTGTTTATCAACCCGTAACAATTAAGCCTAGAGTTTTGATACCAAAAGTCATAAGAGGTAATGATAAAGAGGAGGGCCCAAGTGGCTGAAATAAAAAGTTTCACAATGAACTTTGGCCCTCAGCATCCCTCGGCTCACGGAGTTCTTAGATTGATTCTGGAGTTAGAAGGTGAGGTGATAGTTAGGGCAGATCCACATATTGGATTACTTCATAGGGGCACAGAAAAATTAGCAGAGAGTAAGCCTTATAACCAAAGTATTGGATATATGGACAGACTGGATTATGTGTCAATGATGAGCAATGAGCATGCATATGTTTTAGCAATAGAGAAATCATTAGGGATTGAAATTCCCGAGAGAGCTAAATACATCAGAGTTATGTTTGACGAAATTACAAGAATACTAAATCACTTGCTTTGGCTTGGAGCTCACGCACTAGACATAGGAGCTATGAGTGTTTTCTTATACGCATTTAGAGAAAGAGAAGATTTAATGGATTGCTACGAGGCAGTATCTGGCACAAGAATGCATGCAACCTATTATAGACCTGGAGGAGTTGCCAAAGATCTACCTTTACATATGCCAAAATATGAAGAATCAAAATGGAAGTCAAAAAAAGAAGTAACAAAGCTTAATGAATCTAGAGAAGGTACGCTTTTGGATTTTATCGAGGATTTTACAAATAGGTTTCCTAATTGCGTAGATGAATATGAGTCGTTGCTAACAGATAATAGAATTTGGAAACAAAGAACAGTAGATATAGGTATTGTTACCAAAGAAAGAGCATTTCAACTTGGTTTTACAGGGCCAATGTTAAGGGGCTCTGGAGTTGCATGGGACTTAAGAAAAAAACAACCATATGAAGTTTATAAAGAAATAGATTTTGATATTCCAATTGGAACTAATGGCGATTGCTATGATAGATATTTAGTAAGAATGGAAGAAATGAGGCAATCAAATAAAATTATTAAGCAGTGTATTAAGTGGTTAAATAATAATAGTGGAGAAGTAATCTCAAATAATAATAAAATAACTCCACCTAGCAGAGATGAAGTTAAGGAAGATATGGAATCCTTAATATATCACTTTAAATTATTCACAGAAGGATACTGCATACCAGAAGGAGAAGTATATTGTGCGGTGGAGCACCCCAAAGGAGAATTTGGAGTTACATTAATTTCAGACGGCTCAAATAAACCTTATAGATTAAAAATGCGCGCCCCAGGTTTTCCACATTTAGCAGCTTTAAATGAAATGGTTAAGGGACACATGATATCTGATGTTGTTGCAATCATTGGAACGCAAGATATCGTGTTTGGAGAAATTGATAGGTAAAAATTATGCAAGATAATAGTACATACAAAATATCTAGTGAGGTTTCTTCAAAAATAAATAAATGGTTATTAAAGTTTCCTGATGGTAAAAAAAAGCCAGCAATAATATATGCTTTGCACTTAATCCAGAAAGAAAATAAGTATATTAAAAGTATACACGTTGATGCGTTAGCAAATTTTTTAAATTTAAAAAATATAGATGTTTATGAGATTGCTGCATTTTACTCAATGTTTGAGCTAGAGAAAATAGGTAAACATACAATATCAGTATGCACAAACGTATCTTGCATGTTAAATGGTTCTGATGAAATTCTTTCTTATCTTGAAAGTAAATTAAAAATTAAAGTCGGCAGATCATCGGACAAATATTTTTTAAAAGATGAAAGAGAATGTTTGGCGGCATGCTGTGGAGCACCAATGATGCAAGTTGATCATAAGTATTATGAGAACCTAACGAAAGAAAAAATTGATAAGATAATTACCGAGATAGAAAATGAATAATAATATAAGGGTTAATGAATTATGTTACTCGACACTATCCAGCAAAAATCCTAATTCATTTGATACCTATGTAAGTCTAGGTGGTTACTCTACCTGGAAAAATATCGTTACGACATCTTATGATAGAAAAGAAATTATTGAAACTATACTAAAATCAGGTTTGAGAGGAAGGGGCGGCGCAGGATTTCCAACAGGAAGAAAATGGAGTTTTATAAATCAAGATTCAGAAGACATCAAATATCTTGTGTGCAATGCTGATGAATCAGAACCTGGAACGTGTAAAGACAGAGATATTTTAAGATATAATCCTCACGCTCTAATAGAAGGAATGTTGATTGCAAGTTATGCAATAGGCGCTAATACCGCTTATTGCTATTTAAGGGGCGAGTTTATGGATGACGTCTATTCTAGCTTTAAAAAAGCACTAGCAGATGCTTATGAAAATAAACTAATTGGAAACAATATATTAAAAACAAATATTAATATTGAGCTTCATGATTTAATTGGAGCGGGAGCGTATATAGTTGGTGAAGAGACTGCAATGCTAGAATCAATAGAGGGCAAAAAAGGATTTCCAAGATTTAAACCACCTTTTCCTGCTGTAAAAGGTCTATTTGGTTCCCCAACAATTATTAATAACGTGGAAACTTTAGCATCAGTCCCTAAAATTATGGAAAATGGTCCTGAGTGGTTTAAGTCAGCTGGAACAAAAGATAGCCCAGGATTTAAATGTTTTTCTGTATCAGGGCATGTAAATAAACCAGGTAATTACGAGATTCCACTCGGCACACCTTTTAAAAAATTACTAGAATTAGCTGGTGGAATGAAAGATGGCAAAAAAATTAAGGCCGTCATACCTGGTGGATCTTCGGTCCCAGTTGTTCCGGGTAAAGTCATGCTTGAAACAAATATGGATTATGAATCTATTACTCAAGCAGGTTCTCTGCTTGGCTCTGGGGCAGTAATAATTATGGATGAAGATACAAATATGGTTGAAGTTATTCATCGAATTGCCAGATTTTATTATTCTGAATCTTGTGGTCAATGCACTCCTTGTCGAGAAGGTACAGGATGGATGTTTAAAATTATTGATAAAATACTTAACGGAAAAGCCAATCTTGAAGATATTAAAACTCTTGAGTCAATTCCTAGTATGATTTCAGGAAGCACAATATGCGCTTTGGGAGATGCAGCAGCAATGCCAGTTGAAAGCTTTATAAAACATTATAAAAATGAATTTTTACGTTACATTAATCACGAAAATCAAAACAAAGAAAAAATTTTTAGTTCTAATAATAACAATGAATTTGTATTGCAAAAAAAATGAAAATTAAAATAAATAACAAAGATTGCAAATTTGAAAAAGGGGATACATTAATTCAGGTAGCTGATAGAAACGGAATTCATATACCAAGATTTTGTTATCATGATAAATTATCCATAGCTGCAAATTGCAGAATGTGTTTAGTAGAACAAGTCGGCATAAATAAACCTCAGCCAGCATGTTCAACTCCAGCAATTGAAAATCAAGAGTATTTTACAAAATCTGAGTTAGCTATGACCGCTCAAAAAAATACTATGGAGTTATTATTGATCAATCATCCTCTTGATTGTCCGGTCTGTGATCAAGCTGGAATGTGCGAATTACAGGATCAGGCTTTAATGCATGGAAGAGTTAAATCTAGATATGAACAAGAAAAAAGAGTAGTAATAGATCATAATATTGGCCCTTTAATTAAGACCAATATGACAAGATGTATTCATTGCACAAGATGCGTTAGATATGGAGAAGAAATAGCTGGTATAAAAGAATTTGGGGTAATTGGAAGAGGAGAGAGTATGGAGATTAGAACATACTTAACTTCTGCTATTAATTCACCAATGTCAGGAAACATGATTGATATATGTCCAGTAGGAGCATTAAATGCAGCGCCATCTCATATGAAAGGAAGAACTTGGGAACTTGAAGAAGTGAAACATATATCTTCTCATGATTGTGTTGGCTCAAATATGAGTTTGCATATATTAGATAATAATGTGTTTCGAGTAGTGCCTCATGAAAATAAAAAAATAAATGAAGTATGGATTTCTGATAGAGATAGATTTTCATACGAAGCAATTGATCATAATGATAGGGTAAAAAAACCAATTGCAAAAATAAATGGAAGGCATACAGAAGTTGAATGGGACCAAGCCTTTGATATTATAAAAAAAAGAATGAGTGAAATTGACGCTAATAAATCTGCAGGTTTTATTAGCGCTAACTCTACAGTCGAAGAACAATATCTTTTTCAAAAATGGCTGCGCGAGAATAATATAGATAATATAGATCACAGAGTTTCCCAGAGTAATTTTGATCATAACGATAAAGATTTAATGTCGAAGCTTGATATTCCGATAAAAGATATAGAAAACTCTAAATCAATATTATTAATAGATAGCAATATTACATATGATCAGCCAATATTATCTCATAAAATCAGAAAAGCTTTTTTAAAAGATGCCAAAATAAATTCTATTCATACGTATAATTATAAATATAATTTTGATACAAATAATTCTTTACTAGTAAATCCTAATTTTTTATCAGAAACCTTAATTGATATTGTAGAGTATCTGTCTGTGGTAACCGTAAATGACAAGACTTTAAAAAACTTTAATATTCCAGAGGGCGTTAAGAAAAATTTCAAAGGTTTAAATAATAATAGTATTATAAAAATTAGCAATGATCTTTTAATTAATAATTCATTAATTCTTCTTGGTTCAAATTTAATTAATCATCCAGAATTTCAGTTATTTAAGGTTCTAACTAATATAATTTCTATATTAACAAAATCACACAAAGGCTATATTGGTGAAAAAAGTAATGAGACAGGAGCTTGGCTAACTGGCTGTTACCCAAGTAAAAATAAAAATTTAAATCTCGATGGCAAAATTGGTTTAAATGTGTATGAGTCAATTCAGGAAAAACTTGATTTATATATTATTTATAATTTAGACCTAATAGATTTTTATCATTATTCTGAGTTACAGGAGTCCCTAGATAGCGCAAAGTTAGTCATAGGTTTCCAAAGTTTTGTCACCGAAGAAGATAAACATTATTACGACATAATATTACCTTTAGCTACAACATATGAGAGCCCTGGAACTTTTATTAATATTGAGAACGAGTGGCAGTCTTTTGTACAAGGATGCACTCCACATTATACTTCAAAAGAAGGTTGGAAAATTTTAACAAAATTAAGATTAATGCAATCTACAGGTGTTGATAAATCTTTGGATTACATTGATATATTGAACGAAGTAGATTCTGTCGTAAGAAATGATACATTGCATGTAAAAAATAATTTAGATGATTTTGATGTAAAAAAAATTTCTAGTAACAAATCTTTAACTAGGTGCGGAGGTAAAAGTAGTTATTATACTGACAATATTGTTCGGAGAGCACCTTCTTTGAATCTCGTAAACTCTAGTACTAATTTAGTTAGTGTTAATAAAAAAACCTTAGAGCAAAATAATATAGATTTATCTAAAAATAAGGTTATTGTTAAACAAGGTCAAAATACTCTATTAGCAGAACTAGTAATAGATGAAAATGTTTCAGATGACTGCGTATATATTATTAATTCTAATAAAGAACATTATGATTTAGGAAAGCAATATCAAACCATAAGAATTGAAAATGTCTGATTTTATATTTAATAATTTAGATTTATTTTTTGTTTATTTTAATGAACTAAGTACTTTGCCCCACACTTTAATGTTGATTACTTTAATTATGGTGCCACTATTAGTTTTGGTTGCGTATTACACTTATGCCGAAAGAAAAATTATTGCCTCGATGCAGGGTAGACTAGGACCAAATGTTGTAGGCCCCAAGGGTCTAATGCAGCCTTTTGCGGATGGTGTAAAATTATTTTTTAAAGAAATAATTATACCGACTGATTCAAATAAATTTTTATTTTTATTAGCACCAGTCATTACCTTTACAGTCGCTTTTGCAGCATGGGCAGTCATACCATTTGATAGTGTAATGGTTTTAGCAAATATTAATGCGGGGCTTTTATATATTTTAGCTATGACATCCTTGGGAATATATGGAATTATAATCGCTGGCTGGGCATCAAATTCTAAGTATGCCTTATTAGGCGCGATGAGATCAGCTTCTTTAATAATAGCTTATGAAATAGCCATGGGCTTTTCTCTTGTTGGAGTCATAATGATTTCTGGAAGTTTGAATCTTGGTGATATTGTAAACATACAAAAAGGCACAATTTTTAATTGGCTATGGTTACCACTATTTCCCTTATTTATAATTTATTTTATCGCAGGTGTGGCAGAAACAAATAGAGCTCCTTTTGATGTGGCCGAAGGAGAGTCTGAGTTAGTTGCGGGATTTCATGTTGAGTACTCTGGAATGGGTTTTGCAGTTTTTTTTATAGCTGAATACGCAAATATGATACTAATTTCAGCATTAACAGCGCTTTTATTTTTTGGAGGATGGCTTTCCCCATTTAGTGTTGATAGTCTAGGGAGTTTTGAGATAAATGATTATCTGAGTCACATTCTATTATTTTTTATTAATGATGGTATTCATTGGTTTATTATTAAAACATTCTTTTTTATGTTTTGTTTTATATGGTTAAGAGCTACTTTCCCAAGATATCGCTACGATCAAATTATGAGATTAGGTTGGAAAATTTTAATTCCAATAACCTTAATATGGATATTTGTAGAAATGTTACTTATTTATTATAAAGTCGAACCTTGGTTTGCATAAGGAAAATATATGTTTAAAAATTATATAAAAAGTTTTTTTCTTTACGAGTTGTTACTGGGCATGAAAGTAACATTTTTAAATATGTTTAAGAAAAAAACTACATTAAACTATCCGCATGAAAAAGCACCTCAATCACCAAGATTTAGAGGCTTGCATGCCTTGAGAAGATACCCGAGTGGAGAAGAAAGGTGTATAGGATGTAAACTTTGCGAGGCTGTGTGTCCTGCTCTAGCAATCACAATTGATACTGAAGAAAGAAATGATGGAACTAGAAGAACTACTAAATACGATATAGATCTTTTCAAATGTATATTTTGTGGTTTTTGTGAGGAGGCATGCCCTGTTGATGCGATAGTTGAAACAAGAATATATGAGTATCATTTTGAAGAACGTGGAGAAAATATTTTATCAAAAGGTGATCTACTAAAAATTGGCGACAAATTTGAAGATCAAATAACAATTGATCAATCAGATAAAGCGCAGAGATTATAATTATGGATATAATAACAATTTTATTTTATTTGGTTACTTCAGTAATTATTTTATCTTCCATGAGCTTAGTTATCCTAAATAATACAGTTCATGCAGCACTACTTTTAGTTTTAATATTTTTTAATAGCGCGATACTTTGGCTAATGTTGAAAGCAGAATTTTTAGCAATAGTTCTTGTTTTAGTTTATGTTGGCGCAGTATTAGTTTTATTTCTTTTTGTAATTATGCTTTTAGATATACCTATTAAGAAAAATATTAGTCAAAAACTATATCTTCTTTTCTCTGTCACTATATCAATAATAATGTTTGCGGAACTATATATGGTAATTTTTTATCATGATTTTGTTGCGTCTGTACCCACATCTGCAAATAGCGCCTTAGAATTTAATAATACTTACGAAATAGGCTTATCATTATTTACAAATTATATATTTTCTTTTGAAATTACTGCTTTTATTTTACTCGTCGCAATAATAGCAGCTATAGCAATTAATATGACGGGAAGACAAAGATCATTAAGGCAAGATCCTGGAAAGCAGATTTTAGAAAATAAGAAATCAAGACTTAAAATTATAAAGGATGAAGATTTATGATAACTATGTCTCATTATCTTGTATTTAGTGCATTGCTATTTTGCATAAGTGTCGCAGGTATATTTATTAATAGAAAAAATATATTACTACTCTTAATGTCAATAGAATTAATGTTGTTAGCAGTTAACACAAACTTTATAGTTTTTTCGCATTATAGTAACGATATTACAGGCCAAGTTTTTGTATTTTTCATTTTGGCAGTCGCGGCTGCTGAATCTGCTATTGGTCTTGCAATAATAGTTTCATTATTTAGAATTAGAAATTCTTTAGAAATTAATTTAATTAATAATCTTAAGGGCTAGATTAATGGAATCAATCTTATTATTAATACCAATTTTATTACTTGCGAGTTCTATAATAATTGGCTTAAGCTCAGATTCTCTAAATAAATTTTATTCTGGAGTAATAAGTACATCTTTAGTTTTTTCTTCTTTAATTTTATCAATTATTGTTTTAATAAAAATATATTCTAGCAATGATGAAATATATTATGATAATTTCTACGACTGGATATCTATAAATGGATTAAATATTGGTATTGGATACCTTATAGATAAGTTTTCTTCAATTATGCTAGTCGTTGTTTTATTTATTTCCTTCGTTGTGCATGTTTACAGTATTGGCTATATGAAGCATGAGGAGGATTTTAAAAGATTCTTTTCATATATAGCGTTATTTACTTTTTCCATGATATTGCTTGTCATGTCTAATAACTTGATTCAATTATTTATAGGTTGGGAAGGTGTTGGTTTAGTATCTTATTTACTAATTGGTTTTTTTTATAAAAAAAGTTCAGCAATTAAGGCAAATCTAAAGGCTTTCTTGATAAATCGCATAGGTGATATGTTTTTCATTCTTGGAATTGTAATGATTTATTCATTGTTTGACTCTTTTGACTACAGAACTATGTTTTTAAATCTTGATTCAGTTAATCTTAGTAATCTAGAAACATACTTTGGTTTAAATTACATTGATTTTGCATGTTTATTATTATTTATTGGTGCCATGGCAAAGTCTGCGCAAATACCTTTACATGTCTGGTTACCAGACTCTATGGAAGGACCTACTCCAATATCCGCTTTAATACATGCTGCAACAATGGTTACAGCAGGAATATTTATGGTAGGTAGGTTAGCGCCTTTTTACGAGCTAACAGAATTTACCACAGATTTTATTTTGATAATTGGTGCTTCTACAGCATTATTTATGGGTCTTATAGCAATATTTGAAAATGATATTAAAAAGGTAATAGCTTATTCAACTATCTCTCAGTTAGGTTATATGGTTTCTGCACTTGGTATCAATGCATACACGGTATCTTTTTTTCATTTATTTACACATGCTTTTTTTAAAGCATTGTTATTTTTATGTGCGGGGTCAGTAATAATGTCTCTTCATCATAATCAAGATATTAGAAAAATGGGGGGTCTAAAATCTAAGCTTCCAGTGACATACGCATGTTTCTTAATAGGAACATTATGCATTATTGGTTTCCCACTTACATCAGGATTCTTTTCAAAAGATCTTATTCTAGAAGTAATGCTTTATGAGGAGACAACTATATCGTTTATAGCATATATAATGTTGCTAATTGGTGCTTTAGTTACAACAATATATTCTTTAAGACTTATGTTTATAGTATTTTATGGAAAATACAGAGGTGGAGACGTTGAAGAGATATCAGAACAATCAAACATAATATTAATACCTTTAATTTTGTTAGCAGTCTTATCGCTAACTTCAGGATATATAATTAAAGTATTTGTAGACTTACCAATATTTATGTATGGGATAAAAGATATACATTATGATGGCATGGTTACATACATTGAGCATGGGATACTTTCTCCTGCAACATTAACACTAGTACTAGGATTTTTTATAGCAAAAAAATTATATAAAGATAATAAGGAATTCTTATTTTTAGAAAATAATTTTTTAGTTGAAATAAAAAAAGTAATAAAGACCAAATATAAGTTTGACGAATTATTTTTATATAGCTCTGATGTTTTGAAAAAAACTTCAATATTTGTAACTCATAAGCTTGATATTGGAATAATAGAAAATGTTTTTGTAAATGGTGTTCCAAAAAAAATAAATAGTTTTTCAAAAATTTTAAAAAAAACAAGTAGTGGATATTTATACCATTATGCTTTTTCAATAGTATTTTCACTTGTTGTTATTTTCGGAATAATTTTAGTGAGAGTTCTATGATAGCTAATATTCTATCTTCATTAATTTGGCTGCCAATTATTTCTGGCTTTTTAATTTTATTCTGCAGTAAAAAAGTTTCATATTTAAATATTTATAATATATTTATTAACTTCATAGTTTTTTTACTATCAATATTTTTATTAATTAATTTTAATGAAAGTTCCCCAGAATTTCAGTTCGTAGAAAATATTCATTGGATACCCTCATTAAATATATTTTACTATTTAGGTGTTGATGCTATATCTGTATTATTAATTCTATTAAATACTATTATTTTTTTAATAGTTTCAATTTATAATTCAACGTTATCTTTGAAGAAAACAAATCACTATTACGCAAGTTTTCTGATTGCAAATGGTTTAACAATTGGTGTTTTTTGCGCCCTTGATGCAATTTTGTTTTATATTTTTTTCGAGGCTCTATTGATACCCATGTTTCTTATAATAGGGATTTGGGGTGGAGCCAATAGAATCTATGCTTCTATAAAATTCTTTATTTATACTTTTTTAGGATCTATCTTATTATTAATATCATTTCTATATATTAATTCGTCTATTTCATCCTTTAATGTAAATTCTTTTTATGGTGCTAATTTTTCTCTTATTGAGCAAGAATGGCTTTTTATGGCTATGGCAATAGCTTTTGCTATAAAAATTCCTATGTTTCCTTTTCATACTTGGTTGCCAGATGCTCACGTAGAAGCACCAACATCAGGCTCGGTTGTTTTGGCGGCAATTTTGTTAAAAGTAGGTGCTTATGGTTTTATAAGATATGTATTGCCTGTTGTGCCGTTAGGAGCAATGTCTATAGATATATATTTTATCGTACTATCGCTAATAGCAATAGTATATGTTGGTATTGTAGCTATTTCTCAAAATGACATGAAAAAGTTAATCGCTTACTCTTCAATTTCACATATGGGTTTTGTTACTTTGGGATTTTTTATAATTTTCCAGCTTTTTGACAACACCTCTTCAGCAAAGGATTTAGTTATTAGTTTATCAGGAAGTATGTATCAGATTATTTCACATGGTTTTGTTTCAGCAGCCTTATTTATTTGTGTTGGGTCAATTTATGATAGATACAAAACAAAAAAAATATCTGATTTGAGTGGGTTATTAAATCAGATGCCAATTTACAGCTGGTTTTTTGTTTTTTTTGCATTGGCAAATTGCGGACTTCCAGGAACATCGAGTTTTGTAGGGGAACTGCTAATCATTATGTCTGCATTTAAAGCAAATTTTATATATGCTTTTCTAGCTTCTGGAACCTTAATTATATCTGCAGTATATTCATTGTGGCTCGTAAAAAGAGTTATTTATGGCGAGATTAAAACTGATCTCAAAGAAAACTTAGATGCTAATTTTGTAGAGAGGTTCATATTATTTTCTCTTGCTCTAATAGTTATAATACTTGGAGTTTACCCTGACTATATGATGTCTTTTATGAATATTACATTGCAGCATATAACTGAAAATATAATAATAAAATTATGATAATACATAACATAACAAATAGTTTAATAAATTTTATTCCTGAAGTAATTTTATTTACCATGTCAATGGTAATCCTTCTAGCTGGAACATTTGAATGTTTAAAAAAATATGTTTTTCATTTAACCGTTCTTTCAGTTATTGCAGCATCTTTAATAGGTATAAATTATTTATCCACTGACTCTCATTTGCTTTTTAATTCCTCACTGATTAAAAATAATATTACAGAGTTTTTTAAATATATTTGTTATTTTATATTTTTAATTCAAATAGTAATATCCAAAGAGTATTTGAAGCAAAATAATTTAATTTCTGGAGAATTCTATTCATTGCTTATTTTTGCTTTATTGGGATGTTTTATAATAATTTCCGCAAACAATCTTATTGTACTTTTTTTAGGTATAGAGCTTTCATCATTAAGTTTATATTCTCTGATAGCTTTAAATAGGTCTAGTTTCTTATCAAGCGAAGCAGCAATTAAATATTTTGTTTTAAGTATTATCGCTTCAGCAATAATATTATTTGGTTTTTCATACTTATATGGAATTTCAGGTAGCATAAATATATTAGATATAACTAAATATGCTAATAATAATGAAATATCTAATTTGTATTTATTTTCATACGTACTAATATTTATAGGTGTAGCTTTTAAATTTGCAGTGGCGCCTTTTCATATGTGGCTTCCAGATGTTTATGAGGGTGCTCCTCTTCCTATAACAAATTTTATTGCTTCTATTCCAAAAATAGCTTTTTTTGTTTTTGCTTTCAGATTTTTAAATAATAATCCTATAATTGATGATGAAAATTTTTCAAAATTAATTCTTTTTTTAGGTATGTTTTCTATTTTTATAGGAAATTTGTTTGCTTTAGCTCAGAAAAAAATAATGAGAATGCTAGCTTACTCTGGAGTTGCTAATGCTGGTTTTATATTTATAGCACTATTTTCTGCTTTAGAAAATAATTTCTCTATTGCTGCATTTTATGTTACTTCATATTCTATTACTACCGTTTCGGCAATATCAATCATCACATTTTTATCGTCAAAGAAATTTAATTTAATTTATATAAATGACTTAAAAGGTTTGGCTTCTAAGTCTGGATATATAGCAATACTATTAATGGTAACTTTACTCTCAACAGCTGGAATCCCTCTAACAATAGGATTTTATGCAAAATATCTTGTTTTGGATGCACTTGTTGACAGAAACTTAATTTTAATTGCAGTGATAGTTGTTCTTATGACTGTAGTTGGATTATATTATTACTTACGAGTAATTTGGTTTATGTTTTTTGAAACTGGTTTTAATAGTCTAATAAATACAAGTGGCAAATTTTCTATAATTATTTTATCTTTAATTCCGGCATCTATTTTACTAATATTTTTGTTTCCAGACCTAGTATTTAAGTATATTTTTGAGATACTTACTTGATAAATTATATTTCTTAAGTACACTGCCTACATACGGTGCGGGGTGGAGCAGTCTGGCAGCTCGTCGGGCTCATAACCCGAAGGTCGTAGGTTCGAATCCTACCTCCGCTACCAATTTGATTTTCTCTTAATTTAATTACATACAAAAGGTGCTTATGTCTGAAGATATGCGAAACATCGCTATTATTGCCCACGTTGATCACGGCAAAACTACTTTAATAGATTCAATATTAAAACAAAGTGGTACATTTAGAGATAATCAGCAAGTTGAAGAAAGATTAATGGACTCTGGAGACCTCGAGAAAGAGAGAGGGATAACTATTTTAGCAAAACCAACATCTGTTAATTGGAAAGATACTAGAATAAATATAATAGACACTCCAGGTCATGCAGATTTTGGTGGTGAAGTTGAAAGAGTACTGGGTATGGCAGATGGAGTTATTCTTCTAACGGATGCTGCAGAAGGCCCTATGCCTCAAACAAAATTTGTATTAGGAAAGGCATTGGCGCAAGGATTAAAACCAATAGTTATAATAAATAAAGTAGATAGGCCTGATGGAAGACCTGATGAAGTAATTGATGAAGTATTTGATTTATTTGTTTCCTTGGATGCTAATGATGAACAATTAGATTTTCCTATAATGTATGCCTCTGGAAGAGATGGATGGTGTGTGGGTGAACTTACAGACGAGAGAACAAATTTACATGCTTTGATGGATTTGATTTTAGATTACGTCTCTCCTCCTAGTGTGGAAATAGACAAACCTTTCGCAATGCTATCAACCTTATTAGACTCTGATCCATATCTTGGAAGATGTTTGATCGGAAGGGTTGAGCAAGGTTCTGCAAAAGTTAATGATAGTGTTAAATCAATTAACTTGAATGGGGATACTGTAGAAACAGGTCGACTAACAAAACTTTTGAGATTTAATGGAGCAGACAGGGTTCCAGTTAATGAGGTGCACGCAGGAGATATAATTTGTATAGCCGGCCTAACAAAGACATCAGTGGCAGACACGATATGTGATTCTGAAGTATTGATACCAATACAGTCTACACCCATAGATCCACCAACAATGTCAGTTACAATTCTAGTAAATGACTCTCCATTAGCTGGCTTGGAAGGAAAAAAAGTTACTTCAACAGCTATCAGAGAAAGACTTATGGCAGAAGCAGAAATTAATGTTGCAATAACATTTTCTGAAAATGACAACAGAGATGCTTTTGAAATTGGAGGAAGAGGTGAGCTTCAACTAGGTGTTTTAGTTGAACAAATGAGAAGGGAAGGTTTTGAATTAACAGTTTCCCGTCCAAATGTTCTTTATAAAACTGATTCTGATAATAATAGGCTTGAGCCAATAGAGGAAGTAACAATAGATGTAGACAAGGAATTTTCAAGTACTGTAATTGATGGTATGAATCAAAGAAAATCGGAAATGGTTGATATGAAATCTGCAGAAGGAGATAAAGTGCGTTTAATTTTCTTAGCGCCATCAAGAGGTTTAATTGGTTATCAAAGTAGATTTTTAACCGATACAAGGGGAACAGGTGTTATTAATAGAGTTTATCATTCATATGGAAAGTATAAGGGAGAAATGGGTTCTAGAAGAAATGGCGCATTAATATCAACTGAAACTGGAACAGCAGTAGCTTATGCAATTTTTAATTTGCAATCTAGCGGCATAATGTTTGTTGAGCCTCAGACAAAAGTTTATCAAGGAATGATAGTTGGAGAGCATAGTAAAGAGAATGATTTAGCTATAAATGTTTTAAAGGGTAAGCAGCTAACAAATGTAAGAGCTTCTGGTACAGATAAAGCAGTTACTCTAGTACCACCAAGAATTATGTCTTTAGAGCAAATGATGTCATATATAAATGAGGATGAATTACTTGAGGTTACACCTCAAAGTTTAAGGCTCAGAAAAAGATACCTTGATCCAAATGAGCGAAAAAGAAACTCTAAAGACCCAAAATAAAAGTATATTTTATAAAATACCTTCATATACTCGCTGAGTTTATTAATAAACTAACTTAGTAGATTTTGATTGGAAATATATGAAAATTATAATATTTTTAAATATGTTGATGTTTTGCCTGATCCAAAATATACTAGTAGGTGTAAAATATTAGACGTAAACTTTTTAAGTTTATATAGAGGCCCCTTAATGGGGTTTTTTTCGTCTAGGAGTTAAATTATTTAATACAAAAAGGTATTTTTAATTGAAAAATGAAATTTCAGAATTAATAAAACCAACAATTTTGTCTATGGGTTATGAGCTTTGGGGGCTAAATGTGGGGCAACAAAATAATTCTTTAAAATTCACTCTATATATAGATAGTGTGAATGGAATTAATATTGATGATTGTGAAAAGGTAAGTAACCAGGTTACACACTTATTAGATACTGAAGAAGTATGTGGATCAGAATATGTTCTTGAGGTTTCGTCACCAGGATTTGATAGAATATTGATAACAAAAGAACATTTTGACAGATATATAAAAGAAAAAGTTAAAGTAAAATTAAAATGGTTGGTAAATAACAGAAAGAACATAAAAGGTGTAATAAAAGAAGTTACAGATGATTGTGTAATTATTGACGATGAAAACGAAAGCTATGAAATTAAATATGATTCAATTGATAGTGCAAGATTAAAGATATAATCTGGAGAGATTAAAATGAGCAAAGAAATATTAAATGTAGTTGATGCTGTTTCTAATGAGAAAGGTGTAGATAAAGAAATTATTTTTAATGCTATAGAAATTGCTTTAGCTACAGCAACTAGAAAAAAATATTCTAAAGAAGTTGATGTTAGAGTTTCTATTGATAGAGATACTGGAGATTACACAACTTTCAGGAGATGGACGGTACTGTCAGATGATGATCCTGAGTTTACATCTCCGGACGCACAAATACTTCATGCATATGCAACTAGACAGCATGATGAAATAGAAATTGGTGATGCTATAGAGGAAGAAATTGAATCAGTTCCATTTGGAAGAATAGCCGCACATACTGCCAAACAAGTCATTGTGCAAAAAGTTAGAGAAGCAGAAAGATTGAGAGTTGTAGAGTCATACGAAGATAAAGTTGGCGAATTAATTATGGGTATTGTTAAGCGCGTAGAGCATCATGGTGTATTAATTGATTTAGGCAATAATACTGAGGGCTTTATAGAAAAAGATGATTTAATTCCAAGAGAGGCCGTAAGAAATGGAGATAGAATTAGAGCATATTTGAAAGAAGTTAGAGCTGAAGCAAAAGGCCCTCAATTATTTTTATCTAGAACGCACTCAGATTTTTTAATTAAACTTTTTAGTTTAGAAGTCCCAGAAGTGGGTCAAGATTTAATTGAGATTTTAAGTGCAGCAAGAGATCCAGGTGTTAGAGCAAAGATTGCTGTTAAGTCCAATGATCCGAGACTAGATCCTGTTGGAGCTTGCGTTGGAATGAGGGGCTCAAGAGTACAGTCAGTTTCAAATGAAATCGCAGGAGAAAGAATAGACATTATTTTATGGGATGATAATCCAGCTCAGTTTGTAATTAACGCTATGTCTCCAGCAGCAGTTTTATCTATAGTTATGGATGAAGAGTCAAAAAGTATGGATATAGCAGTTGAAGAAGAAAAGCTTTCTCAAGCTATTGGAAGAGGTGGTCAAAACGTAAAACTTGCTAGCCAACTAACCGGATGGGATCTAAATGTTATGACAGAAGGTCAAGTTGATGAGAAAAGTGAGGTCGAAACAAAAACTATTAGTGAAACTTTTGCTAAAGACTTGAATATCGCTCCAGAAATTGCATTAACATTAGCACAAGAAGGATTTTCTAGTGTTGATGAAATTGCTTACGCTCCACCAAAAGATATGTCTGAAATTGAGGCTTTTGATGAAGGAATAGTTGAAGAAATAAGAAATAAAGCTAGAGACTATTTGTTAAAACAAGCAATAAATCCGGAATCTTTAAATATGGATGCCGAACCATCTAAAGCATTATTAGAGATGGAAGGGATGACAAATGATTTAGCATTTGAATTAGCGTGTAGAGGAATAATAACTATTGACGATTTAGCAGATCAATCTGTAGATGAATTAATGCCAATAAATAATATGACAGAAGAGCTTGCGGGAAAATTAATTATGACAGCAAGAGCTCCAATGTTTGAAGGACAAAAATAAAAAATGACAGATATTACAGTTAAAGATTTTTCAAAAATAATTGGATTACCAGTAGCTCGTTTAATAGATCAGCTTGAGCTTGCTGGCATTGAGAAAAAAAAAGAAAATGATTTAATTAGTGATGAAGAAAAAATGCAGTTACTAGATTATGTGAGAAATAGTCAGAATTCACCAGCTCCAAAACCTGAAGAAGAGAATATCTCTTCTAATGAAGTAAATGAAAACTTAGTTGAGAAAAAAACAAAAACAGTTGTTAGGAAGAAGAAAGTTTTTTCTAAAAAAAATAATCAAGTTACTGAAAAATTAGACCCTAAAGACATAAAGGTTGATTCAGATATATTGCCTGTCGAGAGTGAGCATAAAGAAGAGCTAGAAATTTCAAATGAGAATAATGAAGAGCATGCTGAAACAGAAGTTAAATTAGATTCATCAGATAATACAGAATCAACTGAAGATAATTCCAAAGATAAAGATTCTGAAGATAGTAATAAAAAAAGAAAAAAGAAAGCAAAAACAAAATTTGTAAATGACGAAAAAAGTAATGTTATTGTTAAATCTAAAAATAGAAGGCAGAGAATTCATGTCTCCGACGATAGATTTAATAGAAGAAAACCTTCTAGAAAAAATAAAGATAATAAGGGTGACGATAAACATCAGTTCGAAAAACCTACTGAGCCGGTAATACATACAGTTGAGCTTAGTGAATTTATTTCAGTAACAGAGATTGCTTCTGCGATGTCTGTCAAATCAGCAGAGGTGATAAAAGTATTAATGAAGATGGGAGTTATGGCAACAATCAATGAATCTTTAGATCAAGATACTGCAACTCTGGTAATTGAAGAAATGGGACATAAAGCTGTTCCTATTGATTTTGAAAATTTAGAAAAAAATATTTTAACTGTTGAGCCCGAAGAAAACTATGAGTTAGAATCTAGGCCACCAACAATCACTATAATGGGCCATGTCGATCATGGGAAAACATCTTTGTTAGATTATATTAGAGCTAGTAGAGTGGCTTCTGGTGAAGCTGGTGGAATTACTCAACATATAGGAGCTTATCAGGTAGAAACAAAGCATGGTTTGCTAACATTTTTAGATACACCTGGCCATGCTGCATTCACATCAATGAGAGCACGCGGGGCAAACTGTACGGATATAGTAATTTTAGTAGTAGCTGCAGATGATGGGGTTAAGCCTCAAACCATAGAGGCCATCCAGCATTCAAAAGCTGCAGGAGTTCCGATGATTGTAGCTGTAAATAAAGTAGATAAAGAAGGTGCTAACGTTGAAAATGTTAAAACAGAATTAACAAAGCACGAAGTTATTCCAGAGGAATGGGGTGGTGAAAATATTTTTATTGAAGTATCAGCTAAAGAAGGAACTGGAGTAGATAATTTGTTAGATTCAATATCTTTGTTATCTGAAGTGCTTGAGCTAAAAGCTGTATCAAAAGGTTCTGCAACGGGAGTAGTATTAGAGTCTTCACTTGATAAAGGAAAAGGCGCAACTGCAACTGTACTTGTCCAAAAAGGATGTATGAAAACTGGTGACAATATTTTATGTGGCCAAGAATTTGGAAGAATTAGAGCCATGATTGATCAAGATGGAAAAAGAGTAAAAATAGCAACACCATCAACTCCAGTTGTAATCTTAGGCCTATCTGGTGCTCCTGAAGTTGGAGAAGAAGTTTTGTCAGCTGTTAATGATAAAAAAATTAGAGATATTGCGGATGTTAGAAAAACTAAAATTAGAGAGAATAGGTTTGCCTCACAATATCAAGCTCCAACTTTAGATAATATATTTAGTAATTTAAAAAAAGGTGAGATACCTGCATTTAATATACTACTAAAAACAGATGTGCAAGGTAGTTCGCAAGCTATATGCGAATCACTCTTAAAATTAAATACAGATGAAGTTATAGTTAAAATTATTGGCTCTTCAGCAGGAGCAATAAACGAGTCAGATATAGCACTAGCAGAAGCATCAAATGCAATGATCGTGGGTTTTAATGTGCGCGCTGATAGCCAAGCAAAAAGAATAGTTACAGAGAAAAAAATTGATCTAAGATACTATAGTATTATTTATAACTTAATAGATGATGTTAAAGCTGGTATGAGCGGATTATTAATGCCAGAAATAAGAGAGGAAATTGTTGGGCTTGCAGAAGTTAAGGATGTATTTAAATCTTCAGCAATGGGAGCTGTTGCAGGTTGCCAAGTAATTGAAGGTAGTGTTAAAAAAGGAAACCCAATAAGAATTCTTAGAGATAATGTTGTGATTTATGAGGGAGAGCTAGAGTCGCTAAGAAGGCATAAAGATGATGTTAAAGAAGTTAAGTTAGGTACAGAATGTGGAATAGCAGTAAAAAATTATAATGATGTAAAGCCTGGAGACAATATCGAAGTGTTTATAAGAACTGAATTTGCAAGAACATTAGAATAATGAAATATGATTCTGATAACCAAAGGATACATAGAATTGGCTCTGTAATAAAAAAAGAGGTGGCTCAAATTGTTCAAAATGATATTAATGATCCAAGAATTAAAGATGTAGTTATCACAGAAGTAGAAATGTCTAAAGATTTAAAGCACGCAAGAATTTTTTTTATTATTTTTAAACATAAAAATAAAAATCCTGAAGAAGTAAAGCTAATAACAAAAACAATTAACTCGTCAAAATTATTTTTTAAAAAAAAATTATCAAAAAACTCAAATTTAAGATCTGTCCCAAATTTAAGATTTATTTTTGATGATACAGAAGCTAAAGCCTGTGAACTTGAAGAGCTGATTAATAAAAGCATAAATTGAAATGTCGGATTATAGACAAAGCTGTATAATTTTAGACAAACCCTCTGGGATATCCTCAAATCAGGCTTTATCTAAAGTAAAAAAAAAGATATCCCAAAAAAAGGCTGGATTTTCTGGAACATTAGATCCCTTAGCCAGTGGTCTTTTAATAATATTTTTTAATAAAGCTACAAAACTTTGTTCATATTTTTTGAATGCTGATAAGAGTTATGAAGCTATTGCTAAATTAGGTGAAACATCTACAACTGGAGATTTAGATGGCGATACTCTAAGTACTGCCGATGTTCCTAATTTAAAAGAATTAGATATCAAAATATTGGAGAAAAAATACACTGGAATTATTAAACAAACTCCTCCAATGTATTCTGCTTTAAAACATAAAGGTGTCCGTTTATATAAATACGCAAGAGAAGGAATAAATATTGATAGACCTTCTAGAGACATTGAAATTTATAGTATTAAAATTAATATTATAGACAATAATCATTTATTTATAAAAGTTAGATGTTCAAAAGGTACTTATATAAGAACGTTAGTTGAGCAGATTGGGTCAGATATAGGGTGCGGCGCATTGGTAAGCAAATTAGTTAGAACAGGTATTAATGATGTAAATATATCAAAATCAGTAAGCTTAGAGAATTTTTTGTCTAGTTCAGAAGAAGATATATGTAATAAATATATTATAAATGGTGATTTATTGCTAAGTAAAACAGATACTTGTATCTTATCTGAGTTAGATAAAGAACAAGCGCTAAAAGGTAATAAGGTAAAAATTCAAAACAAGCCTTGCGAATTAGTAAGAATTTATGACGAAGAAAAGAATTTTCTTGGTATTGGTAAAATTAATGAGGAGTCTGAGCTCTTACCAAAAAAAATTTTAGTATAAAACTTAGGTTTGTTTGAGCAATATAACGTGATAGAATGCGGCCTTAAATTAAAGAATAAGTGGAAATTATGGCATTATCAACAGAAGAAAAAAGTAAAGTTATTGAGCAGTATCAAAAAGGTGAATCCGATACCGGTTCTCCAGAAATACAAATAGCATTATTATCAAAAAGGATTGAATTTCTTTCTGAACACTTTAGTGTTCACAAAAAAGACCATCATTCGCGTCATGGATTATTAAAAATGGTGAATACTAGAAGAAAACTCCTTGATTACTTAAAGAGAAAGAGTGTTGAAAGATATCAATCAATAATCTCATCTTTAGGCCTAAGAAGATAACCTAAGAAGATAACCTAAGAGAAAAAAATGAAACCTTTGAAAAAGAAGTTCCAGTACGGAAATCATGAAGTAATTTTAGAAACAGGACAAATTGCGAGACAAGCAAATGGTGCTGTTTTAGTAAATATGGAAGGCACTGTAGTATTAACAACGGTAGTTGCGAAAAATGATGGGAAACCAAGAGATTTTTTTCCATTAACGGTTAATTATCAAGAAAAAACATACGCTGCTGGAAAAATACCAGGTGGATTTTTTAAAAGAGAAGGAAGGCCTGCTGAGAAAGAGACTTTAATTTGTAGATTGATTGATAGACCAATAAGACCTTTGTTCCCAAAAGAATTTACACATGAGGTGCAAGTAATATGTACAGTTATGAGTTTAAATACAGAAGTTGATGCCGACATACCAGCATTGATAGGAGCTTCAGCTGCATTAAAAATTGCTGGGGTACCATTTCAGGGACCACTTGGAGCAGCAAGAATAGGTTATAGCGAAGGTTCTTATATCTTAAATCCAAGTAAAACAGAGTTATTAACATCAGAACTAGATCTAATGGTTGCGGGAACTAAAGACGGCGTTCTAATGGTTGAGTCAGAAGCAAAAATGCTAAGCGAAGAAGTTATGCTTGGTGCTGTAGCTTTTGGACATAAAGAGATGCAAGACTTAATAAGTGAGATTAATAATTTTTCAGAAGAATTTGGTATAAAAGATTATGGTTGGGTTAAGCCTGAAAATTTAAACGCAAGTTTAGAAAAAGAAGTTTACGATCATTTTAAAGGTGATATTACAGAAGCTTACTTAATATCTGATAAAGCTGAAAGAAATGATAAAATATCAGAAATAAAAGATAACGCGCTTGAGAAATTCAATAATCAAGAAGAGTGTAAAAAAGACTGCATAGAAGACTCTATACATGACATTCAGAAAGACGTGGTAAGAAAAAATATTATAGCAGGCAAACCAAGAATTGACGGAAGAGATAATAAAACAATTAGAAATATAAATATCGAAGTTGGCCTCTTACCTAAAACACACGGAAGTGCATTATTTACCAGAGGTGAAACACAAGCTATCGTAGTGGCGACACTAGGAACAGACAGAGATGGTCAAATAATAGATGCGATAGAAGGAAAATACGAAGATAAATTTATGTTGCATTATAATTTTCCTCCATACTCAGTTGGCGAAACAGGATTCGTAGGTTCTCCAAAGAGAAGAGAAATCGGTCACGGCAAGCTGGCAAAAAGAGCTATGGTCCCAGTATTACCTTCCCCAGAAGAATTTCCATATGTAATCAGGATTGTATCGGAAATTACAGAGTCAAATGGCTCAAGTTCAATGGCAAGTGTTTGTGGATCAAGTCTTTCATTAATGGATGCCGGGGTCCCAATAAAAGCTCCAGTTGCTGGAATAGCAATGGGTTTAATAAAAGAAGGTGATGATTTCGTAGTTTTGTCAGATATATTGGGTGACGAAGATCATTTGGGAGATATGGATTTTAAAGTTGCTGGAACTAATGATGGTGTAACAGCTCTTCAGATGGATATTAAAATTAACGGTATTACTGAAGAAATTATGAAAATTGCACTTGGTCAAGCAAAAGAAGGAAGAATACATATCTTAGGAGAAATGAATAAAGTAATTCAAACTTCAAGAGAAGAGGTTTCAGAAAATGCACCAAGATTTGTAACTATACAAGTTAAAGCTGATAAAGTAAGAGACGTTATTGGTAAAGGTGGCGCAACAATAAGATCGCTGACAGAAGAAACTGGTGCAATAATAGATATTGATGATACTGGTTTAATAAAAATTTCGGCTGTTGACAAAGAGGCTGTAGAGCTTGCGAAAGCAAAGATTGAGCAATTAACAGCAGATGTTGAAGTTGATAAAATTTATGAAGGAAAAGTTGCAAAAATTATGGACTTCGGAGCTTTTGTTAATGTTCTTCCAGGTAAAGATGGTTTGGTTCACATATCTCAGATTTGTGAAGAGAGAGTGGAGAATGTTACTGATAAAGTTAAAGAGGGTGAAATTGTAAAAGTTAAGGTTCTTGAGATTGATAAGCAAGGAAGAATAAAATTAACAATGAAAGGTTTAAATTAATTTAACTCTAGACTCGAATGCATAAAGACTGGAAAACTATATTAACAAAAGAAGAATTTTTTGTTTGTAGAGAAAAGGGAACAGAGCCTGCTTTTTCTGGTAATTACGATAAGCTTTATGAGATTGGAACATACTATTGTAAATGCTGCGGAAATAAACTTTTTGAGTCTAATGCAAAGTTTGATTCAGGATCTGGTTGGCCAAGTTTTACAGCGCCCACCGCAAAAGAAAATATAACTTGTATTGAAGATCGTAGTCACGGAATGACACGAATAGAAGTACAATGTTCAAAATGTAATTCTCATTTGGGTCACGTGTTTAATGATGGGCCAAGCCCCACTTATAAAAGATTCTGTATAAACTCAATTAGCTTATTTTTTAAAAAGTCTTAATTTAATAATAAATATATATCACTTTATGTATATATAAGGCTTTGCAGAGATTGGTTTTTTTGGTTAAAATAGAGATCGAAGTTTAAAAATAGTGAGGAGAACGATATGAAAGTATCATGGGATGAAAGTGTATGTATTCATGCTGGAAAGTGTGTACAAGGAGCACCAGAGGTATTTAAAGTGGAAGATGGTAAATTTGTTATAGATACATCGGCAAGTTCAGAAGATAAAATTACGGATGTAGTTTCTGAGTGTCCATCAGGTGCGTTAAAGATAGAGTAAAATTTATAAAAATATTCTCTTAGGAGGGAAATATGATCGGTGATAAATTAGCATCGGCTATGCAGTTATATGGCAATGTGAATTGTATAAATACAGCCAAGGCATTACAAACAGCAGCTGAAAAAGGCGTTGATATTGAAACGCATGATATAAATAGCGGAGAAGAGGCTGGAGATATTTCCCCACTTCACAGTGCTCCAGTACTCAAAGATTTAGATAATGTTGTTTATGGGCCAAATGCAATAATATCTTATCTTGATGATAAAGGTTTTGGACCATCTTTAGTTCCAAGAAATGGAGTTATAAGAGCTATAATGTATCAATATGCTCATATAGCAACTGATTACGTTCAAATGGAAGCTTATGGTATGTTAACTGGCTCTGGTGGTAATTTAGACATAGTTAATAAAGCATTTGATCTTTTAGAGAATATATTAGCTAACCCACCAGATCCAAAATTAAAAAAAGGCGTATATATTTGTGGTGAATTTTCATTAGCAGATATTCACTGGATGTCATGCGTTAATGCTTTAGAAATTTCTGGCAATGATCTTGTTTCATCAAGAGCAAAAGTCAGCGAGTGGTGTGCGGCAGTTAAAAGCCACCCATCAACAAGTAAAGAGGCTATAGTGCCTTATACTTGTTTACCTACAAAAGAAGATATAGATGCAGGTAAACTAAGAGGTGTGGGAATTAACTCAGCATAGGTTTTGCGTACTGGCAAACTTATTAATATTTAATTAAATTAGTGTAGTAAACACAAGGAATTACTATAATTTTATGTTTGGATTTGGCAAAAAAAAAGGACCAAAGGCAGTTTCACTAAACTCAGATCAATTTACATTTGATGTCGAGCCTGAACAAAATATTTTAGATGCAGCATTAAAAGCTGGCGTAGCATTCCCTCACGATTGTAGAGTAGGGAGCTGTGGATCATGTGCTTGTAAATTAACTGATGGTAAAATTAAAGCAACAGCTGACTTTAGTTATGTATTGGATGGAGATCAACTTAAAGACGGAATGATTTTAGCTTGCCAATCAAGAGCTAAAACACCTCTTAGTATCGTTGTAGATATTGATAGTGATGCTAAAGCAAGCGCTACAAAATCGTATAATGGTATAGTTAAAAAGGTAACTCCTTTAACGCATGACATAATGGAACTTACTATTGGTATAGATGGTTTAGAACATAGTGGTTATGCAGGGCAATATTCTGAATTAATGGTTAAACAAGTCGGAGCGTCAAGATCATATTCATTTGCAAAAGCACCTCAAAATGAAAACCCAGATGAGCTATCTTTTTTTGTAAGAAACGTTCCTAAGGGAAGATTTAGCAAATGGTTATTTGCAAAAGATCCTACAGGGCAAAAATTAGAAATTAAAACTCCTTTTGGTTCATTTTATTATCGCGAAGGCAAAGGACCTATGGTTTGCATAGCTGGAGGCAGCGGCATGAGTGCTGTTAAAGCAGTTTTAGAGCAAGCAGCAATAGATCAAGTTGAAAGAGATGCAATATATTTATTTGGAGCAAGAACACAAGATGATATTTATAGTAAAACTGAATTAGAAGAGATACAAAAGAAATGGAATCCCAATTTTAAATTTGAATTTGTGTATGTACTAAATATGGAGCCTGAAGATTCTGATTGGCAAGGCGCAAGAGGAATGGTAACTGATTACTTAAAATCAGAATACATAGAAAAAGGTAAGTTAGATATGAAAGAATGCCAAGGATATTTATGTGGACCACCACCGATGATTGATGCAGCAATAGGTGAATTTACGGCTGAAGGCATGCCAAATGAAGAAATATTCTTTGATAAATTCTTAGATTCAGGATCAAAATAAAAATAACTGGTAAATTCTGTTATTATTTGTAAAATAATGACAAATTTCTGAAAGAGGAGAAATCTAATGAGAGAATACATAGCAGCAGTAATAATTATAGCATTTACATCTCTAAGTTTTTGGGGAATGAATCAATTTGGTTTTCAAAATAATCAACATGATATTTTATGGGCTATTGGAGCAGGACTTGCGATATTGATAACATTATTAATTAACGTATATATTTATTTTATAGTTTGTAAAGAAACACCATGGGAATGGCAAAAGAAAGAAGATTAATTCTTTTTTATTTCTTTGACTTTAGAATGTATAACTCCATCAGTAACTCTAATCGTTAAATCTTTATTTTCTTTAAAATTAGATATTTTATTTGAAATTTTCCCATCACAATAAACTATAGAGTAACCTTTATCTAAAATAGACAAAGGATTTATATCTTTAATTCTATTGTTTTTTAAATTTATAATGTTTTTCTTTCGAGTTATTATGTTATTCAAAGCATTTTTTAATACTTCTTTATTATTATTTATTTTTGACTCAAGTTCTGAAATTTTACTAATTGGATCTAAAGATTTTAATTTTACTTTTACCACATTCATCTTATTTCTTTCAGACATTAAATTAGATAATAGTTTGGTTTTCAAGGTTTCAAGATAAATATCTACTGTTTGATTATAGTTATTAATTTTATTTTCAGGATTATTTTTTTCAACACTATTTATATTTTCTTTTAACTGGTATTTTTTATTATTTAATATATTGAAGAGTATATTGTCTAATCTATTCCTAAATTCATGAAAGCAATTTGAAATGTCACCAACTGATTCTCTTGTAGCAATTTCTGCTGCTTCAGAAGGAGTAGCTGCCCTCATATCAGAAACTAAATCTACTATTGTAGTATCAGTTTCATGACCTACAGCTGTAATAATTGGTATTTTTGAGTTATATATTTGCCGAGCTAAATATTCATCATTGTAACCGATTAAATCTTCAAGTGATCCGCCGCCCCTTGCAATTATAATAACATCTGAACTATTTTTTTTATTAATTTCTATAAGCTGTTTTATTATACTAGTAGGACAATTTTCTCCTTGAACATTGCAGGCATAAATTTCTATCGCAACTCCTGGCAGCCTTCTTTCAATTATCTTTAATATATCTTGAATTACTGATCCCGTAAGTGATGTTATTACTGATATTGATTTAGGATATTTTGGTAAATTCTTTTTAAATTTTATATCAAATAAACCTTCGTCCTTAAGTTTTAATTTTAACTTTTCAAAAAGTTCGTGAAATTTTCCAGTGCTAACAGAAGAAATTCCAACTATATCCAGCTGGTAAGTTCCATTCTTTTCATAAAAAGAAACTTTACACTTTATTAAGGCTTTTAATCCAACTTTTGGATAAACCTGCATTTTTGATACTCGAGCACTCCACAATGTACATTTAACTGATGACGTTTCATCTTTAAGTGTAATGTAAATATGGCCACTTTGAGCTTTATTTAATTGAGATATTTCTCCTTCCACTATTACATACCCATTAAATGAGCACTCAATAATGTCCTTAACGTGACTATTAATCTCACTTACGCTATAGATTTTTTCTTCTGCATTTACCATGATATTTGTAATATACAATATAAAGATACTTTTGTTTACTTTTCTTAAATAAAACCTATAATACCGTTTTGTAGAGAGAGGTTAATATGCTAAAAGTTATTCAAGAAGCTTTAACATTTGATGACGTTCTACTTGTGCCCAATCACTCCAATATTCTTCCGTCAGATGCCTGTTTAAAAACACAACTTACATCAAAAATTCAATTGAATATACCATTATTATCTGCTGCCATGGATACTGTTACGGAATCCGAGCTTGCCATATCTATAGCTCAAGAAGGAGGAATAGGGATCATTCATAAAAACTTATCAGTTGAAGATCAGGCTAATGAAGTTCTGAAAGTTAAAAAATATGAAAGCGGTGTAATTTCAGATCCAGTTGTAACTTCACCAGATTGCTCCATAAAAGAAGTTCTAGAATTAACAGCAAAACACAAAATATCTGGAGTTCCGGTTGTTGAGGGTAAAAATCTTGTTGGTATAGTTACATCTAGAGACTTGAGATTTGTAAATAAAGTTAACCCAAAAGTTTCAACTATCATGACGCCAAAAGAAAGGTTAGTTACAGTTCAAGAAGGAGCCTCTAAAGAAACCGTACAATCACTTTTGCATAAAAATAGAATTGAAAAGGTTCTTGTGGTTAATTCTAAATTCCATTTAAAGGGAATGATAACTGTAAAAGATATGCAAAAATCAAAAGATTTTCCAAATGCTTGCAAAGATAAACTTCAAAGACTTAGAGTTGGTGCAGCAATTGGTGTTGGAAAAGATATGGAAGAAAGAGTTAAAAAGTTAATTGATGCTGAAGTTGATGTGCTAGTTATAGATACAGCTCATGGACATTCAAAAATGATAATAGATTCTATTAAATTAATCAGAAAAAAATATCCAAAGCTTCAGTTGATAGCGGGTAATATTGCAACAAAAGAAGCAGCAAAAGCATTGATTAAAGCAGGAGTAGATGCTGTTAAGGTAGGAATTGGCCCCGGATCAATTTGCACAACTAGAATTGTAGCGGGAGTAGGTGTGCCACAAATTACAGCGATATCAGATGTTGCAAGCGCAACCAAAGGAACAACTGTAAAAGTTATAGCTGATGGTGGTATAAGATTTTCAGGTGATATTTCTAAAGCACTAGCAGCCGGAGCAGACTCTGTGATGCTAGGAAGTTTATTTGCTGGCACAACAGAAGCTCCCGGTGAGATTGAATTATACCAAGGCAGAACATATAAGAGTTATCGTGGAATGGGATCAATTGGTGCTATGAAAAGTGGATCTAGTGAAAGATACTTTCAAAATCCAGAGAGCTCATCAGATAAATTTGTTCCAGAAGGTATTGAGGGTAGAGTTCCATATAAAGGTGGTATGACAAGTATACTTCATCAGCTGCTAGGTGGAATTAGATCAAGTATGGGATATTTAGGTTGCGCAGGTATAACTGAACTTCATAGTAAAGCTAAATTTGTTAAAATAACAAACGCTGGAATGAAAGAAAGCCATGTTCATGACGTAATGATTACTAAAGAAGCTCCAAATTACCAAATTGACAAATAATGCATGAAGAAAAAATATTAGTAATTGATTACGGTTCTCAATATACCCAATTAATTGCAAGGCGCATAAGAGAAAATAATACTTACTGCGAAGTGTTGAGTCCAGAATCATTAATCAAAATTAAAAATCTAGATAATATTTTAGGTGTAATTCTTTCTGGTGGGCCAAATTCTGTAATAGAGAACAATAACTATGATTTACCTGATCTATTGTTTAAAAAAAACACCCCTTTATTGGGAATTTGTTTTGGGATGCAGCTAATATGTAAAAAATTCAACGGAAAAATTCAAGAATCTACATCAAGAGAATATGGAAAAGCAAAGTTAGAAATTAAAAAAGATGTTCCAATCCTAAATGGTTTAAATAAAACTTTAGAAGTTTGGATGTCGCATGGTGATAGTGTTACAGAAATTCCAAATAATTTTTCAGTTATAGCAACTACTAATAAAAAAAGTTTATCTGCAATAAAGTCAAATGATAGAGAGATATATGGCATTCAATTTCATCCTGAGGTAACTCACACACTAGATGAGGGTAAAATAATTTATAATTTTGTTAATAAAATATGTAGGTCAAAAGGAGAGTGGACAACAAAAAATATAATAGATAACCAAGTTTCTCATATTAGAGAAAAAGTACAAAGTGATCATGTAATATTAGGTTTATCAGGTGGTGTTGATTCATCAGTTGCAGCAGCTATTATTCATAAAGCTATTCAAAGTCAGCTCACATGTATATTTATTGATAATGGACTTTTGAGATTAAATGAGAAAGAGCAAGTTGAAAAAGGTTTTAAAGATTTCAAAAATATAAAAATTATTTATGTAGATGCAGCTAAATTATTTTTAGGAAGACTTAATGGGGTTACAGATCCCGAAGATAAAAGAAAAGTAATCGGCAAGACATTTATTGATGTTTTTGAAAGAGAATCGAAGAAAATAAAAAATGCGAAGTGGTTGGCACAAGGAACTATTTATCCAGATGTAATTGAGTCTGCAGCATCTTCAGAAAATGCACACCTTATTAAATCTCATCATAATGTAGGGGGCTTACCCAAAGATATGAATCTAAAACTTTTAGAACCTTTGAGAGAACTTTTTAAGGATGAAGTAAGGAAGCTTGGTATTGAGTTGGGCATAGATTCAAAGTTAATAAATAGACATCCATTTCCCGGCCCAGGATTAGCAGTTAGAATTCTTGGAGAAGTAAAAACTGAATACGCAGATATATTAAGACAGGCTGATGATATATTTATAAAAATGTTACATGAAAAAAATTTATACAATAAAATTTCTCAAGCTTTTACAGTTTTTATGCCAGTTAAATCAGTTGGTGTCACTGGCGACGGAAGATCTTATGGGAATGTAGTGTCTTTAAGAGCCGTAAAAACAATTGATTTTATGACAGCTAAGCCATTTAATTTTCCATTTGAATTTCTAGAAGAAGTATCTACTAAAATAATTAATGATGTCCCAGATATTTCTCGTGTTTGTTTAGATATTTCATCAAAGCCACCAGCAACAATAGAGTGGGAATAAAAATTGTTTAGTAGAGATGCAATTTCTTTATTTGGTTTAATAATTGGTTTATCTGTATTATCTATATTTATATTTTCTGAGCCTCCCGAAGGTCTTAGTAAGATAGGATGGTTAACTGCAGGTGTAGCTTTATTGATGACAATTTGGTGGATAACAGAAGCCATACCAATATATTTGACGGGTATAATACCTCTTATTTTATTTCCTATTTTTAATATTTTTGATTTAAAGTTAGTTGCAAGTTCTTATGCGCACCCGCTAGTTTTATTATTTTTAGGAGGCTTTATAATTGCATCAGCTATGGAAGCTTGTGGATTACATAAAAGAATAGCTTTAAATATTTTATCTTTATCAGGAACAAGCCCAAGTAAGATAATTGCAGGATTTATGATTGCTACAGCTTTTATAAGTATGTGGGTAAGTAATACTGCCTCAACAATAATGATGTTACCCATAGCAGTATCTGTGATTACAATTTTTTCAAATCAGCCAAATATTAGAAATGAAAATTTTGCAATACCATTATTACTTGCAATAGCTTATTCCGCATCTATTGGAGGTGCTTCTACATTAATAGGTACTCCAACAAATATCATGTTGTCTAGTATTCTTAGCGACAGTTACAATTATGAAATAAGTTTTTTAGATTGGTTGCTTATTGGCTTACCAGTAGCAATTTTTTTATTACCAACAGTCTGGTTTTTTCTAACAAATATAAGCTTCAATGTATCTAAAAAAAAATCGAATGCACTGGAAAGAACAATTCAAGAAATGAGAGGAGAAATTGGCAGCCCATCTTTTACAGAAAAAATTGTTGCCACAGTATTTTTTTTAACAGCTACATTTTGGGTTCTTAGAAGAAGTTTAAATGAAATATTTAATTTAAATTTAAATGATACATCTATAGGACTTTTAGGAGCTCTACTATTATTTTTAATTCCAACTAGCAAAACAACAAGAGCTTGTAACTGGGAGACTGCAAATAAAATTCCTTGGGGAATATTACTTTTAGTAGGTGGTGGTATTGCATTATCAAAAGCATTTAATTCATCAGGTTTAGCGATATGGATTGGAGAATTTTCAAATTATTTCTATGGTTATAATATTTATCTTTTGATATTTATTGCTGTTGCATTAATAATTTATCTAACAGAGTTAAATTCTAATACAGCAACAGTCGCAACATTTATGCCAATCCTAATTATATTTGCTATTAGTATAAATCAAAATCCTTTGTTCTTTGTTATTCCAGCAACTATTGCAGCTAGTTGTGCATTTATGTTGCCGATAGCAACTCCTCCAAACGCAGTTGTTTTTGGGAGCGGTAAAATTGCAATAAAAGATATGATTAAGGCTGGGTTCCTGTTAAATATTATCTCAATCGTCGTGGTCACGATCATTAGTATAATTTTCATTAAGCTTGTATTTGACGCTCAAATTGGAGAGCTTCCAAACTGGATATAGTTATACCTTTTCAGTTGTTTAACAATTTCTTTAGAACTTTCAGGTAGATTATGTGATAGTATTTTTTAAGATTTTTGTAAAAGAATTAAACGTGAGAAAAACCTTAATAAGTTATTTCTCACGAATTTTCTAGATATTATATTTTACCGTCTAAACCCATTTGATAATACTTATGTACGATACTATCTTGATTGTCTAATAACCAATCAATACTAGGCTCATTTTTCATTGCCTTATGTATTGCCTGAGCTGTTGCTTTTCGATGAATATCAAAAAGTATTTTGTGGTCTAGATTTTCATCATCAATTACTGATGGGTTTAACCATACAGAAACTATGATTCCTAAATCATTAGCTTTTTCTTTTGGAATATCGCCATTTCTTACTGCATCCAAAACACCATTTGCTATAGCGCCTTGAACTGTACCCATTAAAATATTTGTATATTTTGTATCTTTAACAGTTACCTTGCTCACCATTAAAGTTGCTGGCTTTACCATAATATCCGTATTCATTATTGCTAAGACTCTTGAATGTCCTTTTACTTGGTCACCTAAAAGTGTGGCAAAAGCAGTCCCTACTGGCCCATCAAGCTCACCTATAATTATTTCTGGTTCTGCTGCTGTTCCTGGAGGACCACCTGCAACTAGTGATTCTGCAACTCTCATAACTATTCTATCGCTCATTTTATTTACTCCTTGAAAGTTAATAGATTTAAATTAATACTAAATGAAAAATTATAATAGCAATATAAAGTAATTAGTTCTATGAGTTAATATATGAATGATAAAGACTACATTAAGGAATGCTTGTCTCTTGCAAAGCAAGCTAAAGTTAAAAATGAAATACCTATAGGAGCATTAATTATTAAAGATGGTGTTGTGATATCTAAATCACATAATTTATCTATCAGTAATAATGATCCAACGGCACATGCTGAAATAAACGTTATAAGAGATGCTTGTAAAAAAATAAATAACTATAGATTGAGTAATGCGGTCTTATATACAACATTAGAGCCTTGCATAATGTGTATTGGAGCAATTTGTGAGGCAAGAATAAACAGGGTAGTTTTTGGAGCATATTCAAACATTAAAACTGATACAAATGAAGATTTCAAACTTATTAAAAAAAAATATAACTTAGATCACACGCCAGAATTTTTCGGAGGAATTCTTGAGAAGGAATGTGCTTTAATTATTAAAGATTTTTTTAAGGCTAAGCGTCGCTAAATGTGATTTTTTATCATCATAAATTACATTTAAATAGGCTTGAATTCTTGCAACATATTTTACTGGCTCATTTCCTCTCGCGTAACCGTATTTAGTTTTTTTATAAAACTTTTTTACTTTTAAAAGAGGTAGATATTTTCTTACGTCAGACCAGTAATTAGGATTAGCACCATGTCTCTGTGTAATAACCCTAGCGTCTTCTATGTGACCTAAGCCTACATTATATGCTGCTAGAGTCATCCAGATTCTATCTGAGCCTAAAACAGTCTCTGGTAATCTTTTAAAAATATTTTCTAAATATTTCACTCCTCCATACACACTTTCATTTGGATCTAGTCTGTTTTTAACTCCAATATAATTTGCTGTGTCTTTAGTAAGCATCATTAACCCTTTGACTTTGGTTCTTGAAACAGCTTTATGATCCCAGTGTGATTCTTGATAAGAAATAGCAGCAATTAATTCCCAAGAAAAGATAGAGTTTCTAGTATGTTTTTTAAAATAACTAATATATTTTGGAAGCTTACCGCTCATTTTTTTGGTAAAAATATTTTTTTCAACTTGATTTAGATATCTGTTTTCATCGAGTGATAAATATATATCTTTTTGAACAAAGCATTCGTCTTCACTTGTATATAGAGGAACCTCAAAATCTCTGAACGAATTGCTTCCCGAGAAACCAAAGGTGCAGATAATTGGCAATATATAAAGTAATATATATTTATCTGAAATACTTTGTTTTTTTGTTGACCAAGTAATGGTTTATTTCCTTTTTTTATATACTTGGGTAAACATTTAAACACAATATGTTGTGTTTTTCAATATAATAAATACATTATAATATACTAATATAGTTTTATTTAATATCGAATATTTACATTAAGGTCTTGTCTAAAACTTAACATTGGTGTACTTTACACATCTTGATTGAATTTTAAATCTTAAAAATTTAAAATAAAATAATAAACGAATGAATCGTTAATAATCAAAAAAATAAGAAAAATTGGAGAGAAAAGTACAAATGGCAACTATTCCAGGTCTAGTATTATCACATAATCAGAACCATCCAGATTCAGTAGCGCTTAGATATAAGCAACTTGGCATATGGAACTCATATAGTTGGAAAGATTACTTAGAAGAAACTTCTACACTAGCAAATGCTTATAAATCCATCTCAATAGGGAAGGGTACAGTAGTGGCTATTTATGGAAACAATGTACCAAAACTTATTTTCTCTATAGCGGCAATTCAAACATTAGGTGGAATCGTAGTACCTGTTCATCCTGAATGTACTAGTGTAGAGCTAAAAAAAATATTATCAGAATCAAAAACAGAATTTTTAATCTCGGAAGATCAGCAACAGGTCGATACTTACTTAGATATTGAATCAGATTGTCCGGTCAAAAGTGTTATCTACCTAGATGGAAGAGGCATGATAAATTATAAAAATGACAAACTGCATTCTTACGATGAGCTCACCGCAAAAGCAAAAAGCGCTAATTTTGAAAAAGAAATACAAGCACTGAATGAAAATGATACAGCTTTTTATTTATTTGACGAGCATGAAGATTCTATTTATAAAGTAACTCATAAAGCTATAATTGATAATAGTGAAAAAATTATTTCGCTAAATTCTTTAACAGATAAAGATTCAATTGTTTCTTATTTGCCTCTATCTATACCAACAAATTTACTCTTTACTTATATAACATCGTTGTCAAGTGGAATGTCTTTTAATTTACCAGAAAGCAATCAGACAATAGAAAAAGATTTACAAGAAATTGGCCCAACAATTTTATATGCACCGTCATTTGTATTTAAACATATAATTACTTCAATAAGCTACAGAATAGAATCTGCGTCAGAGTCTAATTATAATAGATACATGAGTCATTATAAAATGCTTATGGAGATTTATGATAAAGAAGTCAGCGGAACAAACTCATTTTTTGATAAAATTAAAAAAACTTGGATAATGCTGACAACTTTCTTGCCGGCAAAAAATGTATTTGGTCTTACAAAAATAAAGCATGCTTTTGTTAGTGATGGAGTATTATCAAAAGTCAACTTTGATTTTTTTCACGCTATCGGTGTAGAGATTCAACATTCTTTTGGGCAAGCTTCCTCATGCGGTTGCATTTCAGTTCAGCCAGATCATTCCGTTTCATCTGAGAACGTAGGTTCAGTAATGCAAGGTTCAGAAATTAAAGTAAATGAAAAATCAGAGGTCTGTTATAAATCAGATTGTTCAGCTGAACTTTTAAGCGGAAAATCAAATATAGAGGATGGTTGGGTTAACTCTGGGTATGTTGGTAAGATTGATGATGCAACAGGAAATTTAGTAATTAGAGGAAGAAGTGAAGATATAATTACCCTAAAGTCAGGAAAACAATTTTCACCAGAAAGTATAGAAAACCTGATCTCATGCTCACCATTTGTTAAGTCGTCTATAATCGTAGGTCAAGGTCAAGATTCAATTTCAGTAATTGTTGTAATAGACCCTAATTCAGTAAATTCATGGGCGGATAGAAAAAATATTAGGTACACTGGTTATACAGAGCTTGCGGCAAAACAAGAAGTTAAGGATTTGATAAAAAGTCATATAACTTGTGTTAATGAAACACTTGAATCTGAGTTAAAAGTAAAAAGTTTTGTAGTTTTACATCGCACACTGGTTATGACTCAAGGTGAAGTTTCAAAAACTATGGAAGTAATGAGAAAAAGTATAGAAACGAATTTAAAAGATGTTCATTCAGCGATCAAAGAAAATAAAAACGATTTTATTGTTAATGATATAGATCAATTATCATATGAACTTAGTATTAATAAAATATAAATAGCCAAGAGAAAAAAATGTCAGATATATTAAAAGTAGAAAATGTAACTCTTCAATTTGGTGGTGTTAAAGCTATAACAGACATTAGCTTTAATGTGAAAGAAGGAGAGATATGTGCAGTTATTGGCCCTAATGGCGCAGGTAAAAGTTCAATGCTTAACGTTATCAATGGAGTATATTTGCCGCAAGTTGGAACAGTAACTTATAATGGAGTTACACGAAGAACTATTAATCCAAGAGATGCTGCGATAGCAGGAATGGCTAGAACATTTCAAAATATAGCTTTATTCCAAGGAATGACAGTTTTGGAAAATATTATGACGGGACGAAATTTATTTATGAAGTCAACATGGCTTGAGCAAGGTCTAAATATTGGTAGAGCAAGAGAAGAAGAAAGATCAAATAGACTTGCTGTAGAAAAAGTAATTAAATTTCTACAGATTGAATCAATCAGAAAAACTCCAGTAGCAAAATTGCCATACGGTCTTCAAAAAAGAGTTGAATTAGGAAGAGCATTAGTTGCTGAGCCAAAAATACTATTGCTTGATGAGCCAATGGCCGGAATGAACTTGGAAGAAAAAGCTGATATGTCTTGCTTTATATTAGAGATTAATAAAGAGCAAGGTATTACAACAGTAATGATTGAGCATGATATGGGCGTGGTGATGGATATATCCGACCATGTTGTAGTATTGGATTATGGTAAAAAAATTGGTGATGGTTCACCAACAGAAGTTATGGCTAATCAAGATGTAATAGATGCTTATCTTGGGGTAAGCCACTAAATAGGGGTATTAATATGGATTGGGTTTATTTAATAGAAGTATTGGTAGGAGGTTTACTTTCAGGAGTAATGTATTCCCTTGTCGCTATTGGATTTGTTTTAATTTATAAGTCGTCAGGAATTTTTAATTTCGCACAAGGAACAATGCTTTTGTTTGCATCTTTAACCTTTGTTAAGATGACAGAAAATGGAATTGGTTTCTGGACCGCACTATTTATAGCTGCTGGAATAATGGTTATTTTTGGTGTCGCGACAGAAAGATTTGTTATTAGACCATTAGCAAACCAAAATCTTCTGGCTTTATTTATGGCTACAGTAGGTTTAGCAACATTCCAAGAAGGGTTTTCGCAATTTATATGGGATTCAGATGTTCATGGATTGCAAATGAATAAATTTTTAGATATCGGGTTACTAGATCCAAACCCTATATTCATGTCAGACCATATACCATGGCTTGACATTCTGATTCCGCAATTTGATATATTTGCATCATTAGTAGCTGGATTAATGATCGTAGTATTAGCGTTCTTTTTCCAAAAAACAAAAACAGGCTTATCTTTAAGAGCAGTTTCTGACGATCATATGGCAGCTATGGCTGTTGGCATACCTCTGCAAACAGTTTGGGCAGTTGTTTGGGCTGTAACAGGTATTATCGCTTTGGTTTCAGGTTTATTATGGGCAGAAAGAGTAAGTGTTTCATTCACATTGATAGAAGCAGTTATGAAAGCTCTTCCTGTTATCCTAATTGGTGGCCTCACATCTATACCAGGCGCAATTGTTGGAGGTTTAGTGATAGGTGTTGGAGAAAAATTAGGTGAAATATATTTAGCTGATGTTTTTGGAGGTCAAGGAATAGAACTTTGGTTTGCATATTTTATGGCATTAATGTTCTTAGTGGTTAGGCCTCAAGGTATGTTCGGCGAAAAATTAATCGAAAGGGTGTAAATAAATGATATATAGAGAAACAGGACATTTTGTAACAAATTATTTAAAGGACAGAGAAATCTTTCCTATGACTTTTGATAAAGTTGTCGCTTTAATAGGATTATTGTGGCTATTTTTATGGGTGCCAACAACATCAGAATATTTTTTAAGTGCACACGTTATTCCAATATTGGCAGTAGGTTTAGCAACTGTTGGTTTGAATATATTAACAGGATTAACAGGGCAGTTATCATTAGGAACAGCTGGATTTATGTGTGTTGGTGCATTTGGAACATATAATTTAATGTTAAGAGTTCCAGATTATTTAATGTCATTGCCAGTAGCTCTATTAATGTCAGGAATATTTGCAGGATTAGTGGGAGTAGTGTTTGGACTTCCAGCTATAAGAATTAAAGGCTTTTATTTGTTAGTATCAACATTAGCAGCTCAATATTTCGTATGGTGGTTTTTTAATTCATACGCATGGTTTTTAAACTATGAATCTTCAGGTGTGGTCGCTATAGCGCCAAAATTTTATGATTATTGGGGCCTAGGGAATTTCCTCGGTGTTGATATGCAAGGGTACCCAGCTAGATATCTTTTAGCTTTAGTTGTTTGTATAGGGTTAAGTTATTTTGCGAAAAATTTATTAAGAAGTAACACGGGTAGAAATTTTATGTCTGTTCGTGATAGAGATATAGCGGCAAGTGTAATGGGAATTAGTGTTCCAAGAGCAAAACTACTAGCGTTCTTTATAAGTTGTTTTTATTGTGGTGTTGCTGGTGGTATTTACTCATTTTTATACATTGGTAACGTAGATTTAATGATCTATGAGGTTGACCGTTCATTTACAATTTTATTCATGCTGATAATTGGTGGGTTAGGATCAATTTCTGGATCTTGGTTGGGAGCAATATTTGTCTATGAGTTTCCAATAGTATTTACATGGGTAGGGGATTTTATATTCCAAGGCGCATTTAATACAGCTGTCGTAGAAAATGTATCAAATATGGTTTACGGTGTGTTTATTATTGCGCTGTTGATTAGAGAGCCTGGTGGGTTTGCAGCATTATGGGCAACCACAAAACAAAAATTAAGAATGTGGCCATATCCACACTAAAGAATAAGAGGAAAAAAAATGTCTAAATCTTTATTAAAAATTAACAATATTGAAGTTGTATATAATCATGTAATTCTTGCATTACGTGGTGTTACATTAGACGTTGAAGAAGGTAAAGTTGTGTCATTACTTGGTGCTAATGGATCAGGAAAAACTACAACATTAAAAGCTTGCTCAAATTTATTACATGCCGAGCGTGGAGCAATAACCAAAGGTACTATTGAGTATCAAGAAAAAGACATTGCGAATCATGGAGCGTTCAATTTAGTTAAAGATGGGGTTGCCCAAGTTCTCGAAGGAAGACATTGTTTCTCTCACCTTACAGTTGAAGAAAATATAATGACAGGGTCGTTTATAAGAGAGAATTCAAAAGAAGCAAAACAAGATTTAGAGAGAGTGTATGATCATTTTGAAAGAATTAGAATAAGAAGAAAAAGTTTAGCGGGATTTACATCAGGCGGTGAGCAACAAATGATAGCAATGGGAAGAGCTTTAATGTCTAGACCAAAACTAATACTTCTAGATGAGCCATCAATGGGATTAGCGCCTCAACTAGTAGAAGAAATTTTTGCAATAGTAAAAGCTTTAAATAAAGAAGGGGTAAGTTTTCTAATTGCAGAGCAAAATGCAATGGTTGCTCTTAAATATGCTGATGATGGATATATTATTGAAAATGGAAGGGTTATTCTTAAGGGTAAAGCGCAAGATCTTTTGGATAGACCAGACGTAAAAGAAATGTATTTAGGTGTTGGTAAAGAAGGAAAAACAAGCTTTAGAGATATTAAGTATTATCACAGAAGAAAACCTTCTTTTACTTAAGATCTAATTCTTTTTTACTTATTATAACGCCGTCTAAATCTGCGTAGATATATTCTCCTGGTATAAATTTTGTGTTCATAAATGATATTTCAATATTTGTATCCCCAATATCTTTTTTTACACTTTTTACAGGAATGGTTGAAAGGGCGAATACACCAATACCAATACCCGAAATAACATCCGAATCTCTAATACAGCCATTTATAATAATTCCTGACCAATTATTTTTAAAAGCTGCTTCTGCAAGTATATCGCCAAGTAATGCGCAGTCTGTTGACGCATTGCCGTCAACTACAAGTACTTTATTGCAGCCATCTGAATTTACAGCTTCTCTTACTTTAGAATTGTCATTAAAACATTTAATCGTACTTATTTGGCCGCAAAAAGAATCTATTTTTCCATAACTATTGAATTGCTGATGCATAATAATTAGGTTATCACTATAAATATCGCATATATCTGCGGTTTTAAATTTTGTATTATTTTTCATATATATTAATAGTTTATACAGTTTATATAAAATTAAATTTAACTCTTTCTTAATAAATATTATCAGTATATTATATTTTTATCAAAGATATTAAAATTTTTAGGGACTAAAGCCTAATAAATTGTTAATATACGCTCGCGAAAAGACTCTATATTTTCAAATAATATTCAGTACATAAATTAAAGAATAATTTAAATTATTATTTCTGCATACATCAGGAGACCAAGATGGATAGAAAAGAACAGATTAAACAATTAGAAAATGATTGGAAGACTAACCCTAGATGGAAAAATGTAAAAAGAGGTTATACTGCAGAAGATGTAGTAAGGCTTCGAGGTTCATTTGTTCCAGAATGCAGTTTAGCAAAAAAAGGTGCTGATAAACTATGGTCATTAGTTAATGGAGCAGCAAAAAAAGGTTATGTAAATTGTCTTGGTGCTTTAACAGGTGGCCAAGCTATGCAACAAGTTAAAGCTGGCATAGAGGCTATTTATCTTTCTGGTTGGCAAGTTGCTGCAGATGCAAACTCATCTGAAACAATGTACCCAGACCAATCATTATATGCTTATGATTCAGTTCCAACTGTAGTAAGAAGAATTAATAATAATTTTAAAAGAGCCGATGAGATTCAGTGGGCAAAAGATATTAATCCTGGTGATAAAGACCATGTTGATTACTTTGCGCCAATTGTAGCCGATGCAGAAGCCGGGTTTGGTGGTGTACTAAATGCATTCGAATTAATGAAAAATATGATAGTTAATGGAGCTGCTGGCGTTCATTTTGAAGATCAATTAGCAGCTGCAAAAAAATGTGGTCATATGGGTGGAAAAGTTTTAGTGCCTACACAAGAAGCTATTCAAAAATTAATTGCTGCAAGATTGGCGTCAGATGTTATGGGTGTTCCAACATTGCTACTAGCAAGGACAGATGCAGAAGCTGCTAATTTAATAACTTCTGATGCTGATGAGTATGATAAGCCATTTTTAACGGGCGAAAGAACTCCAGAAGGTTTTTATAGAACTAATAACGGAATTGATCAAGCAATAGCAAGAGGTCTAGCTTATGCTCCATACGCAGATTTAATATGGTGTGAAACTGGAACTCCTGACTTAGAATTTGCAAGAACTTTTGCAGAGGCAATAAGAGCAGAGTACCCAGATCAATTATTAGCTTACAATTGCTCTCCTTCATTCAACTGGAAGAAAAATTTAGATGATGCAACTATCGCTAAATTCCAAGATGAGTTGAGTGCAATGGGATATAAATATCAATTTATAACTTTGGCTGGTATTCATAACATGTGGTACAACATGTTTGACTTAGCGCATTCATATGCAGCTGGTGAAGGAATGAAGCACTATGTTGAAAAGGTTCAGGAGCCAGAATTTGCTTCTGCTGACAAAGGTTATTCATTTGTTAGTCATCAACAAGAAGTTGGTGCCGGTTATTTTGATGATGTTACAACTGTAATACAAGGTGGAAAGTCTTCGGTTACTGCTTTAACAGGCTCTACAGAAGAAGAGCAGTTTTAAAAGCTAAATAAATAACCTGGAAGTATTGATTATGTTTGAGAAAGTAACTGTTCCAAAGGACGGTGCAAAAATATCATTTGATGAAAATGATAAATTAGTTGTCCCTAATAATCCAATCATCCCCTTCATAGAAGGGGATGGTATTGGTTATGACATAACTCCTGTGATGAAAAAAGTCGTTGATAGTGCTGTTGAAAAAGCATATGGTGGCGAAAAAAAAATTCATTGGATGGAGATTTATGCTGGAGATAAAGCAATAGAACATTATGGTGATAATAATTTTTTACCGAAAGAAACCTTTGCAGCTATGGAGCAATTTGTAGTTTCAATTAAAGGACCTTTAACAACACCGGTTGGGAAAGGTTTTAGATCACTTAATGTTGCAATCAGACAAGAAATGGATCTATTTGCTTGCATTAGGCCAATTAGATATTTTCCAGGAACCACAACTCCTTTAAAGCAATCCGATACTACAGATATGGTAATTTTCAGAGAAAATACTGAGGACATATATGCGGGTATAGAATGGGAAGCAAATTCTGATGATGTAAAAAAAGTTTTAGATTTTTTATTAAAAGAAATGAAGGTTACGGGAATTAGATTTCCTGACAGCTCCGGAATAGGTATTAAGCCGGTATCAAAAGAAGGGTCGGAAAGATTAATTAGAAAAGCTATACAGTATTCAATAGATAGTAACCGACATTCTGTAGCGTTAGTTCATAAAGGTAATATTATGAAGTTCACAGAAGGCGCATTTAGAAACTGGGGATATGATCTTGCTATTAATGAATTTGGTGGAGAATTAATTGGCGAAGGACCGTGGTGCAAAATAACTAACCCCAACAATAATGAAGAAATTATTATCAAGGATGTTATAGCTGACAATTTTTTGCAGCAAATTTTATTAAGACCAGAGGAGTATGATGTCATTGCTACTCTAAATCTTAACGGTGACTACATCTCTGACGCTTTAGCAGCTCAAGTCGGAGGAATAGGAATTGCACCAGGAGCAAATATTTCAAATCGTGTTGCCGTATTTGAAGCTACACATGGGTCTGCACCAAAGTATACCGGTAAAAATAGAGTTAACCCTGGATCAATTATTTTGTCCGCAGAAATGATGTTGAGATACATGGGTTGGAACAAAGCAGCAGATTTAGTGTTGAATGGTGTGGCCCAAGCTATTGCAAATAAAACTGTTACATATGACTTGGCGAGAGTTAGAGCTGGAATGCAGACACTAGTTAGAAATAAACACACAAGCAGCCAAGAGATTAAAAAAGAATTAGAAGAATTGATGCCGGGGGCTGTGCTTGTGACTTGCAGTGGTTTCGGTGATGCTATTATCAGGTGCATGAAATAACTATAAACAGGTAAATATAATTATGAGTCAAATATATAAAATAACATACTTTAATCATAGTTCTGTTTATGAGATATACGCTAAAGAGGTTTATCAGTCTGACATGTATGGTTTTATAGTTGTTGAAGATTTAGTATTTGGTGAGAATGCTAGTATTGTAGTTGACCCAAGTGAAGAAAAATTAAAAACTGAATTTGCTAACGTTAAAAGATTTTTTGTTCCAACACATAATATTGTGCGAATAGATGAAGTTGATAAAGAAGGCATTTCAAAAATAACTCCAGCTGAAGGAAACGTAAAGCAATTTCCAGCTGGAAACTTTACAATTCCACCTAGCAGTTCGCAAACTTAAAACTTAGTATTTTACGTATAACGCTCCCATCATAATTTTATGTTAAAATTATCAACACTTTGGAGATGTGTCAGAGTGGTCTATCGTGCTTCCTTGGAAAGGAAGTGTTGGGTCAAACCAACCGCAGGTTCGAATCCTGCCATCTCCGCCAATATTAATGAAAATAATCTATAATTAATAGTATGGATGAAGATAAAAAAAAATTACAAACTTCCATCAGAGAGAGTTTAGCAAAACAATCTGTAGATTTTCTTGTTCCATTTATAAGTGCTCTTGTCTGTATTTTAACATCTCATGACATGAGTAGTTTTGAGGTAAAGCGAGAATTAAAGAAATTAAAAATAAGTGGTATAAGAACAAAAGGCGAGCAGATTGAGTCAAATTCAAAAATATTGGATTTTAAAGTTTACATTTTATATGCAGGCGCAAGAAATTATATTTTAAAAATTGAAGGCTTAGATCACTGCTCTGGATTTTCTTTTATGGAAACAAATAAAGGAATGATAGTTCATGATAATGTTGTAGATGATCCTAAGCCATTAGCTAAAGATATAAAAGAGTTGTTTATTAAAAATTATAAAACCCCTTACGCAATAACAGAAGTTTTTTTAAATTTTTATAACTCACCATCTAAAAAAAATAAGTAAAATATTATAAGGATAAAATGGAACTTTTTTTAGCAATATTTTTAAAAATCATACCTCTATACATTTTTGCTATTTTAGGTTTTGTAGCTGGAAAATATTTGAATATTGATGCTAAAGGAATAGGAAGGTTAATTATATATATAATTGCTCCATTTGTAATATTTGAAGCTATTACTCACTCAAATTTATCTTTAAGCACTTTTATACTCCCTATAATTACTTTTTTATTATGCTCTATAGTTGCATTTCTATTTTATAAATACGGTAAATTTATTTATGGTGACGCAAGAGCAAATGTTCTTGCTATTGTTTCATCAGAGGGAAATACAGGTTACTTTGGTATTCCGATAGCATTACTTCTTTTTGATCAAAATATATTTGGTATTTATATTTTAGGTACTCTAGGAGTTACTATTTTTGAGAATACTGTAGTCTATTATTTAACTGCACGTGGCAGATATACTGTTCAAGAATCTTTAGGAAGATTAAAAAAACTGCCTGCTTTGTATGCTTTTGCGTTTGCTGTTGCATTCCTTTATTTTGAGATTAATCTTTCAAGATTAATGGATAATTTTGTTATTAGTATGCAAGGAGCTTATGTTGTTTTAGGAATGATGCTTATAGGTTTTGGGATATCTAAGATTAATAAATTTTCTTTTGACTACAAGTTCATTGCATTGTCATTTGTAGGGAAATTTATTATTTTACCACTACTAATGTTGGTTTTAGTTTTACTAGATTACTATTTATTCCAAATATATAGTATTGAAGTTTACAGAGCGTTTATATTGTTGTCCATAGTTCCAATCGCTGCTAACACAGTAATATTTGCTACAGTTCTTAATGTCCATCCTGATAAAGTTTCTTCAGCAGTACTTTTTTCTACAATTTTTGGATTAATATATGTTCCGATAATAATTGTTTTTTTATTTAAATAATCTATTAATTAAAATCATATTTGTGATAGCATAATTTCAATATGGAAAATACTGTACTAGCAACAAAATGGCGCCCAAAGCTATTCTCTGACTTGATAGGGCAAGATCCTGTAGTCACTGCATTAGTTAATAGTTTAGACAATAAAAGACTGCATCACTCATACTTATTTACTGGAACTAGAGGTGTAGGAAAAACTACTTTAGCAAGAATATTATCTAAATGTTTGAACTGTGAATCAAATGGTATTGGGTCCAACCCCTGTGGAGTTTGCTCAAGTTGCGAATCTATTGATTCAGGTCAATTTGTAGACTTGTATGAAGTAGATGCTGCCTCAAGAACAAAGGTTGAAGATACGAGAGAGCTTTTAGAAAACGTACAATATATGCCAACTCAGGGTAGATATAAAATATACTTAATTGATGAAGTGCATATGTTATCTACACACAGCTTTAATGCATTGTTAAAGACCTTAGAAGAGCCTCCAGAGCATGTAAAATTTATTTTAGCTACTACTGATCCACAAAAAATTCCAAGCACAATTTTATCAAGATGCTTGCATTTTAGTTTAAATAGGATCTCCTCAGAGGTAATCAAGAATCAGCTTGAAAAAATATTACAAAAAGAAAAAATTAATTTTGAAGAAGTCGCAATAAAAAATATTTCAAAGATTGCTGACGGAAGTATGAGAGACGCATTAAGTATTACTGAACAATGCATTTCACATGGCGATAATAAAATAACTTATGATAATATTTGTAAAATATTATGTTTAATGCCGGTAGAAAATATAAATAAAGTAATAAATTATATCGCTAAAGAAAAAGTTGATGAGTTAATTCAATTCATTGATAAAATGTATTATCAGTCCGTAGATTTTAAGTACTTGCTGCAAGAAATAATTTCAATATTTCATCAAACAGCAATATTTAAAGTTATAAAAAAATCTAATGACAGCATGTATGAAGACAGTATAAAAATTCTTTCTGATAAGTATAGCGAAGAAGAAATTCAGATTTTATATCAGATTGGGGTTTCTAATCTCAAGGATTTAGAATTTGCTCCTGATTTTAAAAGTGGTTTTGAAATGACAATGATAAGAATACTTATGTTTACACCATTTAATTTTGAAAAACTTCAATCTTTAAAAAGTACTGGTAATAGCTCAACAAAAGAAAATATTATTAAAAAAGAAAAATTTTCTGAAGAAGTAACCCCTAAAAAAAAAAAAATAAATAGCGAATCTTTAACAATAGAAAAAAACTGGGCTATAATTGTAAAAAGGTTAGAGATCGACTCTATGACCAAAAATTTAGCAAATAATATAAGTTTTGATTCTCAAAAAAATAACTCTTTAAATTTTTTTATTACAAAAGATTTATTGGGTGTTGTAACAGAAAGGTCTATAGAAAAACTACAAGAAGCTCTATGTGGTTTTTTGAAAAAAACAATAATTATTAATATTTCTGCATCTGAATCTAAGTTGCCTACACTTCATAAAAAAAATGAGGAAGAAAATAACTTTGAGCTGTCTAAAGCTAGTGACAAAATGGAAAATGATAGTTTTGTAAAAACTATTAAAGAAAAATTCAATGCAACTAGTATTGATAATTCAATTAAAATTAATAAACAAACAAAAGGAGATTAGTTATGCTTAAAGGGCTTCAAGGTATGGGAGACATGATGGGCTTAATGAAGAAAGCCCAGAAAATGAAGAAAGACATGAAGAAACTTAAGAAAGAAATTTCTAAGACAAATATTACTGTTATGGACGATAATGAAGATATAACAATAACTGTAAATGGTGATCATATTATTCAGAAAATTATATTTTCTGAAAATGTAAAAAATTATGATAATAAAAAATTAGCGATACTTGTTAAGGATACAATTAATAAATCTTCTAAAGAAGTTGAAAAAATGTCATCAGAAAAAATGTCAGTTCTTTCTAAGCAGGGCATACCAACTGATTTACCATTTTAATAATATGCATGAAAAGAAAACATTAATTGAAGATCTCATAGAAGCATTCACTTGTCTCCCAGGTGTTGGAAAAAAAACAGCACAAAGAATGACATATTATTTATTGCAACGTGCGAAGGAAGATGCGTTGAATCTATCTGATGTTTTAAAAGAAGTTGTTACAAATACTATAAATTGTAAAGCTTGTAGAAATCTTTCGCAAAATGAATTATGTGAACTATGTTCTGACCTTGGAAGAACAGATGAAATGTTATGTGTTGTTGAAAGCCCTGCAGATGTTTTTAATATGGAAAATAGCACTAATTATAACGGAAGGTATTTTGTGCTATTAGGAAGGCTATCTCCATTAGAAGGTATTGGTCCACAAGAGATTGGTATAGAATCTTTAGATAAAATAATGTCCTCTGGAAATATTAAGGAAATAATACTTGCATTAAATTATACAGTAGAGAGTGATGTTACTGCGCACGTAATTAGTGAGCTAGCAATAAAAAATTCTATAAAGATAACAAGACTAGCTCAAGGAGTTCCAGTAGGTGGAGAACTTGAGTACCTAGATCAGCATACTTTGTCTAAAGCATTTGATAAAAGAACTATATATTAATATATACAGAAATAAAAATAATGATGTGTTATGTTAGCAACTTATGAATAAAAACCATCAAAATTTAATCTGGATTGATCTTGAAATGACAGGATTAGATACATTTAAAGATAGAATAATTGAAATAGCTACCATAGTTACTGATAAAGATTTAAATATTATTGAAGAAGGTCCTGTTATAGCCATCAATACTCCAACTGAAGCAATAGAAGGTATGGATGATTGGAATACAAACCAACATAATAAATCTGGTCTTGTTAAAAGAATTGAGAGTAGTACATATACATACATTGATGCGCAAGAGATGACAATAGAATTTTTGTTAAAATATGTAGATCATAATAAATCTCCTATGTGCGGAAGCGGAATATGCCAGGACAGACGTTTTTTAGCAAGATGTATGCCAGATTTAGAAAATTTCTTTCATTATAGAAATTTTGACGTAAGCACTATAAAAGAAATTGCAAAAAGATGGTATCCGTCAGTAAAATTTAGGAAAGATCCTCAGCATCTTGCCTTGCAAGATATTAAAGACTCTATCGAAGAATTAAAATATTATAAAGATACTATTTTTCTTGATATAACTTAATATTGTTTTTAACACCTATATTAATAATTGTATCTTTGGCTTCATCATTTATTTTTGGATAATCTAAATTATAGTGAAGACCTCTACTTTCTTTTCTAGCTAAAGCAGATGTAATAATAATCTCAGCAATATAAATTAAGTTTCGCAGCTCAATAAGATCGCTTGATATAATATTTTTATCAAAGCTTTCTTCTACCTCTCTTTTAAATATAGATATTCTTATTTTAGCTTTTAATAATCTCTCGTTAGTTCTCACTATTCCTACATAATTCCACATCAAGGTTCTAATTTCTTTCCATGAATGTTTTATTATTACTTCTTCACTAACTTTCTTATCTTTATTATTTTCTAAAAGATTTCTAATATCTTCATGCTTTTCATTTTCATATTTTTTTATATCTTCTAAAACTTTTTTTGAAAAGAAAATACACTCTAAAAGAGAATTACTAGCCATTCTATTTGCTCCATGAAGACCAGAATGCGCGACTTCTCCAATAGCATAAAGATTTTTAATATTTGTTCTTGCATTAATATCAATATTAATTCCCCCACATGTGTAATGAGTAGCAGGAACAACTGGCATTGGTGTTTTTGTTATATCAATATTAAATTCAAGGCATTTTTTATATATGTTTGGAAATCTTTTTTTTATAAAAGAACTTTTTTTATGTGAAATATCTAGCAAAACGTAATCAAAACCATTAATTTTCATTTCACTATCAATTGCTCTAGCTACTATATCTCTTGGAGCTAATACACCTCGAGAATCATACTTATGCATAAATGAATCACCATTAGGTAAGAGTAATCTTCCACCTTCTCCACGTAATGATTCGCTTATTAAAAATGATTTTGCTTTATGATGGAAAAGACAAGTTGGATGAAACTGCATGAACTCCATATTTGCAATATCGCAGCCAGCTCTATACGCCATTGCTATACCATCACCTGAAGAAGTATCTGGATTACTGGTATATAAATAAACTTTATTGGCACCACCAGTAGCTAAAACCACAAACTTAGCTTTAAATACATTAATTTGATTATTTTTTTTATTTAAAATATATGATCCTACGCATTTTTTTTGTGCGGAATCTTTATTTTCTTTTGTTATTAAATCAATAGCAACATGATGAGTAAATAACTCAATATTACTTTGTTTTTTAACTTTATTAATTAAACTGTCTTGGATTGCCTCACCAGTTTTATCCGCTGCATGAACAATTCTTGGGTACGTATGGCCGCCTTCTTTAGTTAAATGGAGCTTATCACTTGAGCCAGATTCATTTTTTGTAAATTTAACTCCTTGCTCTAATAACCATTCAATAATTACTTTAGAGTCTTTTGCAACCGCTTTAACTATATCTTCTTTGCATAATCCGGCGCCAGCTTCCATTGTGTCCTCTACATGCTGATTTATTGAATCTATTTTGCTAAGAACAGCAGAAATTCCTCCCTGAGCATAATAAGTGCTTCCCTCATGGAGCTCTGTTTTTGAAATTAAACCAACTGACATGGTTTTTGGTAATTGTAATGCTAAACTATTACCTGCGGCACCGCTTCCAATAATTAGCACATCAAAAATCTTTTTATTTTCAACTTGTTTTAAAATTTTTTGCAACCTTTGTGTTAGAATAAGTACAATCTAATATAAAATATGATCCAAGGCAAATATGATGAATAAAATTAAGAGTTTTGTACAAGCAGCACTGTTTTTAACTATATTTATAAATTCAGCGTATGCAGAAGTTTCTGGCTTACCTGATTTCACAAAATTAGTTGAAGATAATAATGCAAGTATTGTTAACATAAGTACTGTTAGAAAGAGTGTTAATAAATCAGCAAACTCCCATCCACAAATTCCAAATGACGAGTTAAATGATTTTTTAAAAAAATTCTTTGGTGATAAAGGATTTGAAAGCCCGGATAAGAAATCACCAAGAAAAGCCCAGTCACTTGGCTCAGGATTTATTTATTCATCTGATGGCTATATTATTACAAATCATCATGTGATTGCTGACGCAGAACAAATTATTGTTAAGTTAAATGACAAAAGAGAATTGGAAGCAAAGCTAATTGGTTCTGATGCATCAAGTGATATTGCACTTTTAAAAATAAAAGTAAAAAATTTAAAACCTGTGAAGATAGGTAATTCTAAAAAATTAAAAGTTGGACAATGGGTTTTAGCAATAGGATCACCGTTTGGTTTTGAAAGTACAGTCACTGCTGGAATAGTTAGCGCTATTGGCAGAAGCTTACCTAACGATAATTATGTACCGTTTATACAAACTGATGTTGCAATAAATCCTGGTAATTCTGGCGGGCCTTTATTTAATCTTCAAGGTGAAGTTGTAGGTATTAATGCACAAATATTTAGTAGGTCAGGTGGTTTCATGGGATTATCATTTGCTATTCCAATGGACGTTGCTGAGAATGTTATTGAACAGCTAAAAAAATCTGGCAAAGTTTCGCGAGGGTGGCTTGGAGTTTATATACAAGAAGTAACAAATAATTTAGCCAAATCTTTTGGCATGAAAAAGCCAACAGGAGCATTAATATCAAAGATAATACCTGATGGCCCAGCTTCAAAATCAGATTTAAAAGTTGGAGATATTATTTTAAAATTTGATGGAAAAGATATAACTACATCTTCATCATTACCGCCAATTGTTGGTAATACAAAAGTAGGTAAAAATGTAAAAATTGAAATTCTTAGAAATGGAAAAAAGAAAAATATTAAATTTAAAGTCCAAGAGTTGCCAATGCAGAAAACTGCAGAAGTAATTAAAAGTAATTCTACTCCAGAAACTAAGAAAATTCTTGGTATGACAGTTGCAAATCTATCTGCAGAAGAAAGAAAAAGTCTTAGTGCCGGCAATAATTTTGGAATTAAAGTTACTGATGTTTCTGGAAATCCTGCTTATGAGTCAGGACTTCTAAAAAATGATATTATATATCAGATCTCAGGAAAAAATATTCAAAACATTAAGCAGTTCAATAAAATTATTAAAAATATGAAGAAAGGAAACTTTGCTTCCTTGTTAGTGAGAAGATCTCAAGGTAACTCTATTTATTTAGCAATTAAAATTGAGTAACTTATAATGTCCGATTCTGATAATGATTTAATTAGAAATTTTTCTATCATCGCTCATATCGATCATGGAAAATCTACTTTAGCTGATAGATTTATTCAAATTTGCGGTGGTTTGACAGAAAGAGAAATGAGTTCTCAGATTTTAGACTCTATGGATCTTGAGAAAGAGCGTGGAATTACTATTAAAGCTCAAAGCGTTAGATTGAACTATGACGCAAAAAATGGAAATACATATCAGTTTAATATCATTGATACTCCAGGACACGTAGATTTTTCTTATGAGGTTTCTAGATCCCTTGCCGCATGTGAGGGGGCCTTGTTAGTAGTTGATGCGTCCCAGGGTGTTGAAGCGCAAAGCGTTGCAAATTGCTATAAAGCTATAGATCTAAATTTAGAAATTTTACCCGTTTTAAATAAAATAGATTTACAATCCGCAGATCAAGAGTCGGTTAAAAATCAAATAACAGAAATTATTGGCATTGATGCATCTAATGCAGTAGGTGTAAGTGCAAAAACTGGCGTAGGTGTAGAAGAGCTTCTTGAAATTATAATAGATAAAATACCTCCCCCTAAAATTTCCAAAAATAAAAAACTAAAAGCCTTAATTATTGATTCTTGGTTTGATAATTACTTGGGTATAGTTTCTTTAGTTAGGGTTGTTAATGGGTCTCTATCTTTAAAGCAAAAAATTAAACTAGCTTCTACAGATGTCACTTATCAAGTTGAGGAATTAGGATGCTATGCACCAAAGAAAAATAAACTTAAGGTTATAAATGAAGGAGAGGTTGGCTATCTTGTAGCTGGAGTAAAAGATATAGCTTCAGCAAAAGTTGGCGACACAGTTTTATCATTTGATGATACTACCAGTGAGCCTCTAGGTGGATTCAAGGAAATTCAACCAAAAGTCTTCGCTGGTCTATTTCCAATAAATAGCGATGACTATAAAGATTTTAGAGATGCCTTAGGTAAATTAGAATTAAATGATTCTTCATTTGATTATGAGCCTGAAACTTCAAAAGCTTTGGGGCATGGTTTTAGATGTGGTTTTTTAGGTATGCTGCATATGGAAATAATTCAAGAGAGACTAGAGAGAGAATATAAGTTGGATTTAATATCAACATCACCAACTGTTATTTATAAAGTCATTCAAAAAAATGGTAACACTATTAAAGTTGATAACCCCAGTTCTTTGCCAGATATTTCAAGCATTGATGAGATTCACGAGCCCATAATTTCTGCTTCTATGCTAGTTCCAAACGAGTTTATTGGAAATGTAATAACACTTTGTGAGCAAAAAAGAGGAAGGCAAATTAAAATATCTTATGCTGGTGGCCAAGCATTAATAGAATACTACCTTCCTCTAAATGAAGTTGTATTAGATTTTTTTGATAAATTAAAATCTTGCACTAAAGGATATGCTTCTTTTGATTATTATATTCACTCATTTGAAGTGTCAGATTTGCAAAAATTAGATATTTTAATAAATAGCGAGAAAGTTGATGCGCTATCATTAATTGTTCATAAATCAAGGTCTTTAAGTATTGGAAGAAAATTAGTTAACGGTATGAAGGAAGTTATACCAAGGCAAAACTTTGACATAGCTATTCAGGCGGCGATAGGATCGCAAATAATATCAAGAGCAACAACTAAAGCATATAGAAAAGATGTTACTGCTAAATTATACGGAGGTGATGTAACTAGAAAAATGAAGTTGCTTAAAAAGCAAAAGATTGGTAAAAAAAGAATGAAGCAAGTTGGTAAAGTTGAACTGCCTCAGGAAGCGTTTATGGCAGTTTTAAAAATTAATACTGATGACTAAATATTTTTTTATATTAATATTATTTTTTAGTAACGTTTCTGCTAACGAGTTACTAAATATAACTTTTTTGGGAACAGGCACTCCTAGACCAAATATAAATAAATTAGGACCTTCTGTTCTTGTAAAAGTTAAAAATGAAGAAATAATGCTAGATGTTGGAAGAGGAACAACTTTAAGATTAAACCAAATTGGTAATAATTATTCAAAAATCAATAATATTTATATTTCTCATTTGCATTTTGATCATATTGTGGGTGTCCCTGATTTTTGGCTTACTAGTAATCTGTGGCAAAAAAAAACGGATACAAATATTTTTGGACCAGTTGGAATAAAAAATTTTTGCAAAGGCTTGAGACAATCTTATGAAAAAGATTTTGAGTATAGATACTCTGGAAATACTCATTCGAAAATAATATGCCATAATTATTCTGAAAAAAAAATCATTAAAAATAATTTTCTAGAAGTAAAAATCTTTAAAAATAATCACGGTCATATTGAAAATTCACATGGTTTTAAAATAATTTATAATAATAAAAGCATTGTTTATTCTGGTGATACCACATATTCTAAAGAGGTTGTGAAAAACGCTAAAAATTGCGATATATTAATTCATGAGGTTATAGCGACTTCAAAAAAGATGCGTGATAATAATAAAAAACTTAGGAGTGTTATTAGTACGCATACAACTATTTCTCAGTTATCTAAAATCCTTAATGAATCAAATCCAAAATTGACTATATTAAATCATGCGTTATTATTTGGTGTAAGCGAGAAGTTTGTCTTGAATGAAATAAAAGAATCATATGATGGAAAAGTTATATTTTCTAAGGATATGATGTCTGTAGATTTAGGCGATGAGATAAATGTATTTAACATTGGGAATTAAATATAAATGGCAAACAAAATAGATTTTACTAAACCTATAATTATGGGGGTACTTAATGTAACTCCAGATAGTTTTTCTGATGGAGGTTCTTACCCATCATGTAATTCCGCAGTTGATAAAGCATTAATTATGATAGAGCAGGGTGCATCAATCATAGATATTGGTGGGGAATCAACAAGGCCTGGCTCGGAAAGAGTGTCAGCCATAGAACAAAAGAGAAGAATTATTGATGTAATTTCACAATTAAAAAAAGTTATGCCAAAAACTGTGATAATAAGTGTTGATACAACCTCATCTGAAGTTGCTGAAGCTGCAATTAATCTTGGGGTTGAAATGATTAATGATGTTAGCGGTGGAAAAGACGATGAGGCAATGATGTCTTTGGTTGCAAAGCATAATTTATATTATTGTATTATGCATATGCAAGGTAAGCCAAAAACTATGCAAGACAATCCATTATACGAAGATGTTTTGATTGAGGTAGCAAGTTTTCTGCAAACACAGGCTAAAAAAGCTATAAAAGCAGGAATTCAAAAAGACAAAATTATTTTAGACCCAGGTATAGGTTTTGGAAAAACTACTAATCACAATTTGGAAATACTTAAAAATTTAAAGAAAATATCTTCCCTAGGTTATTACACATTACTTGGAACAAGCAGAAAAAAATTATTTAGTGAAGTTTCTTTAGCAAATAATCCTGTGGATAGACTTCCTGGAACATGTGTCACATCTGCTATTGGAGTTATGGCAGATATGAATATTTTTAGAGTGCATGATGTCTGGCAAAATAAACAAGCTATAGACGTTGCCTACGCAATAAAGAATATATGATTCTTGCAATTGCAATATCCTAACAATGTGTTATGTTTTTAATAATAAAAATCACCAGTAAATAATTATGAGCGAAGATTTATCCAATAAAAAATGTATTCCATGTGAGGGCGGTATCCCTGCATTTAATTCTGATGAAATAGAAAAATATCTATTGAAAATAAATAATTGGAATGCTGTGCAAGATGAAAACAATAATTTTTATTTAATTAAAGAATTTACTTTTAAAAATTTTTTAGAAAGCCAAGATTTTGTAAATAAAGCTGGAGAAATTGCAGAAACTGAAAGCCATCACCCAGATATATCATTTGGATGGGGATATGCGAATATAAAAATATTTACACATGCAATAAATGGTTTAGCTGAAAGTGATTTCATACTCGCATCTAAAATTGACAAAATATAGTAATAATTATAAAACTTTTTATATTAAAAATATTTAAACATACATATATACATAACATTTAAATCACTAGTGTTCTAATGGAAGATATTTTATATAACGCAGCTCTAATTTCTATATTGCAAATTATTGCTATAGATATTGTTTTGGGCGGAGATAACGCTATCGTTATTGCACTCGCATGTAAAAATCTTCCAGAGAAACAACGAAAGCTTGGCATATTTTATGGCGCACTTGGTGCTATAGTCTTAAGAGTTATAATGGTTTTTTTTGCAACAACTCTTTTAATGATTTCAGGTTTAAAGATAGTTGGTGGTCTGCTTTTATTATGGATAGCAGTAAAGTTAATTCTAGATAGTAATAAAAAAGATAATCTTAATATTGGTCAAGAAAAAAATTTGTTTGGCGCTGTTAAAACCATAATTATTGCAGATTTTGTAATGAGTTTGGATAACTCAGTTGCAATTGCTGCTGCTGCTGACGGAAATATGTATATGGTGGTTTTTGGTTTATTACTTAGTATTCCAATAATAATATGGGGAAGTAGCTTGATTTTAAAATTTATTGATAAGTATCCAATAATTATATATTTGGGGTCAGCATTATTAGGTTGGATTGCTGGTGATATGATCCAAACAGATATTTTTGTCGAGAAAAACTTTGATTTTATTGGTACAAATACTTTGCTTCCTTTATTAGGAAGTGTGTTTGTTTTAGTATTTAGTTTTTTATTTAAATCTATTAATAAATAGTTTTATTGTAGAGGTAAATTTTTTATATCTTTCATTAAATACCTATTCACATATTTATAGAATTCAGAAAAAGGTGTCCCAGGAATAAATATTTTTTCAACTTCATTTTTTTCATTTAGAAGATACATATTTGCCGTATGATTTACCGTATAATTTTCCACTTCTCCTTTTTTTTGATAACTGTAATAAACATGGTACTGATTTGATACTTTTTCTATTTGATCTTGGCTTCCAGTTAGCCCAATTATTCTTTCGTCAAAAAAAGATAAATAGTTTTTTAATAATTCTGGAGTATCTCTACCTGGATCTACTGTAATAAAAATCGGATCAACATGTTTTGCCAGGCCATCAAGTTTATTAAGTAAGTTTGATACCTCGGTTAAAGCTGTAGGGCATATGTCAGGGCAATTCAAAAAACCAAAAAAAATTATTTTTATTTTTGATGAGGCAGATAAGTGATACTTATTGTTATCATGATCTCTTAGGACAAAATCCCCACCTATTTCAGCATAAGAACTAGGACTACTAAACAATACAGTTATTAACAGCGTATACTTTATGTGTTCTCTGAAGTATTTTATTCCCAATTTTAGCTCCTTGCTTTTATATTAGCTTTATTTTTGTGCATTATATTAATAGATTTTTATAATAATATAGCTTACTAGTAAGATGAATATATCATTATATAGTCTTGACGTTAAAGCTTAATCGTTCATAATACGATATTCAAGAACTATAACGAACGAGGAAAAGCTATGCATTTAAGAAAGTTTGGAATTTCAATATTAGGCGCTATATTACTTTCAGTCAGTTCACTAACTGTAGCTGATGAGACATGTATGTCTCCATATATGGCTAAAATCGTAGGTCAAGAAGATTACGTTTATGTTTGGACTTTAGGTGTAGAAGGCCTTGGTGACGAACAAGACAAGCTAGTAACAATTGACGTTAACCCTAAATCAAAAACTTACGCTAAAGTCGTGAGTGTACTTTCAGTTGGTGGCAGAAATGAAGCACACCACTCTGGTTTAAGTGATGACAGACATTATTTGTGGGCAGGCGGGCTAGATAGCAATAAAATATTTATCTTTAATGTTCACTCTGACCCAAGAAAACCTACTTTACATAAAGTTATAACAGACTTTGTTGAAAAAACAGGTGGAATAGTTGGTCCACACACATTCTATGCTTTACCAGGAAGAATTATGGTTTCTGGATTATCTAATAATAAAGATAATGGCGGAAGAACAGGTTTGGCAGAATATAATAGTAAAGGTGAATTCATCGCAACTCATTGGCTACCTACAGACGGAGATTTAAGAGGAGCTAAGAAAGAAGGAAAGTATGCTGATGGATATGGTTATGACGTTCGTGTTCAACCAAGAAGAAACGTAATGCTAACTTCTTCATTTACAGGTTGGTCAAATTACATGATGGACTTTGGGCAAATGTTACAAGATGGCGAAGCAATGAAAAGATTTGGAAATACAATGGTAGTTTGGGATTTACATACTAGAAAACCTAAAAAAGTAATAGACGTCCCAGGAGCGCCACTAGAAATTAGATGTGCGTGGGGAGCAAATAACAACTATTGCTTTACAACAACAGCGTTAACATCAAAAATTTGGCTGATATACGAAGATGATAATGGCGAATGGCAAGGTAAAGCTGTAGCTGATATTGGAGATGCTTCTAAAGTTCCATTGCCAGTTGATATATCTATAACTGCAGATGATAAAGGACTTTGGGTTGATACATTTATGGATGGAAAAGCTAGATACTTTGATATAACAGATCCATTTAATCCTGTACAAACATTTGAAGAGCAAATTGGTTCTCAGGTTAATATGATTTCACAAAGTTGGGATGGGAAAAGAGCGTATTTTTCAACATCACTTCTAGGTAACTGGGATAAAACAGGTTCTGCAGATGAGCAGTGGGTAAAACTTTATGCTTGGGATGAAGCAAAATTAGAGTTAACACACAAATGGACTATTGATTTTTATAAACAAAAATTAGGAAGAGCTCATCAAATGAGATTTGGAGCGTATTCTTTATACTCTAGTAAAAACCAAAATAAAGAAAAAGAAGTTACTCTGCTTAATAAGTAATTTATTAATTACAAAGTAAGTGTTAAAATCTAAGGACTAATTTTTATTAGTCCTTTTTTTTAAACTTTTTTTTAATTTTAAACACTATGAAATTTTTTATAATATTAGCAGTATATTTTTCTTTGAATATGTCATCAGCGCTTGCTGATAATAACTTGAAAGAAGAAAGAGATAAAATTACAAAAGAGCGTAATGATCTTGCGATCGGTTGGCGTGACAATCTTGGTTATTCTTTGCCAATCCCAGGTTCATACCAGCTTTACAATATTGGAAAAGCTGGTGATGGTGAAGTTGTAGATGGAATAGGTGATAGTGTTCGTTTACATGAGCTCATGGATGGAAAGATAACTTTATTAAGCTTTATTTATAGTAATTGTACTGATACCAATGGTTGCCCTTTAGCAACGTCTGTTTTTTATAAAATTCAAGAAAAACTAAAAATGGATAAGAAGGTTTTATCAAAGTTAAAAATGATTAGTTTAAGTTTTGATCCTGAATATGATACTCCTGAAATTATGAATTTGTATGGTAAAGATTTAAGTTATATTGATGCTGACTGGAGTTTTTTAACTACTGATTCCTCACGAAAATTAGATCCTATACTTTCTCAATACGATCAGCCTGTAATAAGAAAATATACTGAAAATGGCGAATATGCTGGAGTTCAGTCTCATTTATTAAGAGTTTTCCTCATAGATGATAATAAACTTATAAGAAATGTATACAATGTCGACTTTCTGCATCCTGACCTATTGATAAACGATATAAAAACTTTATTATTGAGTAATGAGTGAATTATTATGTAAGTTGAAGATATTAGTATTTCTTCTTCCTTTATTTTTTTTAAGTAGCGTTTCACTAGGTGAAGACAATACGGTTTACTCTGGACCAGGTGACAATAAAGATGGTTATGATACAAACAAATATATTACTAACTCTCTAAGCTTAGAAGAAAGAAAAGGAAAAAAATCTAACTTAATACAATATGTAACTTTAAAGCAACTTGGTCTTCCAGCAGTAGAAATTCCTGATAATAATCCAATTTCTAGAGAAAAAATTGAATTAGGCAAAAAATTATTTTTTGATAGAAGATTATCTTTAAATAACACAGTTTCGTGCGGCATGTGTCATGTTCCTGAACAAGGATTTACAAATAATGAAATAAAAACTGCTGTTGGTATAGAAGGTAGATCTAACTTAAGAAATACTCCAACAATACTAAACATTGCTTTTAGTAAATTTCTATTTCATGACGCAAGAGAATTCTCATTAGAAAATCAAGTCTGGCAACCAGTTTTAGCGCATTCAGAAATGGCAATGCCATCATTTGGTTTTACAATTAAAAAATTACAATTAATACCCGGCTATAAAAAATTATTTAATAAGGCTTTTCCAAATGAGGGGATAAATATGGAGACATTTGGCAAAGCTATTGCAAGTTATGAAAGATCATTAGTATCTGGTAACTCAAAATTTGATAAATGGTATTATGGCGGTGATAAAAATATTGTTAATGAAAAAGTTAAAAAAGGGTTTGATGTTTTTATGGGTAAAGGTAATTGCTCAAGTTGTCATGCTGTTGGCGAAAAGTCTGCGTTATTTTTTGATAATAAGCTACATAATACAGGAATTGGTTATGCTGAATCAATGGGTCTATTAAAAAATAAAAAAACTAGAGTCCAGTTAGCCCCAGGAGAATATGTTGAAGTTGATAACAATATTATAAAAAGTGTTAATCAGCAAAAAAGGAAGAATGATTTAGGACTGTATACAATAACTGAAAATCCATCGCATAGATGGCTTTTTAAAACAGCAGGCTTAAGAAATATTTCTTTAACTGCGCCATATATGCATAATGGAATATTTGCAACACTCGATGAAGTAATAGATTTTTATAATGAGGGTGGTTTCCAAAACGAACTTTTAAGCCCTATGATTAGAAAACTTAATTTATCATCTTTAGAAAAAGAAAATTTAAAACTTTTTCTTGAGTCTTTAGTTGGTGAAAATATTAATATTTTAATAGCAGATGCTATATCTGCTCCAGTTGGAGACCTTACAAAAGACGACCCTAACTGGGCAAACGATACTGATATGGGGTACAATAAATAAAATGAAAATTAAATTATGCTTAATATTTATATCTGCTATTTTTTTATCATCCTGTTCGGATAGTAAAGTTTCTGTTATGGATAAAGTTGATTTAAAAACTCCTGCTATTTTTAATTTACCAGACCTTGATGGAAAATATGTTGATGCAAGTGAGCTCAAAGGTTCGTATCTATTAGTTAATTTCTGGGCAACTTGGTGTAAGCCTTGTGTGAGAGAACTTCCTTCTTTAAACAATCTAAATAAAGCTTTTAAAGATAGCAACAATTTTAAATTAGTAGCAATAAATGTTGGTCAAAGTAAAAAAGTTGTAAGAGAATTCATTGATAATAAATCCCCCATTGATTTCACTGTACTTCTTGATGAGAATATCGAGTTAAGTGATTGGGAAGTATCTGCTATTCCAACAACTTATTTAGTTGATGATAAAGGAAATATTATTTACAAAGTAGAAGGTGAAAAAGAATGGGATAGTATCGAATTCACCTCATTTATAAAATCTATCATTGATTAAGTTTTTTTACTCTGAAGTTGTAGGATCAATAGTCTTTGTTACAGCACTTATTTTATTTGCTGGAAAACCACCTTCTTTTGCATGTTCTTTAATTAGATCCTCATTAGGGGCGATATAAACACAGTAAACCTTATCTTTTGTTACATAGCTTTCTACCCACTGAATTTCTGTGCCCAGATTTTTTAAAACGGAGCATGATTTCTGAGAAATACCCTGAAGTTCATCAGTTGTTAGAGATCCTGCATCATTAATTTCTCTTTCTATTATAAATTTTGGCATTATTTTCCCCTATGTATTGATTTTTAAGTTAGTCATTATTACCCATAAAAGCAGTTAGGATATGTAGTAGGCTGGTAAACAAGTTATATATTGAAATATATAGTGTTACTGTGGCCATAACATAATTATCTTCTCCGCCATTTACAATCGAGCTTGTTTGAAAAAGTATTAAACCACACATTAATAGTGCAAATAAACTTGATATTCCAAGCATCATCAAGGGAAAGTAATAGCCGAGCATAGATGAAACTAATAAAATAATACTTGCCGCAAATGCTAAAACAATTCCAGAGGTTATAAATCCTCCCATGAAGCTAAAATCTTTTTTGGTATAATTAACGTAAGCAGACAAAGAAAGAAATATTGTTCCTGTTAACATAAGTGCAGTTGCAACAATTTCTGTTCCATTACTTAAATTATTCATGTAAATATTTAATATTGGACCAAGTGTAAATCCAAGTATCCCAGTTAAACAAAACACCCAGAAAATACCAGATGCATTATTTTTATTTTTAGTTGTTAAATAAAGTGTAAGAAAGTAAAGACCAAGAGTTATAAACGGATTTACGACAGATATATTCATTGCATAGCTTACGAATGCTGTAAATGCACTAAAAAGCAGTGTCATTGATAAAAGTATATAGGTATTTTTGAGAACTTTGTTAGTTATAGATGTTCTTGCTTGTTCTCTCACTGTTGTATTGCTATTATTCATATCATAGGCTCCATAATTATTTGTATATACATTAACGTTTTATTACTAAATTGTAAATATAACAATATATAATTATGCCCTATGGTTAAGTGGAGAGTTGGCAGAGTGGTCGAATGCGGCGGTCTTGAAAACCGTTGAGCCGAAAGGTTCCGGGGGTTCGAATCCCTCACTCTCCGCCATTTTAAATTTAATAATGGAGGTGTTAATGATGATTATAATATTAACAGTAATATGTATAGTTATTATGTTAATTTTATTTTCTATAAGTAAGAGTCTTGATGCTCTTAATGAGCAGCTTGATCAAATTGTTGAGATCACAAAAAAAGTTCAGAGTGATATAGATTCAAATAAAGACTAGCAATATATATTCGAAGTATGCATAAATATAATTTAATTACTTAAAGTCATCAATTATACCAATTTCTTTCATCCAAGATTTAAATCCACCTTTCATATGAGAGATCTTTGTGTAACCCATATTTTTAAGAGTTTGTGAAGCTAAAGCTGAACGTCCGCCAGAATGACAATAAAGTATTATCTCTTTATCTATATCAAAAAAATTTTTATAGTATTCGCACTCAGGGTCAGCGAAGAACTCTAAATGACCTCTTGAAGCATGGTATGATCCAGGAATAATTCCATTTTCTATTAGCTCAGGCATATCTCTTAAATCAATTATATTAATATCTTTTGAGTTTAGAGAGTTTTTTACTTCATTAACAGATAGCTCATTGAGATTTACTTTCGCAAGCTTGATCATTTCTTTTACTGTAGTATTGCTCATAGTTGTATCCTTTCGCAGTTAAATACTTAATTAATTATTCTGTATTAAATATTATATAATTATTATCACAAAAGATGTAAATTTTTTGTATTATTAATAAAATTAGTGTTATTTTAATTATTTCAACATGGTTTTGTAGATATGAAATTAGGAAAACTAATAATTGATATTGATGGTATTGAACTATCAAATCAAGATATTGAAATTTTACAACACCCTTACATTGGGGGCGTGATTTTATTCGCAAGAAATTTTTCATCTGCTGAACAAATAATATCCTTAGTAAAAAATATTAAATCTTTAAGGTCTCCGTCTTTAATTACTTATGTTGATCAAGAGGGTGGAAATGTACAAAGATTTAAAGATGGCTTAACATTGTTACCATCCCTAAGTTTATTAGGAAATAAATATATCAACGATCCTTGCGGATCAATAAAGCTATCGGAAGAACTTGGTTGGCTAATAGGTTATGAATTAAGTTATCTTGGTATTGACGTTAATACAGCACCAGTTTTGGATATTAATTATGGAAGAAGTAATATTATGAATACAAGGTGTTTTTCTGATAATCCCAATAATGTAACTTTATTATCAGAAGCGTTTATAGCAGGCGCAAAAAAGAGTGGTATATCATCTATATGTAAACATTATCCAGGCCATGGTTACGCAAAGACAGATTCTCATGTTGAATTACCATTAGATATTAGAGATTTTGAAACTATATATAATAAGGATCTTATGCCATACAAGAGGGCTATAGATTTAAATATTGAAGGTATAATGACTTCACACGTTTTATATAAAAGTGTCGATAATTACCCCCCAACAATTTCTGAAAAATGGTTACAGATACTAAGAAATGACTTAAGATACAAGGGGTTAATTTATTCTGATGACCTTAGTATGATGGCATTAAATGAATTTGGAGAAATGGAAGACAATGTATTAAAATCTATAGATTCAGGATGCAACTGTATATTTATCTGCAATGACAGGGATAAAGTAATACATATATTAGATAATATTATTTTAGATAGCACAGAAGAAGAGAGTAATAAGATAGTAAAATTAATTAATGATAATTATTCAAAAGATAATATATATAAAAATAAAAAACGACTAAAGATAATAGAAAATTTAGAAAAAATTAGTGAAAAAAAACAAATAGAAATAACTATATAAATAAAATATGGAAAAAATACTTCAAGATTATAATTTAGACCATTGGATCATAAAATTCTTAGTAATAATTTTTATGATTATTATAATCAATATTACAACAAGACTTATTCTTGGAAGCTTAAGAAAACAATTTAAGAAAACAAATAATATATGGGATGATTGTATAATAAATTCTATATACAAGCCTTTTACAATTTTAGTCTGGATACTTGGTATTGTTTTTACACTTGAAGCGTTCAATAATGATCTAAAATTATTTAATATATCAGGTGATTTTTTAATTGATTTAAAAAGGGCAGGTATAATATTTGTTATAGCATTATTTTTAAGTAACCTTTCAAAAAATTTCCAAAAAGCAATAGTTTCCAATAATCTAAGTAACAATATTGATGTTGATGAGGCTACATATGAAGCAATAGCAAAAATTATAAGGTTATCTATTATTATTACTTCAGGTTTAATAATATTGCAAACATTTGGCTTTAGTATATCTGGTGTATTAGCCTTTGGGGGTATTGGTGGTGTTGCAGTTGGTTTTGCTGCCAAAGATATGTTGGCAAATTTTTTCGGTGGTCTAATGATTTATCTAGATAGACCTTTCAGAAAAGGAGACTGGATAAGGTCACCAGATAGAGAAATTGAAGGAACAGTAGAGAATATTGGTTGGAGACAAACCTCAATAAGAAATTTTAGAAAAAATGTTATCTATATTCCAAATTCTGTTTTCATGAACATTATAGTTGAGAATCCATCTAGAATGACCCACAGAAGGATTAGAGAAGTAATAGGTCTTCGTTATAAGGATCTCCCTAAAATGGTAGCAATAGTTAATGATGTTAAAGGAATGATATTAAATCATAATGAAATTGACCATACGCAGACCACTATCGTAAATTTTGATAGTTATAATGATAGTTCAATTGATTTTTTTATAATAACTTATGCAAATACTACAGAGTGGGTAAAATATCATGAAATAAAGCAAGACGTTTTGATGAAGATTGGTAAAATTATAGAAAGTAATAGTGCTGAAATAGCTTTCCCAACAAGAGTTGAAATTCAGGAATAGTCCTTAACTTTATTTAATTTTATTTATTTTTATAATAAAACCAAAGTTATCTCTATCTATATAAGTAGTTTTATTCAGCATAATATTTTGACTGATTATATACTTCTTGGAAGTTAATATATCTGTAGAGAAAAAACTAGGTGGCTTCATTATCATTTTTTCAAATAAATTTATATTAACTTTAAAAAATTTTTCTTTTGTAATGAGGGTTGCGCCTTCATACTTCGTAACTCTTCCTGAACTAAGAATTTCTATATCTTTAATATCAAGAGAATTTTCTAAGACTTCATTACTGTAGTCATAACCACCTTTAATTTTTATAAATTTCTCACTATCTATTTTTTGAACCCATTCAATATGACTTACAACTTTTATTTCTTTATCAGATTCAAGTGATTCTTTATGATTATTAAAGCTATCAAGTTTGTAATCAAAATCATACTTACCACATGAGTTATCACTTTTAATTAAGCAATTATTTTTTAGTATTTCTATATACTTGAATTCTTCATATTTATCGTCAATAAATTTTTCATCATACTCGATATAATTCGAAATATTATGAGTAATCATTATTAGTTTTATTTGATAAAGATCTTGTTCTTCTTCATACTTTTCTTCAGCAAATGAAATATTTGAGATTAGTATTATTATAAAAAATTTTATTGGTATTAATATTTTCATATTATTTTATTAATTATATTTGCAATCACTATTTTTTTGTCTCTTATATTGCTAAAAGTTTTTTTATACAATAGTATATTATCTTTTGTAAATGATACATTATTCTGACTATTATTAATAAATTTTATTAATTTTTCATTATTTATCTGAGCGTCATTTTGAAATGAAATCTTCAGTGATACCCTTGTTACGCTTAATTTTTTAATTCCAATTTTTGAGTATTTAATCTTCATATTTGTTATATCTATCAAATTATTTGTTTCTCTTGGAAGATTGCCAAATCTATTAATTAGCTCTATAACAATATTGTCTAGTTGATCAGAGGTCTCAGAATTAGCAATTTTTTTGTACATTATTAGCCTTTGGTTTATATCATTAATATAATTATCTGGAATTAGCGCTACTTCGTTTATATCGATATCTGTTATTTCATCAAGTGGTTTATCTAAATTTGGTATTTTTCCAGATTTTAATGCTGATATAGCTTTTGACAGAATTCTATTATATAACGAAAAACCTATCTCTTGAATTTCTCCACTCTGAGAGTCTCCTAATAGTGCCCCAGCACCCCTTATTTCTAAATCTCTTGATGCTATTGAAAATCCTGACCCTAAGTCTTCCATTCCTTCTAAAGCCTTCAATCTTTTTTTAGCATTCTCTGTGATATGATTTTTATCAGGCACCAACAAGTAACAATATGCTTGTTTGCTGCTTCTCCCAACTCTTCCTCTAATTTGGTGAAGCTGGGATAATCCAAATTTATCAGCTTTGTTAATAATAATTGTATTAGCGTTTGCTACATCAATCCCATTTTCTATAATTGTTGTAGATAAGAGAATATTAAATTTTTTATTATAAAACTCTAAAATAATTTTTTCTAATTGAGCGGGGCTCATTTGAGCATGTGCAATTTTAATTGAGTATGACGGCATTAATTCTTGAATTTCATTATATATTAAATTTATATCACTTACTCTGTTATGTAAGAAAAATACTTGACCGCCACGATTAATCTCTCTGTCGCAAGCTTCTTTTATTACAGACTTTTTCCAATCAGACGCGTATGTCTTTATTGCCTTTCTATTTTCAGGTGATGTTGCGATTATACTTAGGTCTCTTAATCCACCAAGAGACATATTTAACGTTCTTGGTATAGGAGTCGCAGTTAATGTAAGGACATTAACCTCATCTTTTAATTTTTTTAAAAATTCCTTATGTTTAACGCCAAATTTTTGCTCTTCATCAATTATAAGTAAACCAAGAGATTTATATTTAACATCTTTTTGTATTACTCTGTGTGTTCCAATTATAATATTGCAATCACCTGTGCTAATCTCTGAAAGAATTTTTTCTTGCTCTTTTTTCGATTTAAATCTAGATAAACATCTTATCTTAAATGGCCAATTCTTAAATCGATTATTAAATGTTTTCTCATGTTGTTCTGCTAACAATGTTGTTGGCGCTAAAATAACAACTTGCTTAAAATTAGAAGCACATATGAATGCTGCTCTTAATGCAATCTCAGTTTTACCAAAACCTACGTCACCACAAATAAGCCTATCCATAAGTTTTTCTGATGTTAAGTCTTTCATTACATCATTTATTGCGTTTTCTTGATCTTCAGTTTCATCATATATAAATTCACTAGAGAATTGATTATACTCAAGTTCATTAATATTATATTTTAGAGTTTTTCTTAACGCTCTTTTTGCATTTATTTCTAATAGCTCTGCCGCGATATCGTAGGCATTCTTTGTAGCTTTTTTCTTTGCTTTACTCCAAGAAAAACCACCTAACTTGTGAAGGGGTGCAGCCTCATCTTCGACAGTATTATATTTATTTACAAGATGTAATGATGCGACAGGAACATATAATTTATCGTCATCTTCATAAAGTATTGTGAGATACTCATTGGATACACTGCCATTATCAATATATTGCAGGCCATTATATCTTCCAATACCGTGAATCTCATGCACTACAGGTGATCCAATTTCAAGATTCTTAAGTTGGTCTATGAAAAAAGCTGACTTAGCGTTATTTTTATTTTTTTGAAGCTTAATTTTTTCTTTTATAATGTCACTGCCTATTATAAAAGATAAACCAAGATCATTAATCTTAAAAGATTCTGAAATATAACCATTAATTATATAAAACTTATTACTACTTAAGTTTATATCGTCTATTGATTCCACAATTTTGTAGTCAAGACTATTACTAATAAATATGTCTTCAAATTGTGTAATTTTCTTACTATCTTGGCAAAATAGAACAACGCAAGATAATTTATTTATATATAAAATAAGATCATTTATTGGTTCGCTAAGGTAAGGTTTAATAGATATATCAGGCACAGCTGAAATATTAAAATTATATGAATCCTTGTCAAGTGACTTATCTGAGATTATTTCAGTCACTGACTTTTTATAAAACTCGTCGTGTATTAAATTATTTTCTAAATAAATATAGTTTGGGTCCAAAACAGAATCATCATTTTCCTTGGAAAAATTAAATTTTTCTTTAATAATTTCATAATTTTCTTCTATTTTATTATTAATATTTTCGCAGATAATAATATTATTTATGGTATCAAAATAATTAAATAGATTTTCTGTATTATTAAATAGCAATGGAAAATAATTATTTAAGCCTTGTGGCAATAGGCCATTACTAACTCCTGAATAAATATTGTTATTACTTGGATTTCCTTCAAATATCTCTCTAAATTTTTTTCTAAAATTTATAATATTATCTTGACCAAGAATAATATTGTTCATCGGAACAATAAATATCTCTTCACTTAGAGACTCTTTAGATGTTATTTGAGTTTGAGTATCAAAATATTTTATAGTTTCAATCTCAATATCATTTAAATCAATTCTTATAGGTTCATCATAACCACCTGGGAAAATATCAATTATAGAACCTCTAATTGAAAATTCACCATGAAAATTTACTTGAGGATTATTTATATAACCGATTTTTACAAGAGTACTTTTTATTGTGTTTAAATCCAAGTTATCATTTTTTTTTATTCTTAGCGTTTCTTGTTCTAAGATTTTTTTTGGAATTAGTTTTTTTTGAAGATTTTTAGCAGTTGTAATTACAGTTATTTTTGTAGAATTTGATTTTATGTACCTTATTAAATTTAAATTTTTTTTTGAACTTAAGAATTTATCAGAATCAACCATGTCATAAGGCATTTCCTCTGTACCAGGGATAAAAATTATATCTTCGTCAGAATCTTTTTTTTGAAGTAAGTTCAGCTCTTTTTCTAATCTTTCACCCTGAATGTTATTTTCTGCGACAATGAGTTTTTTATCTATTTTCTTTGAGTGAATAAATAATGAGTCTGATGAGAAGCTTAGCCCATCATATTTTAAAGAATCTGCATTATTAAAATAAGTATTAATTCTATCCGTTAACGATATTTTGCTCATTAGATTAATTTTGGTTTAAATAGGGAGGCTATTTTACATTATTATCAAGTAAAATGTTCTCGCAAGTACAATTTATCTGAATAATTTCATATGTTATTATTAGACAATATATTTAATTGGAATAAATCTTTAATAATATGGAAATCTTAGTTAATTCAGCAACTTGCTACAAAAATAATAATATTATTTTTAAGAATGCTAATATTATTCTTGATAATAGTGAAATTTGTATAGTAATGGGGCCAAATGGTTGTGGAAAAACAACTTTTATTAAATGTTTGTGTAAAATAGAAAATCTAGATTCTGGCCATATATTGATTGATAATATTAATATACAAGATCGTAAAAGCAACTATCTGGATAATATTATCTATATTGGACATAAAAATAGTTTAAATGATGATTTAACGGTAACTGAAAACTTAGAATATCTTGGCGCATTTGATCAAACAGTAAATAAGAATTCAGTTAATAAAATTAAGGATGCAATGGAGTATTTTGATATATATAAATATAAAGATTTTATGGTATCTGAGCTTTCAGAAGGAAATAAAAAGAAAACATCATTAGCGCGATTAATTCTATCTCAAAAAAAAATTTGGCTACTAGACGAACCATTAAGTTTTCTTGATGAAATTGCTGTCAAAAATTTAATAAATCTTTTTTCTAAGCATCAAAAAATAGGCGGCATAATAGTTGCTTCATCACATTATGATTTTTCTGACGATGTAGATAATTTTAAATTTTTTAAAATGGAAAATTAAGGTAAATGATAAAAAATCTTATAAAAAAAGAGTTAATCTTATATTTTAGAAATTTAAATAATGTATTTTTACCGTTGATATTTTTTTTTCTTATTATATCTATTTTTCCTTTAGTATTAGGTCCTGATAAATTATTATTTGACAATATTATTCCTGGAGTAATTTGGATTACAGCAATATTGACTACCTTACTTAGTTCTAATAATTTTTTTAGAGATGACTATAATAATGGTGTTATTGAAATGTATTTAACTTCTAGTACAGGAGTTGAATTAATTTTATTTTTAAGAATCATTGCATGCTGGCTATTCACTTGCCTACCAATAATTTTATTCATGCCATTGGTTTCACTTCTTTTTGATATATCTTTTGAAGACTCTTTTGTAATATTGATCACCTTGCTAATGGGAACCCCAATCTTAATATCTATAGGAATTTTTGGGTCTGCTTTAACGCTAGGTCTTGCTAGGAATAATATTTTAACACCAATTATTGTCATACCATTTTATATTCCAGTTCTAATATTTTCTGCTAGCGCTATTGATTCTGTTTCTTTGGGACTTCCTTATGATATGCAGCTTTTTATTCTAATGGCTCTTTTATTTTTAATTCTACCTATAATGCCATATTTACTTAAATATACCTTGGAGCTTAGTATTAATAATTAATTATGAATATTTCTAAAATTGCTAATTTAAAATTTTTTTATACTAAAACTAGGAAAATCTCTTCTTTTCTTTCAGCTTTCACATTAATTTTATTCTGTATTGGTATTTATTGGGGTTTATTTATTGCCCCAACAGATTATTTGCAGGGGAATAGTTATAGAATAATGTATGTTCATGTACCGGCAGCATGGCTATCAATGCAGACTTACATGATTATGGCTGCAACTGGCTTTATAGCTCTTGTCTGGAAGATTAAAATTATGGAAATTGCTAGTATTCAATGTGCTCCTATTGGAGCATTTTTTACTATAATTGCCTTGGTTACTGGAATGGTTTGGGGGAAACCAACTTGGGGAACATATTGGGTTTGGGATGCAAGACTAACATCAGAGTTAATCTTATTATTTTTATATATAGGCATCATGGTTTTATATTCTGCATATAGTGATAAAAGGCAAGCAATAAAAATAACATCATTGTTAGCAATTATTGGTCTTATAAATATACCAATAATTCATTATTCGGTAGAATGGTGGAACACATTACACCAGGGGCCGACTGTAACTAAATTTGAAAAACCATCTGCCCACATTACAATGTTACTCCCATTGCTCTACATGTTTTTTGTATTTAATATGTACTTTCTTTCAATACTCATAAAGAGAATGAGATTTGGTATATATATGAGGGAAAAAAATAATAAATGGATGGAGGAGCTCAAAAATGATTGAATTCTTTGATATGGGCAAACATACAGTATTTGTTTATGTTGCATATATATTTTCGATAGTAATATTATTGTTAGGTTTTTTAATTCCACATTATGCTATGAAAAAAGAAATTGCGAAAAAAAATGATAAAGATAACAAGTAGAAATAAAAAAACAATAGCCAAGGTTCTTGTGTTCTTTTTCGCAATATCTAGCTTTAGTTCTCTATTGATATATGCGTTTAGTAAAAATATGGTATATTTTTATACACCAACACAAGTATCCAAAAAAGAAGCGCCGTTAAATTCCCATATAAGAGTTGGTGGTATGGTTAAAGTTAATTCATTTATCAAATCTAAAGATAGCCTCAAAGTCTATTTTAAAATACATGATCTAGATCAAGAAATGAATGTTACTTACGAGGGCATACTCCCAGATTTATTTGCCGAAGGACAGGGCGTTGTTATGTCAGGAAAATTATCAAAAGATGGCACTTTTGTTGCAAGCGAAGTTCTTGCAAAGCATGATGAAAATTACATGCCCCCAGAAGTTGCTGATATGATGAAAGAAAAAAATGGAGCTCTTTATAAAAAATGATTACTGAGATTGGGAATTTATTTTTAAGCATTTCTGCAACGTTATCTTTGTGTATGTTTTCTATAATTTTTCTAAAGAAATTTATTGATGTAGACCTAAGATATGCATTTTGTAAAAATCTTTCATTTATAGTTTTATCTCTTATTTTTTTATCTTTTTCTTTTCTAGTGTATGCTTTTTTAATTGATGATTTTTCTTTAAGATATGTAGCAAGTAATTCAAATATCTCCCTAGAAAATATTTACAAATTTTCAGCTGTATGGGGTGCACATGAAGGTTCAATACTATTGTGGGTTTTGATCTTATCTTTATGGTCAGCATGTATACCTTTGTTTTCAGGAAAAATTCCAAAAAGAATTGTAATAGATATGATTTCAATTATGGGGGTCTTATTATTATTTTTTCTAGTTTTTATCCTTTTTAGCTCAAATCCTTTTGATAGAATCTTTCCAATACCACTTAATGGCAAAGACCTTAATCCTCTTCTTCAGGATCCTGGTCTAATAATACATCCGCCATTACTCTACATCGGTTATGTAGGAACGAGTGTACCTTTTGTATTTGCAGTTGCTGTATTGATTGATGGTCATATAGAGACTGAATGGATTTCATGGTTAAGAAAATGGGTAATTTCATCTTGGGTTTTTTTAACAATTGGTATATCTCTTGGTAGCTGGTGGGCTTATCATGAATTGGGCTGGGGAGGATGGTGGTTTTGGGACCCAGTTGAAAATGCTTCATTCATGCCTTGGCTAGCTATTACAGCATTGCTGCATTCATTAATTGTATCTGAAAAAAGAGGTATATTTATTAGTTGGAGTATTCTCTTGTCAATATTAACTTTTTCTTTAAGTTTATTAGGAACTTTTCTTGTTAGATCTGGAATCTTAGTCTCTGTGCATGCATTTGCAAACGATCCTGAAAGGGGCCTATATATATTAATATTCCTATCGTTAATAATTGGCTCATCCTTAATATTATATTTTTCAAGATCATCAAAATTAATTTTTTATAGAGAGTATTCTGTAACTTCAAAAGAATTTATATTATTAATAAACAATTTATTTTTAACAATTACTACGTTTGCTATTTTACTTGGAACACTTTACCCCTTAATAACAAGTTCACTAGATTTAGGGAAGATATCAGTTGGGGCACCATATTTTAATTTTATATTTTCTGCTTTAATGCTGCCAGTTGTCTTTCTTATGGCTCCAGCAGTTTATAGTAACTGGTCAAAAACTAATTATAATAGTTTATCTAAAAAGCTAGGGAAAATATTATTCTACTCGTTAGTAATTGCTTATGTATGGATGAATTTTTATTACAAAAGTGATATTTTTATAGTCTATCTTGGAATTTCATTAGCATTATTTACAATAATTTCTTCCACAATAAAAATGTTTCAGATTTTTGATAATACTTTCGAAAAAAATTACTTTAAGACTCTTTTATCAATCCCAAGTTCTATAATAGCAAATTCTCTTGCGCATATTGGAATTGGAGTTTTAATAATAGGTGTAACGGTAAGTACGTATTACTCCTCTCAAAAAGAAATTATTATGGTTAAGGGTTCTGAGATTTTAATTAAAGATACTAAAATTAAATTTGTTGATGTTGAAGGAAAATTATCTAGTAATTATACTTCTCAAATGGGAATATTTGACGCTTATAAGAACGATAAATACGTAATATCTTTTTTCCCAGAAAAAAGAACATATAATATACAAAAAAATGTTATGACAGAAGCAGCTATTGACTCAAGACTTATGAGAGATATTTACATTGCTCTTGGAGAGAATATTGCAGACGATTCCTGGGTTGTTAGAATTTATTATAAGCCATTTATTCAGCTATTGTGGTATGGGGTTGGCTTGATGATTTTAGGTGGTTTTTTTGGTATATTTAGCAGAACTAATTCTGTTAATAACAACTAATAATGAGATATAAGCTAGCAGTTATTCCAATACCAGTTTTCTTAATCATACTTTATTTTCTCTATAGTGGGTTAAATAAAGATCCAACACTTATTCCGTCACCACTTATCGGAAAGTCTGTCCCAGAGTTCTCTTCAACAACTTTGATTGATAATAAGATAATTACAAACCAAAATATGTTAGGAAAATCTTATATACTAAATGTTTGGGGTAGCTGGTGTTATGGATGTAGCCTTGAGCATAATTTTTTAATAGATATATATAATACCGATACTATTGAGATTTATGGTTTAAATTATAAAGATAGTAGGGAAAACGCTATAGAATGGTTAAGAAGTAAAGGTAACCCTTATAAAAAAATTATTTTTGATAGCGACGGGGATATTGCAATTGACTTTGGAGTTTATGGAGCGCCTGAAACTTTTCTTATAAATGAAAATGGTATAATTATTCACAAGCATGTTGGCCCAATTGACAATAAATATTTTAATGATGTGTTATTACCAAAAATAAAGAAATGAAAACAAAAATAATAACTGTAATTATCGTAATATTTTTTTTTAATATAACTTATGCAGAAAATAATCAGGAATATAATAAGATTATAGAAAACCTAAGATGTTTGGTTTGCCAAAATCAATCTTTATCAGAGTCTGATTCAAATCTAGCTAAAGATCTTAGATTAAAAGTTAAAACAATGCTTGAATCTGGAAAATCTGAAGACGATATATACAAGTTTATGTCTGATAGATACACAGATTATGTTTTATATAATCCTCCTGTAAAAAAATCAACATGGTTTTTATGGTACAGCCCTTTCTTAATTTTATTAATATCTTTATCTTATTTATTTTTAATTATGAAAAAAAATAAAAAAATTATTAAAAATGATAATATAAATAATAATTACGATGTAAAAAAAAATACATTCAAATCTAGTAAAAAAATTAATACTAGATATTTATATATTTTTTTAATAGCTTTTATGCCTATTTTAACATTCTCTATATACGCTTATTCAAGTGAGTATATGAGATATAAAATAATTTATTTTTTTGAATCAAAAGATCCGGTTATTGATATAACGATTTTGATTCATGATGATATTCTATCTAAAATTACTGGTAATGAAGCATTATTTGTTTATGCTAGAAGGAGTAATGGTATGAGAATTCCATTAGCAATAGACATTTTTGAAGTGGACAAAATGAAAAAAAACTATAATGTGAAATTAGATAACACTATGAGTATGATAAAGGATCAGACGCTTTCAAGTGCTAAAGAAATTATTGTGGAAGCAAGGATTACAAAATACAAGAAAGCAATGACTATGCCCGGTGATTATATAGGAAGGTCATTACCTATGAAAATTAACTCTTCAAATTATATTCTTATTAAAATCAATTCTGTAGTTACAGGTGAATGATGAAATACATCTCATTTTATATTGCGTACAAATATTTAAGATCAAAAAAAAGCAGTAGATTTACATCTATTATTTCAAAGTCATCAGTAATTGGTATTTCATTAGGTATTTCAGCCATTATAGTTGTTATGTCAATCATGAATGGTTTTCATAGTGAGATGAGAGATAAAATTTTGAGTATGGTTTCCCATATTATTGTTACTGAAGAAAATTATACTCTAAAAAATTGGGATAAACTAAAATTTAAAATTGATAAGAACAAACTGGTAGCAAATTCAGCTCCGTATGTCGAAGGTCAAGCAATGATAAGTTTTGGAGGAAATGTTCATGGTATACAGGTAAAAGGAATTATTCCCGAGTATGAAAAAAATGTTACAAGTTTGTCAGACAATATTATTGAAGGCGATTTTAATAATGTTGGCTTAAAACCTTATCAGATATCCATTGGAATTGATTTAGCAAAAAAAATGAATTTATCTATTGGAGATAAAATTACTTTAGTAATTCCTAGAGCAAATACAACTTTAATAGGAATTGTGCCAAGACTAAAAAGATTTGAGGTTGGATCTATTTTTAAATTTGGAATGCAGCAATATGATAAAAATCTTGTTTTTATTGATATTTATGAGGCTCAAACACTCTATGATATGGGTAACAATGTAACCGGATTAAGACTTAAATTAAATGATCTATTTAAGGCAAAAAAAGTATCCAATTCCATAAATTCGTATCCAAATACAGATTATATTGTAATAGATTGGACAATGATGAATAAAAACTTCTTTAACGCATTAAAAATGGAAAAAACAATGTTAATGCTATTAATGTTTTTAATAGTACTAGTTGCAACATTTAACATTATATCTTCATTGTTCATGGTTGTGTCTGAAAAAAAAACTGATATAGCAATATTAAAAACTATAGGAATGAATTCGAAAAATATAATGTATATATTTATTTTACAAGGTGCATTCCTTGGTGTTACTGGAATCATTCTTGGTTTGGGAATAGGTTTATTGATATCACTTAATTTAGATTACATTGTTGCTTTTATTGAATATATTCTTGGGCATAGTCTAATAAATTCAGATGTATATATGATTAGTACCGTGCCTGTTAAAGTAGAAGTTAAAGATTTATTATATGTATCAATTATATCATTTATTTTTGCTTTGATAGCAGCCGTATACCCAGCTATTAAAGCATCAAAAACAAAACCAGCAGAAGTTCTTAAAGGAAACTAATCATGTTAAAATGTAAAAATATAAATAAAAAATTTTCTGATGGTGAAAAAGATATTAATATTTTAAATAATATAAATTTAGAAGTTTCTTCAGGGGAAAGTATAGCAATAGTAGGAGCTTCTGGAAGTGGTAAAAGTACATTGTTACACGTGATATCAGGCCTAGAAAGTGCATGCTCTGGTGAAATATATTTAGACAATAAATTGATTTCTGATTTTAGTGAAGATGAATTATGTAATATTAGATTAAAAAAAATTGGATTTATTTATCAATCACATCATCTGATTAAAGAATTAAATGTTAAAGAAAATATATCATTACCTTTGTTAATAGCAAATAAAAAAAATAGTTATGTTATTTCTAAAACTAACGAGATAATTGAAAAAGTAGGTTTAAGCAATAGATCAGATTTTCAAATTGATAAATTATCTGGTGGCGAAAGGCAGAGAGTTGCAATAGCTAGATCAATTATTCATGATCCTAAAATTATTTTTGCAGATGAACCAACCGGTAATCTTGACAAAATTAATGCAAAAAATATCTTTTCATTGTTAACTGATTTGGCTAATTATAATAACTCTAGTTTAATTGTAGCAACTCACGATTTAGAAATGGCTTCTTTATTAAATAAAAAATTAACAATTAATAATGGCATGTTAAAATCTATCTAGATTTTTTTCTTCTTTTTGACCAAATTTTTAAAACATAGTATCTCCAGTATACTCTTACTAATATATAACTTAATAAGGAGCCTAAACATGAAAGTATGAATGAACCTAAGAATAATGGTTCCCAATATTGTATTAAATCAGATAACATATTGACTTCTTCATTTCTAATTTCATAATTTGTTTTCGTATTTATAAAAAAATCTCCAATTTTAATCGCAAAATATACTATTGGTACGTAAGTAAAAGGATTCGTTATCCAAGTTAAAATTACTGCAATTGGAAGATTTCCTGCAAATGTTATAGATAGGAACGCGCCCAAAATCATTTGAATCCCAGGTATTGGTATAAATGCGCAAAATGCACCTATGGCAAAGCCTCTTGAAACTGATTTTTTGTTTATATGCCACAAATTTGGCTGCAGAACTGCTGGACCAAAAATTTTAAGAATTTTTTCTTCCTTTACGGAATCTAGTTTAGGAAATAATCTTTTGATTACATTTTTTATCATTTCTGTAGAATAAGTGTTTAATTGAATTAATGGAAGTATATAAGAAATTGAATCAAAGTACTCAAAAAAGTGGCTGGTTAATCTATAAGAGGCTTATTAGCATCGCCTTAAAAGATAATGCAACTCCGGTAACCATTGCTATATTTGGAATGATAATTACTGCGTTAAGTGATCCAGCATTATCTGCAATTATGAAGCCAATACTAGATGGTGGTTTTATAGAAAGAGATCAAAGTGTTATATCACTTTTACCACTTGGACTATTTTCTATTTTTTTTATTAGATCCTTGGGAATTTTTTTAACAATATATTTTATGGCTAAAGTCGGAAGATCCTTAGTTTTTAGACTTCGAGAGCTAATGTTTAAAAAGTTACTAAATTTGCCAATTTCTTTCTATGATAAATCTTCATCTGGAAATTTGATGTCTCGAATATCTCATAATGTTGAGTTACTTTCAACAGTTGCTGCAAAAAGCTTAATAATATTAATTAGAGATACTTTAACTATTGTAGGTTTACTAATTTGGATGTTTTATCTAAGTTGGGAACTAACACTATTCTTTTTAACTGCTGCACCTTTTATTGTTGTTTTAGTAAGCTCTCTAAATAAAAAATTTAGAAAATTAACACATGATGCTCAGAATTCTATAGGAAGTATCATTCATGTAGTTCAAGAAGTAATTCAGGGAAATAAAATTGTAAAAATATTTAAAGGGTATGATAAGGAAAAATCTAGATTCAACGATACCAACAATAAAAATAGATTAAGTCATATGAATTTAGCACTTACAGAAGGAATTAATAGTGCTGTAATAATGTTAATTGTTGGATCCTCATTATCTGGTATTATTTTATTATCAACTTTTGATTTTATATTAGAGTCAATAACAGTTGGTTCATTTGTTTCTTTTATGTTTGCAATGTTTATGATTTTGGGTCCAGCAAGAGGTTTGGCAAGTATTAACGCAAGACTTCAACAAGGTATAGCAGCTGGAGAAAATGTTTTTGAATTGATAGATCAGTCTTCAGAGAATGACAAAGGTATAATTAATAGCGTAAATATAAATAATGATATTATTTTTAAGGATGTTTGTTTTAAATATGAAAACTCAGATTCTACAATTTTAAATAATATTAATTTAACTATAAAAACAGGAGAATTTGTCGCTCTTGTAGGAATGTCTGGTTGCGGTAAGTCAACATTAGTAAATTTAATACCAAGATTATATAATCCAATATCAGGTAAAATTACTATTGATAATGTAGAAATTAATGATTTTTCTCTTGGGTCTCTAAGAGATAATATTAGTTATGTTGGTCAAGATACAATTCTATTTAATGATACAGTTAGAAATAATATATCTTATGGACAAAATAATATTTCAGATAAAGATATCAATAAAGCTCTTGAACAGTCTTATGCTAAAGATTTTATTAATGATATGCCAGATGGAATAAATACTATTATAGGTGAGAATGGAGTCCTATTATCTGGAGGTCAGAGACAGAGGCTTGCAATAGCTAGAGCTTTTTTAAAAAACTCACATATACTAATATTTGACGAGGCAACATCATCTCTTGATACAGTATCAGAGAAATATATTCAAAAAGCCTTAGATGAGCTCAAGAAGGGTAAGACAACTATAATAATTGCCCATAGGTTGTCGACTGTAGAAAATGCTAATACAATAGTCGTAATGGATAACGGGTCTATTATTGAGTCAGGAAATCACAAGGAATTGATAGATAAAGAAAATTATTATTATAAACTTTACAATTCACAAATATTTAAATAGTGTTTAATAAATCAAAACTACCAATTCTTAAAAAGTTCTATTTGTATTCCTTAGATAATATATATATCTTAAATATTATTTTAACTCCATTATCTTTAATATATATAGTCATAAACTTTTTTAAAAAAATTCTACAAACTAAAAGAAGAATTAATACTGTTCCAGTAATTGTAATAGGAAATCTAACAGTTGGCGGCACAGGTAAGACCTCTTTAGTTATATGGTTATGTAATTATTTAAACGCAAGAAGCTATAATGTGGCTGTAATTTCTGGAGGGTACAAAACTACTGACCCTAGAAAATTAGAAATTGTAGATGATAAATCATCTCCTAGTGAAGTTGGGGATGAGGCAATTTTAATTAGTAAAAAAACTAATTGCGTAGTATGTAAGTGTAAAGATAGAAAAAAAGCATATGAATACTTAGCAAAAAATTATAGTTTAGATGTAATCATCTCAGATGATGGACTCACACACTATAAGTTAAATAGAAATCTTAATATTGTTATTGTTAAAGAAAGCAAACCATTTGGCAATGGTTTAGTCCTTCCTGCTGGACCATTAAGAGAGCCGCCTTCAGCTATAAAATATTATGAAAATATAGTTTTTAATAAAAGTAAAAAATCAGATTTAAAAGGATTTTATTATGATATAACTAAAGCTATATCTTCAGTTAACTCAACAGAGATTGACATATCTGATATTAGTGGAACTACTGCACATCTTGTGACTGCAATTGCAAATCCTGATCTTTTGATTAAAAATCTAGAAAGACTTAATATTGATTTAGTAACTCACATTTACCCAGATCATTATCTTTTAAATGAAGAGGATTTTATATTTAATGATGACTACAAGGTATTAATGACAGAAAAAGATTTTGTAAAATGTGAGAAATTCAAATTAAAAAATACATATTATTTGCCAACAAAAATTATTGTTGATAATGATATTAAAATAATGTTGAATGATAAGCTATTAGATCTATTAAAGGTATAAAATATTTTGAATAAAAATTTACTAAACATGCTTGTTTGCCCTGTAACAAAGAGCAAGTTACATTATCATAAAGAGTCAAATGAGTTGATTTCTTTGCCAGCAAGACTTGCTTATCCTATTAAAGATGACATTCCGGTTATGCTTGAAACGAGTGCTAGAGAGCTTGATTCTGATGAGTATGAAAAGTTCAAAGATTTATATCTAAAATAAGAGAAGAGGAATTTATGGACTTTTATGTGGTTATTCCTGCTCGCTATGATTCTTCTAGATTTCCCGGCAAAGTTTTAGCCGAAATTGGCAATAAAAGCATGCTTGAACATGTTTTTTTAAATGCAAAAAAATCTAATGCAAAAGATGTTTACATAGCAACTGATAGCGACAAAGTTTATGAAGTTGCAAAAAATTTTACCGATAATGTCTATATTACATCTTCAAATAATAATAACGGTACTGAAAGAATAGCGGAATTAGCAAAGATTTTAGAATGGGAGGAAAGTGTATTAGTGATTAATCTGCAGGCAGATATGCCTGAGTTAATGGCAGATAATATTGATTTCCTAGCAAATAAATCTATAAATAACGTAGGTTTATCCACTTTATATTACCCATTAAGTAGCCCAGACCTTTATTTAGACAAAAATACCGTGAAAATTATTATAAGAGATGGTGTCGAGGGTTTTTGTAGGGTTATTAATGATGATTTTGATGAGGGGATACATAAACATATTGGTATATATTCTTATTCAGTCAAAGATTTATGCTTATACATGAATCTGCCTCAATCAAATAATGAGATTAGTTTAAGTCTTGAACAGTATAGATTTTTAGATAATAAACTTAAAATATCTGCTTATCGCGCAGTTAGCGATCCAGGAATAAGTGTTGACTCTTTAGATAATTTAAATGAATTAAAAGGTGTAAATAATTGAATAAAAAGAAAAAAGCATTACTGGTAGTTGCTCATGGTAGCAGAAAAAAAGTATCAAATATTGAAATTCATCAGCTTGCTAACAACATATCGTTGAAATCTGAAGTTTTTGATATTGTTGAGGCGTGCTTTTTAGAGATAGCTACGCCGTCAATTCAAGATGGTATACAGTCTTGTATCGAAAATGATGCTTCCGAAATACTAATAATGCCTTACTTTTTAGCTGCTGGAATGCATGTAATTGTGGATATACCTACCATTGTCGATAAAGAGAGGTTGAAACATAAAGGTGTGACAATAAAATCATTGCCATATTTTGGTTCAAGTCCTGTGATTGTTGACATACTAAAGACTCTAGCGGAAAATAACACATAATTTATTGAATAATTTTATATTACACGGAAGGAGATACGATGTTTAACGAAGATATGAAAATAGAAGGTTACGATCCAGAATTAGCAAAAGCTATAAAAAATGAAATTGTAAGACAAGAAGAACATATTGAGCTTATAGCATCTGAGAACTATGCAAGCCCAAGAGTAATAGAAGCTCAAGGTTCAGTATTAACAAATAAATATGCAGAGGGTTATCCCGGCAAAAGATATTACGGTGGTTGTGAAAATGTTGATGTTGCAGAACAACTAGCCATTGATCGATTAAAAGAAGTATATAAAGCTGACTATGCGAATGTTCAGCCACACTCAGGGTCTCAAGCTAATGCTGCAGTTTATCTAGCTTTATTAAATGCTGGAGATACTATTTTAGGAATGAGCTTGGATGCTGGTGGTCACTTAACTCATGGATCAAAAGTAAATTTCTCTGGAAAATTATTTAACGCTATTCAGTACGGAATAGATGACAATGGGATGTTAGATTATGACGAGATTGAAAAATTAGCAATGGAACATAAACCTAAGATGCTTGTAGGTGGTTTTTCTGCTTATTCTCAAGTCATTGACTGGGAAAGAATGTCCCAAATAGCAAAAAAAGTTGATGCTTATTTTATGGTTGATATGGCCCATGTATCAGGTTTAGTTGCTGGGGGCGTTTATCCATCGCCAGTCCCGTTTGCTGATGTTGTAACATCTACAACACATAAGACTCTTAGGGGGCCAAGAGGAGGAATTATAATTTGCAAATCTAACCCAGACTTAGAAAAGAAATTTAACTCTCTTGTATTTCCTGGAACTCAAGGTGGTCCGTTAATGCATGTTATTGCCGCTAAAGCTGTAGCTTTTAAAGAAGCGTTAGAGCCAGAATTTAAAGTGTATATGCAGCAAGTTGTTGCTAATGCAGATACATTAGCTAAAACTTTAATTAGCAGAGGATTTGATATCGTTTCTGGTGGGACTAAAAATCATCTAATGTTAGTAAGTCTAGTTAAACAGGGTCTAACTGGAAAAGCAGCAGATGCTGCGCTTCATAAAGCTAATATTACTGTTAATAAGAATTCTGTTCCTAATGATCCTCAAAGTCCATTTGTTACAAGTGGCATAAGATTGGGCACAGCTGCAATAACAACAAGGGGATTTAAAGAGGCAGAAACTATTATTCTTGGCAATTTAATATGTGATGTTCTTGATGATATTGAAAACGAATCTACTCTTAAATCTGTAAAAGAGAAGGTTTTAAATTTAACTTCTCAATACCCTGTATATGCAAAATCAGTAGCATTAAAAGCTGCTTCTGCTGCGTAAAGGAGTATTGTGCTAAATGCATTGCCCATTTTGCAATTTTCATGACACAAAAGTAGTTGATTCGAGACTTACTGTAGACAATTCTCGTGTGAAAAGAAGAAGGGAATGTATAAAATGTGAGAATCGCTGGTCAACCATTGAAACAGCTGATTTAAATTTACCTAGGGTTATTAAAAAAGATAACTCTAGGGAAGATTTTTCAGAAAAAAAAGTTGAGAGAGGGATAATAAGAGCGTTAAATAAAAGGTCGGTAGATAAAGATTCAATTGATATAGCAATTCAAAATATAAAAAATAAATTAAAAGCTCTTACAGATAAAGAAATAATATCTTCGCAAATAGGTATATTAGTTATGCAGGAACTTAGAGAGTTAGACCAAGTAGCCTATATTCGTTTTGCATCCGTTTACCATAGCTTTGAAGATCTTCAGGCATTCCAAGACATAATTAGTATTATAGAAAAAGACCTAACTCCTGAAATGATCAAAACGCAGCTAAAATTAATCGATGACGAAAAAATAAATAACAAAAAATAATGAAACCACAAATTTCTTTTATGGAACGCGCCATTGAGTTAGCAGAAAAAGGTATGTTCACAGTAACACCAAACCCTATGGTTGGTTGTGTTATTACTCAGGGAAAAAATATATTAAGTGAAGGGTATCATGCCAAAGCTGGCTTAGACCACGCAGAAATTATAGCTTTAAAAAATTTAACAAAAAAAGTAAATAGCAATATGGTTATGTATATAAATTTAGAACCATGTTGTCACCAAGGTAAAACTGGACCATGCGCAAAAGCAATAATAGATTCTGGAATTAAAAATGTTGTTATATCAATCTTAGACCCAAACCCAATAGTTAAGGGAAAGGGAGTTAAAGCACTTAGATCAAGTGGTATTAATGTAAATGTGGGTTTATGTAAATCTGAAGCAAGCCATATTAATAAAGGATTTATTTCGAGAATAACAAAAAAAATTCCAAATGTACTTATGAAACAAGCAATTAGTATTGATTATAAAATTACTAATGCGAAAAATAAATGGATAAGTAATAAAGAATCAAGAAAAGATGTTCAATTTATTAGAGCTAAATCTTGTGCAATATTAGTTGGGTCCCAAACTATAATTAAAGATAATCCAAAATTAACAGTCAGGTTAAATAAAAAAGAATTAGGTATTTTTGAAAAAAAAAGAAATCCAATAAGAATTGTTTTAGATACTAATTTGGAATTAGATATTGATAAGTATGATTTTTTCAACGGAACAGAGAAAAAAATTGTATTTAATTCTATATCTACAAATTTTGAGACTAAAAAAAATATAGATTTTATAAAAGTTAAAAAAAATAAATCAGGGCTTAATTTAAATTTAATACTTAGTATTTTGGCTAAAAAATATGAGATTAATAATCTTATGATTGAGCCTGGTGAAAAATTATCTACATCGTTGCTATCAAATAATTTACTAGATGATCTTGTATTATATTTATGCCCACAAATTATTGGTAAATTTGGGATTCCTGCGTCTTCTGCAATAAATAATCTTAATAGTAATTCTATTAAGATTGAGTCTATAAAGAAATTCTCTAATGATGTTAGAATAAATTATAAATTTTTGAGTAAATAATGTTTACTGGATTAATACAAAAAATTGGTGAAGTAAAATCTATAAATAGCCATCATGGAGATATACAAGCAATATTATCTGTAGATAGCGATTTTGTTTCTACGATCGAAGAAGGTGATAGCTTATCAGTTAATGGAGTATGTTTAACCGCATATAATATTAATAAAGATAGCTTTGCTGTAGATATATCAAATGAAACTTTAGATGTGTCTAGTCTCACTCAAATTAACACTGGTTACAAGGTTAATATTGAAACATCATTATGTCTCCAAGATAAACTTGGTGGTCATTTAGTTAGTGGGCATGTAGACTGTATTGCTCAATTAACAGAATTACATGAAGATGCTAGATCTTATAGACTTGGTTTTAAACTAAGTAATAATAATTATTTTAAGTATATTGTTAAAAAAGGATCGATATGCGTAGATGGTGTAAGTTTGACTGTAAATAAAGAGTCTGATGACAGTTTTTTTGTAAATATCATTCCTTTTACATGGAATAACACTATTATGCAGTTTTATAAATTAGAAGCTATCGTGAATATTGAAGTGGATAGAATTGCGCTTCATGTTGAAAAGTTATTAAATAATAAAGGCTAAGAGAAATTAATGTTATCAAATACAGAAGACATTCTTGAGGATTTAAAAAAAGGCAAAATGGTATTAATAGTCGATGATGAAAGCCGAGAAAATGAAGGTGATTTCATTATGGCTGCCAGTAAAGTGACTCCAGAAGATATAAATTTTATGAGTAAGTATGCTAGAGGATTAATTTGCTTAACTCTGACAAGAGAGAGATGTAAGCAGATAAATCTACCTCTAATGAAAAATGATACAGATTCAAAACATGAAACTAATTTTACAATTTCTATAGAAGCTTCAGAAGGAGTTACAACAGGAATATCTGCATATGATAGAGCGCATACTATAAGGACAGCAGTTATGCCAGATGCCACAGCCAATGACATATCAAGACCTGGCCATATTTTTCCATTAATGGCACAGCCAGGTGGTGTTTTAACAAGGGCTGGTCATACGGAAGCTGGTTGTGACTTAGCAAGACTTGCAGGATTTGAGCCTGCTGCAGTAATTGTAGAAATAATGAGTGACGATGGAAGTATGGCAAGGCTCCCGGAATTAACTAAGATAGCGGAAGATCACAAGATAAAAATAGGCACTATTGAGGATCTTATAAAATACAGAACAAAACATGAAAAGACAGTTATAAGAAAAAGTGAGTCACCAATAAATACGGAGTATGGAGAATTTAATTTAGTTTCATATGAGGATATTTTGTCTAATACAATGCATGTTGCTTTAGTAAAAGGAAATTTAAAAAATGAAGAGTCTACTTTTGTCCGTGTACATATTCAAAATACTATAAGAGATATTTTACATTCATCACACCATTCTGGCTGGCCTTTAAAAAATGCAATGCAAAGAATTAATAATGAAGGTAATGGCGTTATATTAATATTAAGATGGAACGAATCTGTTAATGCTATAATTAAAGATATAGAGAATATCAAAGATACAAATGAAGACGCAGTTCAAGATTTTGATCGAAGAACATTAGGAGTTGGTGGACAAATTCTATCTGATTTAGGTGTGACAAAAATGAAATTATTAAGCTCGCCTAAAACTTTCTATGGTCTTGGTGGTTATGGCTTAGAAATTGAAAAATATATAACGGAGTAATAATGTCTAAAGAAAAATATAATATTCTAGTTATTAGCTCAGAGTTTAACGAAAATATTGTAAATAATTTATATGTAGGTGTAAAAAAATGCTTTGAGGATAAAAAAGTTCTTGCCGATATAAAAGAAATAAAAGTTCCTGGAGCGTTTGAATTACCATATATGGCAAAACAAGCTCTTGACAACAATAGTAAAAATATTGACTGTATAATAACTTTAGGATGTGTAATAAAAGGTGAAACTGCGCACTTTGAGTTCATTTCGAGCGCATGCGCTAATGCTTTGGCTCAACTAACTTTACAAAGTAAGGTGCCAATAATGTTTGGCGTTATAACTGCATATAATAAATCACAGGCGCTTGATAGATCAAAAATAAATTTTGATAATAAAGACAATTTAAATATTGGATACAATGTTACTAATGCTGCAATAAAAACCTTAATCACACTAAAAGAAATATAGTCTATAAAAATGAAAATTAATAATGCTATGCGTAATAATAATCGCAATATATGGTCTCGCAGATTAGCATTCCAAGCCATATACTCATGGTCGATTAATGAATGTGAAATTGATGAGTTGCAATCTATTTTTAGAGAAGATGAAAATTATAATAAATCAGATAATAAGTATTTTGAAGAGATAGTAACTGGAGTAGTTAATAATATAATCACTATAGATGATGAAATTTCAAAAACATCAGAAATTGATATTAAAAATATTAATTTTGTAGAATTAAGTATAATTAGATGTTTTATATTTGAGTTAAATGGCACCAAAGAAATACCTAAAGAAATTTTATTGGCAGAATCTGTTAAACTAGCGTCTAAATTTGGCGGTCAAGATAGCTATAAATTTATTAACGCTTTTTTAGATAATTTTGTAAAAAATGATACAAATGAAAATAATTAGTGAAAAAGAAATCATTAAACTAGTTTCTGAAAATATTAATTTTAGGGAAGAAATTGTTGTACCAGTAGGAGAAGACGCATCAGTTTTTTTTCCTAAACAAGACTGCAATATTGTCGCCACAACAGATTCTATGGTCCTAAATACGCATTTTTCTTCGGACATAAGTCCCTTTGAGTTAGGTTTCATAGCAGCATCATCAAATGTTAGTGATTTGTCAGCAATGGGCGCAAATCCAGCTCTTGCTTTAATTAACCTTACAATAGAAGAACCTTCAAAAGAATATATAGAAAATTTAATACAAGGTTATAATAAAGTATTCAAAAAATATCCAGTATCAGTAATAGGTGGTGATACAACGTATGGTCCACAAAATATATCTATGACTTTAATAGGTTACACAAACCATAATAATTTTATGGTCACATCAAATGCTAAGGTAGGTGACATAATTTTTATTTCTGGACCAATTGGTGAAAGTTTTCTTGCAAGAAAAAATAAAAGTTATCACTTGCCAGAAACAAGAAATACTCTTGGCGTATTGCTACCAGAATACGCAAACTGTTGTACAGATATGTCAGATGGAATATTAGAGTCAGTAAATAATATTTCAAAAAAAAGTCATGTAGGTGTAAAAATAAATATTGATAAAATACCAAGGAATGAAAAGCTAGATTTATTAATAAGTAATAAAAAAGTTACTTGGGAAGAGATTTTTAATTATGGAGAGGATTACGAATTAATATTTACAGTTAAAAAAGAAAATGCAAATATTCTAAATAATGTCTGTAGTAATATTGGTCTAGATATTTACGAAATAGGGGAAATCATGAGAAATAATGAAAATGAATTTTACCTTAATAATAAACTACTAAATATTAGTAACAAAGAAAAATTTGAGCATTTTAAATTATGATACTAAAAATTATTGATTTTATTTTAACTGGTTTCTATTCTGGAAAAATTAAGTTTATGCCAGGTACTTTTGGTACTTTATCAGCAGTTCCGATATTTATTTATTTATTTAATAATACTTTGTTAATAAATATATTAATACTCATAATTTTATTTTTATCGTCATTAATGTTATTAAATTATTCATATAAAAATAACTTATTTGATAACATTGATGATAAATCAATAGTAATTGATGAAATTATTGGATACTTGTCTTTTATGATATTTTTTGATATCAACATAACCAATATTATCATAGGTTTTTCATTATTTCGTTTCTTTGATATTTTAAAACCATTTCCAATATCCTATGTAGATAAAAAAATTAAAAATAGTTTTGGTGTTATATTTGATGATTTATTAGCAGGATTATTTTCAGGGATACTATTGTTTTATATTAATTATGCTTTCTTATAATAATTTCTATAAATGGTTTTATTTTATACTTTTAGTAATAATGTTTGGGAGTGCTTTTCTTTTAATTGAGATCTCTTTAAAGTCCTTTTCTCCAAGTATAATAGCCTTTTCAAGAGTTTTTTTAGCAGCCATAATTTTATTATTTTATTCTTTAGTAAAAAAATATAGCTTTGTTTTTATTAGAAATAATTTTATATTATTATTTGTATTGGGGCTATCTGGAACGTCCATACCATTTTTCTTAATTAGTTGGGCTCAGCAAACTATTAATAGTAGTGAAACAGGTATATTAATAGGTTTTATGCCAATTTTTACAGTTCTAGGATCTCATTTTTATTTTAAATATGAAAAACTTAATATTCAAACTTTTTTTGGATTCATGTTAGGTTTTTTAGGTTTATTTATTTTGTTACTTAATAATGATAATAGTATAAGTATGCATAATAATTTTCTTGCTAAATTTGCTGTTATACTTGGAGCATTCTTTTATGCTTTAAATGCGCTATTAGTAAAAAAAATTATTGGAGTGCATGTTATACCTCTTTCAGCTTCAGTAATGTTATTTTCTTCTTTTCAGCTCTTTGTTTTACTATTTCTTAATAATGATTTTTATAATATTAATTTTAATTTTTATTTAGATTCGATTATTTCTTTACTCATTATGTCAGTCTTTTCAACTGCTTTAGCAACAGTAATATACTATAAAATAATTCACGATTATGGGCCAAGTTTTCTTAGTTTGGTAAATTACCCTATACCAATATTTGCTTTTTTTATAGGAGTAGTTTTTTTAAAAGAAAGTGCTAATATTTTATCTATTATATCTTTGTTTTTTATTATCGCGTCAATATATTTATCTCAAAAAAAAGATATTAGTAAAGGCTTAGAAAAAAACTAAAATTTTTGTTTACTGTATTTATTATTAAATTATTTTTGTTATTAACTTTTCTAATATGTGCCATGCCAGTATAAACTCCATCAGAAGCTCCGCATGAAGCAATTTCAATACCTGCAAAATATATTTTTTTATTTATTTTTTTGATTTGTCCGTAATAATTACAATTGTTTTTGTCTTTTCCTGAAATTTTATTTTCATTTATTGAAATATTAATTTTATTTTCTTTATTTTTAGATATCCAATTCTTATTGATAATTTTTCCTGTATCTACAACCTTATTATCTTTTAATTTTACTAAATATATATTTCCGTAGTCTTTTGCTGGCTCTGTAGTCCATTTTCCACTCATAATATTATCATTCAATATTTCACCGGTAATTTCTGCTGTACCAAAGCTTGTCCCATCCTTAAGATACATTTTTAAATTCCATATAAATTTATTATCTTCAGTTGTTATATTTCCATCATAAATAACCTTTGCTTTTTCTGTGTATGCTGTTGCTTTATTATCACTAATTAAACCTGTAAAATCATAATTGCCATTACCATTAATATCAAATACTCCTTGCCATACACCATCTTTTGAATTTGCTGATGTTGATATAGAAATCATAATTAATACTTTTATAATTTTTGAAATATTCATTATCAGTAAAACTCTAACATCATTTTTTAATAAATGTTATTATAAAATTCTTATACTTGACAAGGGGCAGCTTTAGCCTAATATCTTTCAAATAGGGGCTATAGCTCAGCTGGTAGAGTATTTGCATGGCATGCAAAGGGTCGGCGGTTCGAAACCGCCTAGCTCCACAATTTAAATTAGTAAAATGAATATAACGGATAAATTTTCACGAAAACTAAGAGATGTAAGAATATCTGTAACGGATAGGTGTAACTTTAGGTGTTCATATTGTATGCCTAAGGAGATTTATGATTCAAATTATAAATTTTTTAGAAAAACTGAAATTTTAAGTTTTGAAGAAATTATTAGGCTAACGAAAATTCTTGCCTTGCTTGGTGTGAAAAAAGTACGTTTGACGGGTGGAGAGCCATTACTTAGAAAAAATATTCATTTACTAATATCGCATCTCAAAGAGATTCGTGGCATTACTGATATAAGTATGACAACCAATGGTGTTCTTTTAACAGAAAAAAAAGCTAAGTTATTAAAAGGGTCTGGCTTAAATAGGCTTACAGTCAGTCTAGACACTTTAAATCCAGAAAATTTTCATAAAATTAGTGGTAGCAAGTATTCGCCTCTGGATGTTTTATCTGGAATAGATAATGCTAAAAATGCAGGATTTCAAAATATAAAAGTTAATATGGTTGTCAAAAAAAATGTAAATCATGAAGATATAATTCCAATGTTAGATAATTTTAAAAATACTGGCTGCATAGTAAGGTTTATTGAGTTTATGGATGTTGGAAATGTGAATTTCTGGAATAAAGATGATGTTACTTCTCTAGAAGATATTTTAAATATTATTTCAGAAAAATATCATATTAAGCCTTTAGAGAAAAATTATAATAGCGAAGTTGCTAAAAGATGGTCATATCAAGGAGGAGAATTTGGTGTCATAAGCTCTATATCAAATCCTTTCTGTGGAGATTGCTCAAGAATTAGACTTACTGCTGAAGGTAAACTATTTACATGTTTGTTTGCAAATAAATCTCACGACATTAAAGGTCTTATTAGGTCGTCTGAGTCCGATGATAAAATTAAAAATTATCTTGTAGATATGTGGTCAGATCGCGATGACAAGTATTCAGAAACTAGAATAGTTGATGGTAAATATAAGATTATTAAAAAAGCTGAAATGTCGTATATTGGTGGTTAAATCTTAAGTCTTGGCATTAACTCAACAAGATTACAAGGCTTGTTATTAGAATCTAGTTGATATTGAATAATGTCTAACCACGCGTCTTTGCAAGCACCTGGCGAACCAGGCAGGCAAAATATATATGTAGAATTAGCCACACCTGCTAGAGCTCTAGACTGAACCGTCGAAGTCTTTATTTTCTTGTATGAAATGTATCTAAATATCTCTCCAAATCCATCAATTTTTTTATCAAAAAGAACTTCTACAGCCTCTGGCGTTCCATCTCTTCCAGTGACTCCGGTCCCTCCTGTGCTTATAACAACATCTATAGATTTATTATCAATCCAAGAAGATACAGTTTTTCTTATAGAGTATATGCAGTCCTTAACGATAAAATGTTCGGTAACCTTATGCCCTGACTCTCCAATTAACTTCGCAAGAAGATTTCCTGATTTGTCAGTCTCTTTTGTTCGAGAATCTGAAATCGTTAAAACAGCTATATTTAATTTAATTTTATTGCTCATAAAGTGATAATATTAGTTATTAATGAAATAAACAATACTATTATATAATTTATGAATTCAGTAATAATAACATCAGAATTAATAGAGCCTTATAAGTTAATAGAGGATTATCAAAACAAAAATTGTGATTTAAAATTTTCTGGAGGGCAAAGTATATTTATTGGCTATATGCGTGAAACAAATGCGGTAAGGAATGACGTTATATCAATGAAATTAGAGCATTATCCTGAAATGACAGAGAAATATCTTTCGAAGCTTAGTGAAAATACAAAAAAAGATTACAAGCTTCACAATATATTAATAGCGCATAAAGTTGGTTTAGTTTTTCCAGAAAATTGTTTAGTAGCAGTCTCTTGTTGGTCAGCTCACAGAAAAAATTCTATTGAAGCAGTAAAATATATATTAGAAGATTTGAAGCATAATGCGCCACTATGGAAAAAAGAATTTTTTGTCGATAGCTCTTCAGAATGGGTAAAAAAAAATACTTAAATATAATCTTTAAATTTTATAATTTTAACGCTATCGTTTACTTTCAAAGATCCCTGTTCTACTGAAAGATAAATTAAGCAATTAGCTTTATTCATAGAACTTAATATTCCTGAGCCTTGCTCACCAACAGATTCAACATAGATTTTCCCATTATCATATTGAGCTAATCCTCTTTGAAATTCTGCTCTACCTTTACGCTTTCTTATGTCCGATTGTAAAATTGCATCTTTAAAAAGCATTTCAAAATTTCTCCCAGAAAGCATATTAATTGATGGTAATACAAATAAAAGAAAAGTAACCATTACGGAAACTGGGTTACCAGGAAGACCAAAGAATATAGTATCTTTGATTTTTCCGAATGCAAGTGGTCTCCCAGGTTTGACAGCAACTTTCCAAAAATTAATATCTCCAAGGGTCTTAACAACTTCTTTTATATAGTCTGCATCACCAACTGAAACTCCTCCAGTTGAAATTACTATATCTGATTTCTTTATTGCCTCATAAAATTTATTTTTAATATCTTTTATATTGTCTTTAGCGTGACCTAAATCTATTATTTTAATATTATTTTTATCTAACATTCCAGTTAATGTATATCTGTTGCTATCATAAACTTTTCCATATGGTAATTTTTTATCTATTGCAACAACTTCATCTCCGGATGTAAAAAACGATACAACAGGATTTTTAAATACTTTAATCTTATTTATTCCTTGAGAAGCCAGCAAACCCATTGATGATGAATTAACAATGTGATTCTTTTTGACTATTACTTTATTAGGTGTTATATCTTCACCAGAAAATCTAATATTTTGTTTTATTTTTATTTTTTTAGAAGTAATTATAATACTTTTTTTATCAGACTCGGTCTCCTCTTTCATGATTACAATGTTGCAATTATAAGGAATTACTGCCCCAGTCATAATTTTTACGCATTCATTTTTTTTTATTTTACCTTTGAATGGTATTCCAGCTAGTGAAGTTCCTACAACAGTAAAAACGTTATTATTTTTTGTATCTTTTATATTTAAAGCATAACCATCCATTGCTGAGTTGTCATAATTTGGAACTTTTATTCTTGATTTAATATTTTCATATACAATTCTATTATTTGCATTTAAAAGATTTACGTACTCATATGAATTTATTTTTTTTGATATTTTTTTTATTTGTTTTAATGCATCTTCAATAAATATTGAATTTGGATCATAGTCATCCATACAGCTATATATTTTTTTCTTCATATTATTTTGCTAGTTTATGTTTTTTAATTGTATGTATACTGCTCCAGTACCGCCATCTTTTTGTTGAGCCGAATGGTAAGCTAATACATTTGGATTATACTGCAAGTATTGATCTACAAAGTTTTTTAATTTAGGTCCTTCAATTCCAGAACCATAACCCTTGCCATGAATTATTATCCCTACTAAATTATTATCAAATTGCATTTTTGGAATCCATATATCTAAGAAATTTTCTGATTCTATAAGAGTTTTTCCATGTAAATCAATCTCAAAAGCAATATCAAGCTCTCCTTTTTTCAATTTCTGAAACCTTTTCTTTTGAAATCCTGGCTTACAGCTCCCAATTATTTTATTTTCCATCATAACTCTTCATCTAAATGATATTTTAAGTATAATCATCACATATGAAAATATTATTGTCCAATGATGACGGCTATTATGCTAGTGGTATTCAAGCACTAATTAATGAGTTAGAGAAAAAATACGATATATATGTTGCTGCGCCTGCAATAAATCATAGCGCTGGAAGTAGCGCTTTATCTGTTCGAAAAGATATTAATGTAGATGAGGTAAAAAAAAATCATTATGTAATTGATGGTACGCCTGCTGACTGTGTTCATATTGGTTTAACATGCTTAATAAAAGAAGATATTGATATTGTAATTTCTGGTATTAATCTAGGAGCAAATTTAGGTGATGACGTAATCTATTCTGGTACTGTAGCTGCAGCATTAGAAGGAAGGCATTTAAAAATGTCACCAATAGCAATTTCTTTAACTGCCCAAGAAAATATTGATATTAATGAGGCTGCAATATTAAGCTCACGCCTTATAGAAAATATAATTTCAAATAAAGAGATTTCAATGAATGCATTACTAAACATTAATATTCCTGACTTTGCTTTGAAAAATTTTATAAATATATTAGAGGTTTCTGATTTTACACGACTTGGAAAAAGAGGATTACCTTTACCAGCAAAGCAAATTGACAATAAAAATATATATAAGATAGGTGCGGCAGGAATTCCAATTGATGATGGCATTGGGACAGATTTCTTTGCAGTAAATAGTGGGAAGATATCTATAACTCCTATTCTCTATGATTTAACAGACGTGGAAATGCTAAATAAAATAAAGAAATCATGACAATAGATTTTAAAAAATTCTCTGGAACTGGCATGACTTCAGACTCATCAAGATTAAGATTGATATCATTTTTAGAGGGCGAGGGTATTAGTAACAAAAAAGTATTAGAAGTTATGAGATTAATTCCAAGGCATATTTTTGTTGATGAAGCAATTTCAAGTAAAGCTTATGATAATACTGCATTACCAATTGGAAAATCGCAAACAATATCTCACCCATTGATAGTAGCTAAAATGACAGAAATTTTAATGAGCTCAAACCCAAAAAGAGTTTTAGAGATTGGTACTGGATCTGGTTATCAGGCTGCAATCTTGTCATTATTAGTTGAAAAAGTTTATACTATAGAAAGGATAGAGCTTTTACATAATAAATCAAAAAATATATTCAAGAAAATTGGCTTTAAAAATATTTATACTAAATTTTCGGATGGAAATTCTGGATGGACACAAAAGTCACCTTTTGACGCAATTATTGTTACAGCAGGAGCTATGGACATTCCAGAAGCGCTTATTGAGCAGCTTTCCGAAGATAATGGTCTTCTATTATCACCAATAGAAAATAATGGTAAACAATATTTAAAATCAATTATTAAAACTCAGAATGGCTTCACTGAAAAAATTCATGGCATTGTAAACTTTGTCCCATTGCTTGCAGGAGTTACTCCTTGAAAATCTTCACAAGTATGTACGATTACATAATTGAATTGGCTAATAAAAAAAATGTATTACCATATTTATATGGTCTTAGTTTTATAGAATCGTTCATTTTTCCAATACCACCAGACGTATTATTGGCCCCAATTGCACTTACAAAAAAATACAATTGGCTTAAATTAGCATTAAATACAACACTATTTTCTGTATTAGGTGGATTAGTTGGTTATACAATAGGATTATATCTTTTTGAAATATCTATTTTAAGTGATCTTGTTGAAGAAGAAGCGTTTATGAACGTAAAAAATCTTTTTATAGATAATAGTGTATGGATCATCATTATTGCAGGATTTACTCCGTTACCATATAAGGTTTTCACAGTTACAGCTGGTTATATGTCTTTAGCATTAATACCTTTTATTATTGCTTCTATTATTGGAAGAGGGTTAAGATTTTTTTTGGTAGCAGCAATATTTCATTATTTTGGACTTGAGCTTGCAAATAGGTTGAAAAAATATTTTGAATATATTGGATTATTATTATTATTATTATTATTATTAATTATTTATTATAAGTATTATTAAAAACCATGATTAAAAATAATTTTTTTGTACTTTATTTAATATTATTATTGATAATAACTGGGTGTACAAAAATACATAATCATTCATCGAAAAAAAAATTTCCAAAAAAAGAACCAAGAAAAGAAAGAGTTTATTTTACCTACGGTTTAAAGTCTAGACAGGCAGAAGAGTCTGGTGATATTTATATTGTTAAAGAGGGAGACTCATTATCTTCAATTTCTTTTTTATATGATGTCAGTTATAAAAAAATTGCAAAATGGAATAATATTGATAAACCTTATAAAATATCCGTTGGTGATGAAATTGTAATTAAATCTAATAAATTTAGAAAAAAAGATAACTCAAAAAAAGAAAAAATAAAATATAAAAGTAACCTTAGTTGGTCTAGACCTCATAATGGATTAGTTTCTAAGAAATTTTCTTATAGTGATATTGGTAAAAAAGGTATAGATATATCAGGTAATATCGGTGATGAGATTTATTCTGCGTCTGATGGCGTAGTAGTTTACACGGGCAATGGTATAAAAGGTTATGGAAATCTTATAATTATAAAGCATAATGATTCTTTTCTTACAGCCTATGCTCATACTAGTAAAATATTAGTAAAAGAGAATAACTCTGTAGCTAAGGGGCAAGTAATAGCTAATCTTGGCAATACAGACTCTATAAAGCCTATACTGCACTTTCAAGTTAGAAAAAATGGAAAATCAGTGGACCCAGAGAAGTATATTCCATAGCTTATTCAAAAAGAAAAAAACTTAAAAAATTTCTTTTCTCAGAAAGTAAAATGTTATGTGAGCTGCAAGCAGAGCCTATATTCATAATTTCAGCACCTATGCCCAACTTATTCAATTCTGAAATAATTGGTGTTTTGTTTAAGCAACCTGTATTATTTAAAGCTATTATTACAAATTTTATATTGTTGTCTAGATTCTCTACAATAGATACTTTTTTAAAATTTTTTATATTTACGGCGCATTTAACAATAGATTTTTCAGGAGGAACTATTACATTATAGTTATATTTTTTGTCAACCACTGTTACAGATGATGACGTGTAAGATTTAATAACATTAGAATTTTTTTCTAAAATTTGTTCATTAAATTGCATTTTAATAATATAACATAATTAAATTTTAAATAGTTACTTCATAATGGCAGAAGAATTTTATAGAATCAACAGACTACCACCTTATATTTTTAATATTGTAAATGAGCTTAAAGTTTTAGCAAGAAAAAATGGTGATGATATTATTGATTTTGGTATGGGTAATCCTGATCAAAAAACACCTGAGCATATAATAAAGAAGATGCAAGAGTGTTCTGACAAAGAAAGTGTTCATAGATACTCTAGCTCAAAAGGCATTCCAAGATTAAGGAAAGCGATTTCTAATTGGTACGAAGAAAAATTTAATGTATCTATAGATCCAGAAGAAGAGGCTATAGTAACAATTGGATCAAAAGAGGGGCTTGCACATTTAGCTTTAGCCACACTTAATAATGGAGATTCTGTCATTGTTCCAAGTCCAGCATATCCTATTCATCCATATGGAGCCGTAATCGCTGGTGCTGAAATTATTTATATCAAAGTAGAGGATGATAGTGATATTTTTTTTAGTTCTCTTGATACAGCGATTAATAATTCTTGGCCTACACCTAAAATGATTATTGCTAATTTTCCTTCAAACCCAACGACAAAATGTGTAGATATTAATTTTTTAAAGGAATTAGTTAGAATTGCAAAAAAATATAATATCTATCTTGTTCACGATATCGCTTATGCTGATATAGTTTTTGATGGTTATAGAGCTCCATCAATTCTGCAGGTAGATGGAGCTAAAGATATTGCAGTTGAATTTTATACTCTATCAAAGTCTTATAATATGCCTGGATGGAGAATTGGTTTTATGTGTGGAAATAGTAAGTTGGTTGACGCTTTATCAAGGATTAAGTCTTATATGGATTATGGTACTTATACACCCCTGCAAGTTGGAGCTATAGCAGCACTTGAGGGTTCTCAAGACTGCGTTGAAGATATAAGAATGATGTATAAGAATAGAAGAGATGCCTTGTGCAAAGGCCTTAATAGCATTGGGTGGCCGGTGACTCCACCTAAGGCTACAATGTTTGTTTGGAGTGAAATACCTGAAAAATATAAAGATTTAGGATCACTTGAATTTAGTAAAATGTTGTTGTCAGAAACTAATGTAGCAGTTTCTCCTGGAATTGGTTTTGGAAAACATGGTGATAATTTTGTAAGGTTTAGTTTAATAGAAAATGAACAAAGAACTAAGCAAGCTGTCAGAAGTTTGAAAAGTATTATATAATACATCGCTATGAATAATAATAAAATAAAAATTGGTATAGCTGGCCTTGGAACAGTTGGAAGTGGAGTTATAAATCTTTTAGAAAAAAATAAAGCAGAGATATTAAAAAGATCTGGCTTCGAAATTTCTATAGTGTGCGTTTCAGCAAGTAGCAAAAGTAAAAAAAGAAACTGTAATATAGAGGGTTTAAATTTTTATACAAATCCATTAGAAATGATACGTAACGAAAGTATTGATATCCTCATAGAGTTGATCGGGGGAGAACTCGTAGCAAAAGAACTAGTTATAGAAGCTTTAGAAAAAAAAATACACATCGTTACAGCGAACAAAGCTCTGATTGCGCTTCATGGAAATGAGATATCTGAGATTTCAAATAAAGAAGGTTGTGATGTTGCTTATGAAGCATCAGTTGCCGGAGCAGTGCCGATAATAAAAGTTATTAGAGAATCATTAAATGCCAATGAAATTGAATGGATTGCAGGAATAATAAATGGCACAACAAATTATATTTTAACAGAAATGTTAAAATCTAAAAAAGATTTTAATGATGTATTAAAGGATGCTCAAGACTTGGGTTATGCAGAAGCTGACCCAGCCTTTGATGTCGGTGGTATTGATGCTGCTCATAAATTAACCATATTATCTTCAATATGTTTTGGTATTCCACTTAATTTTGAAGCAATTTATATAGAAGGTATTGAGGATATTGAACTTGATGATCTAAATTATGCTAAGGAACTTGGGTATGCTATTAAGCATTTAGCTATAGGTAGAAAAAATAATGATGGTATCGAATTAAGAGTTCATTCATGTCTAATACCTAAAGCAAGATTAATAGCTAATGTTGACGGCGTAAAGAATGCAGTAGTAGTTTCCTCTGATGCTGCTGGACCAACTTTATATTATGGAGCAGGGGCTGGAAGTTTAGCAACAGCATCATCAGTTGTTTCTGATATTATAGATATATCTAGAAAAATATTATCAAAATCAAATAATAGTGTTCCATTATTAAGCTATCAAAGAAATGAACTGCAAAACAAAAAAATATTAGATATTAATGAGATTGAATCAAGGTATTACCTAAGAATAAGAGTAAAAAATAAACCTGGAGTATTAGCAGACATAACAAAGATTTTTGGAAGAAAGTCCATCAGTATAGAGTCAATTCTTCAGAAAGAAGATTTGGTTAATGATGAAAATGTTCCAATAGTACTAGTTACTCACGAAGTAATTGAAAAAAATATTATAGATGCTTTGAAAGACATAGAGAAACTAGAGGTTGTTAAAGGTAAGATTATTAAAATAAGAATAGAAGAGTTAGAGTCCTAATTTATGATATGCTTTTTATTATATAATTTTTAACTAATTCAGTACTATTTTTAAGATCTATATATCTTTCGTCTGAATCCATCATATCCGCTAGTTTTTTAGGTTGTTCAGGAAATAAATCAATAGAATCTTTTATGGAATTTGGAAACTTAGCTGGATGTGCGCATGCTAATGCTATATTAATATCGTCATTATTTAACTCACTTAATATATTTAAACTAGTTGCAGTATGAGGATCTGAAATATAATTAAATTTTTTGTAAAATTCTTTAATAGTTTTTATGGTTAATTCATCATCTATACCCTTAGACTTATAGTATAGTTTTAAATCATCATGGATCTTTCCTTTTAGGTTATATTCTTTACTCTCCATAAAAGTTTTCATTAATTCTGATAATTTTGAAGAATTATATTCGAGAGACTCAAATAACTGTCTTTCAAAATTACTTGATATTTGAATATCCATGCTGGGACTTATTGTACTTTTTACATCTTTAAGTGACATATCACCATTAGTTATAGTTCTATGCATAATATCGTTTGAGTTTGTAGCAACATAAAGCTTATTAATAGGCAGGCCCAGGATTCCAGCTGTGTGAGCAGCGTAGACGTTTCCAAAATTACCAGTAGGGATAATAAAATTTACTTTCTTGTTAAATTGTGATGCTTGTAGATACGCCCAAAAAAAATATACAGATTGTGATGCTATTCTCGCCCAATTTATAGAGTTGATAGCCGATAAAGTTGTTATTTTTTTTATGTCATCCGAAACAAATATTTTTTTTACGATATTCTGACAATCATCAAATGTTCCATCAATAGCAATATTAAATACATTATTCGATGTAACAGTAGTCATTTGCTTTCTTTGTATATCAGAGGTTTTATTTTTAGGATGAAGAATAAATATATTTATATTATCCTTATCTTTGCATGCATCAATAGCTGCTGAACCAGTATCTCCTGATGTTGCACCTATAACAGTAATTTTTTTATTTTTTTTCTTTAGGTAATACTGAAATAAATTTCCTAGCATCTGCAAAGGATAATCCTTAAATGCATAAGTTGGACCATGAAAAAGCTCTAGTATATATTTATTTTTTTCAAGATTTACTAAAGGAGCAATTTTTTTATTAGTAAAAACTTCGTACGTTTCATTCGCAATCATTTCTAGCTCAGAATTTGAAATTGTATCTCCAACGTAATTTTTAAGAATTATAGTTGCTAATTGAGGATACGTAATATCTTTATTATCAAAAATTTTATCAATATCAATTTTTGGCCAAGATTTTGGCATATATAAACCACCATCTGGAGCTAAACCCTCTATAATAATTTCATCAAATGTTTTATCTAATTTAGAATTTCTCGTGCTACAGTACTTCATCTTTTAGTTTTTCTTTGTTGTAAGTTTTTTAGCTAACCCAATGTAATCTTTTGGCTCTAGCTTCAACAGTTTATTTTTTATTGTATTTTTTAAATCTGATTTGTTTATAATATCTTTTATAATATCTTGATCTATTTCTTTTCCTCTTGTTGCTTGTTTAATTATATCATAGCTATTATCTACATTATGATATCTCATTACTGTCATTATTGGTTCTGCTAAAACTTCCCAACTCATGTTCAGATCTTCATTTATTTTTAATATGTTTATATCAATTTTATTCATTCCTTTTATTAACGAAGAAATTGATATATAAAAATGTGCGTATATTACACCTAGATTTCTTAGAACTGTTGAATCCGTAAGATCTCTTTGAAGTCTTGAAGACATTAATTTTTTACTTATAGATTGTGATAGGGCAATTGTAATCTCTAAGTTTCCTTCAGCATTTTCAAAGTTTATAGGATTAACTTTATGCGGCATTGTTGAGGACCCAACCTCTGACTTAATATTTTTTTGTTTAATATAATCAAGCATTATATAAATCCACATATCTTTTGAAAAATCTAAAAGTATATTTGAGATCATAGTTATGTCATTAAGAGATTCAGAAAGCCAATCATGATTTTCTATTTGAGTTGTGAATTGATTCTGCTCAAGACCAATGCTTTTAAGGAATTTTTTAGTATCAACATCCCATTTAATCTCTGGAAGCACAAAATGATGAGCATTATAATTTCCTACTGCGCCATTCATTTTTGCAAATACGCTTCTTTTTTTCATAAATAACGATTGCTTATCAATTCTAGATGTAAAAACTTTTAATTCCTTACCAAATGTTGTTGGCGATGCTTTTTGACCATGAGTTCGTGAAAGCATTGATGTATCTGCGTATTTAATTTCATATTTTTTTATAATTTTACAGAGGTCATTAAGTTTTTTTATAAGAATATCTCTTGATTCATTGAACATCAGAGCATATGAAATATTATTAATATCTTCTGAGGTTGCGCAAAAATGTATTAGTTCTTTTTTGTTCTTTAGTGTTTTATGTTTATCAAATTTATCTTTTAGAAAATACTCTACTGCCTTAACATCATGATTTGTTATTTTTTCTATATCTTTTATTTTTAAAGCGTCTTTTATACCAAAGTTTTTATTAATTTTTAATAAATAATCTTTTTCAGACTTATTTAAGCTGAATTTTTTCTTAATAGGTTTAAGTGAAGATAAAAAAATAAACCATTTTATTTCAACATAAAGTCTTTTTTTAATTAAACCGAACTCACTATTAATGTTATTTATTTCTTGATCAATTTGCGATGAATATCTCCCATCTATCGGTGATATTGCTTTTATAGAGAATTCATTATTTTTATTAGTCATTTATTAAGTTTGCAGTAGTAATTTACATTTAGATTATACTATAATTATATGAATAATGTTAAATAAGAGACTTGCAATATGAAAAAATCAAAAGTTAGTTACAGATTAGAAAGCGATAGTATGGGTGATGTAAAAATACCTAAAAATGCTTTATATGGGCCACAAACACAACGAGCAGTAGATAACTTTCTTGTTAGTGACCTTATTATGCCAAAAGAATTTATTGTGAGTATATTATTAATTAAAATAGCCGCTGCTAAAGCAAATTATAAACTCGGTCTTTTAAATAAAAACATATCTGCTGCAATCACAAAAAGCGCTCAATTCTTAATCGATTCGTATGACAAGAGCAATTTTCCAATAGATGTTTTTCAAACTGGATCTGGCACAAGCACTAATATGAATGTAAATGAGGTTATCTCAAATTTATCAAAAAATAAATTCAAAATAAAAGTTCATCCTAATGACCATGTTAATATGTCACAGAGTTCTAATGATGTTATACCAACTGCAATTAATCACTGTGCATATAGTTTGGCTATAACTAAATTATTACCATCTTTGAATATTCTATCTAAAGAAATTGGTATTAAAGAAAAAAAATTATCTAAAGTAGTTAAAACAGGAAGAACTCATTTAATGGATGCAATGCCCATAACTTTTGGTCAAGAATTATCAGGTTGGAAGGCTCAAATTGATGACAATATATCAAGTTTAAAAAATTGTCTTGAAAGATTGAAAAGACTTCCTATAGGAGGTACTGCTGTAGGTACCGGAATTAATGCACATAAATTATTTACAAAAGAGTTTCTAATAGCTTTAAATAGCGGAAATAAATACAAATATGTAGATAAGAAAAATAAATTTGAAGGCTTGAGTTCTCAAGATGACGCTGTTCTATATAGCTCACACCTAAAATCTATTGCAGTATCTTTAATTAAGATCTCTAACGACTTAAGGTGGATGAATTCAGGACCTGGTTCAGGTATTTCAGATATTACTTTGAAAGCTCTGCAACCTGGAAGTAGTATTATGCCTGGAAAAGTAAATCCTGTAATACCAGAGTCTTCAATAATGGCTTGTTCTCAGGTAATTGGAAACGATACTACAATAATGATATGTGGTCAGTCTGGTAACTTTCAGCTGAATGTGACTTTACCAATTATTGCTTATAATATTATTCAAAGTACGAATATAATTGCAAATACTTCAGTTAGCCTCGCCAAAAAGTCTATAAATAACTTTGAGGTAAATAATTCTATTATTCAAAAATCTGTTAACTCAAATCCTATTTTAGTTACAGCTTTGAATAGAATTATTGGTTATGAAAAAGGCGCTTACATTGCAAAGAAAGCATATAAATTAGGTATACCAATAATCGATGTAGCACTAGAAGAAACTAATTTATCAGAAAAAGATCTGAAGAAAATTTTGGATCCTTTAGCGCTAACAAAAGGTGGCATAAAATAACTTAAGCAGCAATTTGTTTTAAAACGTATTGTAATATCCCGCCACTTTTAAAATATTTAATTTCTTGTGGAGTGTCTATTCTAACATTTACTTCAAATGAAATTTTTTCTTTGCCATTATCTGCTTCAATTTTCACAGTTTTTGCCTCACCACTTTTTATTCCACTTATAGTGAATTCTTCGGCACCAGTTAAACCATGAGTCTCAGCATTTTCACCGTCTTTAAATTGAAGAGGAAGTATACCCATTCCAACAAGGTTAGATCTATGGATTCTTTCAAAACTCTCTGTAAGAACTGCAGTCACGCCTTGAAGCTTAGGCCCTTTTGCTGCCCAATCTCTAGAAGATCCACTGCCATATTCTTTACCGGCTATAATTATAGTTGGCACAGCTGCTTTTTTATATTCCATTGCAGCATCAAAAATCGCCATTTCTTTATTTGATGGCATATGAAGTGTGTAACCACCTTCTATATGAGGAACAAGCTTATTTTTTAATCTTATATTGGCAAATGTACCCCTCATCATTACCTGATGATTACCTCTTCTTGAGCCATATGAATTAAACTGATTTGGAGCTACATTCTTACTCATTAAATATTTTCCAGCAGGACTATCCTCTTTAATATTTCCAGCTGGCGATATGTGATCAGTAGTTACAGAATCACCTAAGTACGCAAGAACTCTAGCAGACTTTATTTCATCTAAGACTATGTCTTCTTCAGACATATTTTCAAAATAGGGTGGATTAGCTATATATGTAGAGTCATCCCATTCGTATTGATTATTTTTTGTAACATCAATATCTTTCCATTCTTTTTCACCTTCATAAATATTTGCATAAGCTTTTCTAAATTGCTCTGATGTTAATGAAGATTTTAAAATATCATTTATTTCAGAATTAGAAGGCCATATATCTTTTAGAAAAACTTCTTTACCGTCTTTACTCGTAGCAATTGACTCAGATGTAATATCAATATTCATAGACCCTGCTATCGCATAAGCAATAACAAGTGGAGGGGAGGCTAAATAATTTAATTTCACTTCAGCATGAACTCTACCTTCAAAATTTCTATTTCCTGATAATACAGAGGCAGCTATTAAATTATTTTCTTTTATACCGTCACTAATTTCTTTAATTAATGGCCCAGAATTTCCTATGCATGTTGCGCAACCATAGCCAACATTATGAAAACCAAGTTCTTCCATCGGCTCCAAAAGGTTTGAATTTTTTAAATACTCAGTAACTACCATTGATCCAGGTGCTAATGAGGTTTTTACCCAAGGCTTTCTTTCTAACCCTAGAGCTCTCGCTTTTTTGGCAACAAGTCCTGCAGCAATCATAACTCCTGGGTTAGATGTATTTGTACAAGAGGTGATAGCGGCAATTACAATATCCCCATTAGTAATACTAAAATCTTTATCTTTAATGGTAACTTCTGATGCATGATTTTTAGGATCTATATTAGCTAGCTCTTTTATGAAGGATTCTTTGGCATCTTTTAAGTTGATTCTGTCTTGAGGTCTTTTTGGACCAGCGATTGATGGTATGACAGACGATATATCAAGTTCAATATTCTCAGAGTAAATTGCTTTATCGCAATCACCTCTTGTCATTCCGACTTTTTCTGAATATTTTTTTATCAACTCAATTTGAGAGGCATCTCTATTTGATAGTTTCATATAATCAATAGTTTCTTCATCTATTGGAAATATTCCACATGTCGCACCATATTCTGGAGCCATATTTGCTATTGTTGCGCGATCTCCTAAAGACAAATTATCTAAACCATCACCATAAAACTCAACAAATTTTCCAACAACACCATGCACTCTTAACATCTCAACAATATTTAAAACAAGATCTGTTGCTGTAATTCCTTCTGAAAATTTACCTGTAAGTTTAAAGCCAACTACTTTTGGAATTAACATAGAAATTGGTTGTCCAAGCATTGAAGCTTCTGCTTCAATTCCTCCTACACCCCAGCCAAGAACCCCAATACCATTTATCATTGTGGTATGAGAATCAGTTCCCACCACTGTGTCTGGATATGCATAATTAATTTCGTCAATTTTTTTTGTAAAAATACATCTAGCCAAGAACTCTATATTTATTTGATGAACAATTCCTGTATCCGGCGGAACAACTTTAAAATTAGAAAACGCTGATTGCCCCCATTTTAAAAATTTATATCTCTCATAGTTTCTTTCATATTCAAGTTTTGCATTTAATCCAAAAGCTTTATCACTTCCAAAATTATCTACTTGCACAGAATGATCTATAACTAACTCTGCTGGCTGCAAAGGGTTTATATCATCTGGATTTTTTCCTAATTTTTTTATAGCATCTCTCATTGCGGCTAAATCTACTACTGCAGGAACTCCAGTAAAATCTTGCATTAAAACTCTTGCTGGTCTGTATGCAATCTCTTTTTTAGTGGCGTGATTATGCCAATCTATAATTGATTCAATATCATTCTGTGTGACTGTTAGATCATCTTCATTTCTGACTAAATTTTCTAATAATATTTTTATTGAATAGGGTAATTTTTCTACACCAGGTATTTTAGATATATCAAAAATAGTATATTTATTACCACTACATGTAATTTCTGTTTTTGTATTAAAGCTGTTTTTCATTAAAATTTATCCTTGTTTTAAATTAAATAAAAAATTTTTCACATTTATTTAAAATTTCTTTTCTTCTGAACATGAGTTGCCATTTTGACCCACCATAATAATCCCATAAAAAAGAAGCTCTTATTCCACTTAACAATAAAGCTCTTATCAATGAAGAATTTTTCTCTAAATATTCTTTTTTACCAGATACTACAACTCTTGGTCTTATGATGCCAATATGCTCTGTATAAATTTCTTCAGTATAAGCAATTAGGTCACCTAGATTTGTAGCCATCATACTGTTTTCCTGATAATTATCAATTTTTTTTCTGATTAAATATTTTAAATCATTGATTTTATTTATATTTTTTTGTATCAATATCATGTTTAATGCATATTTTTGCATAGTAATTAATGGAATATCAGTATTGCCAGTTAATATTTTCTTTAGAACCACATAGCCATCGTGTAATTCGTTATAATTCTTGTATATTGATTTTGTATCAAAGGTGTCAGTTTTGTAAATACTTCTGATAAGCATCTCAGCTTGATTCGAGTAATTTTGCCCTGTTGTAGCAATTTTATTAACTAAATACGAGCTATGAAGAAGAGCTGATAAAGATATAATATAATTATCGTCAATATTTCCAAGTTTAATCATTAGTTATTATTCCTCCACCCAAGCATTTCTCGCATTCAAAAAAAACAAGTGATTGTCCTGGAGCAGGTGCCCTAATTTTTTCTTTACTATTTACACAGAACAAGTTTTCTTTTTCTTTGCTTATAACACATTCATATTTATCACCTAAATGCCTGACCTGGCAAAGAAGTTTTTTTTCTAAAACATCTTTTTCGTTATTTGTAATAACATGAATGTCTCTAATATAAATCTTAGTTTTATAAAGAAGTGTATTTTCGTTGCCTTGACAAACATATAAAATATTTTTATTTAAATCTTTTTTATAAACATACCAAGGTAAGTTTTTTGTATTTTTCATACCCCCAATTCCAATACCTTCTCTTTGCCCAATTGTTGTATAAAACATTCCGTTATGTTTTCCTATAACTTTACCACTGGTATCTACTATTTCTCCTGGATTATTTTCAATATATTTATTAATAAAGTTCTTGAATTTTTTATTTCCTATAAAACATATACCCATACTTTCTTTTTTATTATATGATTTAAAACCAATATTTTTAGCAATTTTTTTTACCTCATCTTTTGTTATGTTAGATAAAGGAAAGATAACGTTTGAAAGTTGTTTTTGATCAAGCGTATGAAGAAAGTATGTTTGATCTTTTTTATTATCTTTGGGTTTTGTTAGAAAGTATGTTTCTTTGATATTATTAATTTTTGCATAATGACCAGTAGCAATTTTTTTTGCGCCAAGTTTATATGCATGGTCTTTAAAAACTTTAAATTTTATATATTTATTGCAAAGAATATCTGGATTTGGTGTGCAGCCATTTTTATAACTATCAATAAAATCTAAAAATATATTATTCCAGTATTGCTCTGAAAAGTTAGCTGTATGAAGTTTTATATTTAACTTATCACAAGCATCTATTGCATACTCTAGATCTTCAATAATGTTGCAACCATCAGTTTTATCATTATCACTCCAATTTTTCATAAACAGAGCTTCTATATTATAGCCCTTATCTTTTAAAAGTTTCATCGATACTGTAGAATCAACTCCGCCAGAAAGACCTATGATAATTTTTTCATTCATTTTTCTAGTAAAGAACTAATGATTTCTTTAGGATATATTTTTCCATCATTAAAATCATTTATGCATTTTATAACCATTTCACTTCTTAATTTCCTTTCAGGCATTAAGACCTCTTCTTTAGTTAACCAAACTTTCCTAATAATATTTTTATCTAATTCTCTATCAGAAAATTCTTTCTGAATAGTGCATTTAAAGCAGAATCTCAGCCACATATCTAAGGCTCCTTTTCTTCTTTCTTGGTAAACACCTATAAGATGGTCTACTTTAACTTCGTAAGCTGTTTCTTCAAGAGTCTCTCTAATACAACCTTCTTCAATAGTTTCATTTTCTTCAAGATGACCAGCAGGCTGATTTAGGACAATATTATTTTTTACATATTCTTCCACGAACAAGAATTTATTATCTTTTTCTATTATTGAAGCTACAGTGATGTGAGGTACCCATGACATTTTGATTATTAAATATTTTATCTATCTCTAAAGGTAATTCTACCTTTTGTTAAATCATAGGGTGTTAGCGCAACAGTTACTTTATCGCCAGTTAGTATTCTAATATAATTTTTTCTCATCTTGCCAGAAATATGAGCAGTTACAATATGTCCATTCTCTAGCTCTACTCTAAACATTGTGTTAGGAAGTGTCTCAACAACCGTTCCTTCCATCTCTATGTGTTCTTCTTTAGCCATGATTCCTTTAAGTGAAATTAAATATTGTATTATTTTTGTTTTTAAGTTAAAAAACTTATAAGAAAGTATATCAGAAATTTATTTTCATTTGTATAGATGCTTTGTGTGGTAATTTTTTTTGTTATATAAATTTTAATTTAAGGAGTTAAGAATGAGTTTAGGTATTTTATTTCCTGGTCAAGGTTCTCAAAGTATAGGAATGCTTAAAGATCTTAAATCATCATACAGTGTAGTGTCTGAAATTTTTGAGGAAGCATCAGACTTATTATCATGCGATTTATGGAAAATAACAAAAAACGGCCCTGAATCAAAAATTAACGATACAGAATTTACACAGCCTATAATGTTGTGCTCAGCTTTTTCTATATGGAAAATATGGGAAGACGAGGGCGGAGAAATGCCAATTTTTATGGCTGGACATAGTTTCGGTGAATATACAGCCCTATGTGCATCAGGTTCTTTAAAATTTAAAGATGCAGTTAAGCTTGTAAAAAAAAGAGCAGAGTGCATGAAAAATGCACCTGAGGGTAAAATGGCTGCAATAATTGGTATAGATTATCAACTACTTAAAAGTATTTGTGAAGACAATGCATTAGATTCTGTAAGCATTGCAAATATAAATGCTCCTGGTCAAATAGTTATATCAGGATCTTCTAAAGGTATTAAAGAATTATCAGATCTAGCTATAACAAAAAAAGCAAAAAAAGTTATTCCTATTCCAGTAAGTGTTGCTGCACATTCATCTTTAATGTTCGATCAAGCAGAAATATTTAAAAACTTTGTTAGTAAGGTTAATTTTGCCGAACCAACAATTCCTGTTATTAATAATGTAGATGTGCAAGCAGAAGTTAAAGAAGATTTAATTAAAGATGCTTTGGTACGCCAACTATATTCTTCGGTAAGATGGGTTGAAACTATCGAGTATATGGAGCAACAAGGTGTTGACGTTCTTTTAGAGCTAGGTCCTGGAAAAATACTCACTTCTTTTAACAAAAGAATTGATAATAGTATAAAATCACTATCAGTTTCGGATTCTAATAGTTTAGATGTCGCATTGGAGAGTGTGATTAATATATGAGTGATAAAAAGATAGCCTTAATTACTGGTGCTACAAGAGGAATAGGTCTTGCAATTGCTAAAGAGCTAGCTTCTAACAATTTTATTGTTATTGGCACTGGTACAAGTGATAGCTCAACAAATTCTCTTGCAAAAGAATTTGAACAAAATAATATTGATGGAAAAGCATATATTCTTGATATTAAGAGTCAGGATTCTGTTAATCAATTATTTGATAAAATTAAAGAAGATTACTCTGACACCCCAGATGTTTTAGTTAATAATGCGGGTATAACAAATGATAATTTATTGATTCGTATGGATGATAGTCAGTGGTTTGATACTATTGAAACTAATATAAACTCTTTATATAGAATATCAAAAGTATTCCTTAAGCCTATGATTAAAAAAAGAAATGGAAGAATTATTTGCATATCTTCAGTGGTCGCTAGTACTGGAAATGCTGGCCAATCAAACTATGTAACCACAAAATCTGGAATGATTGGTTTTTGTAAATCTTTAGCAAAAGAAGTTGCAACAAGAGGAATCACTGTTAATTGTGTATCTCCAGGCTTTATAGAAACTGATATGACTAACAAGCTTAATGACACTCAAAAAGATCAAATTTCAAAAAATATACCAATGTCAAAAATGGGAAATCCTATTGATATTGCTTATGCAGTAGCGTTTTTGGCTTCAGAGAAAGCTTCCTATATAACTGGTGAAACAATAAATGTTAACGGAGGATTATTTATGCAATAGTAATCATTTCTGGATTATTTTGCATTAATTTAATAGAATGAGCGAGTTTTTAAAAAAGCTTGATAACAAACAGGGGACAGTATGAGTAATGAAGAAAGAGTAAAAAAGGTAGTAATAGAGCAATTAGGCGTTAAGGAAGAGCAAGTTACAGAAAACGCTTCTTTTGTAGATGATTTAGGTGCAGACTCATTAGATACTGTAGAATTAGTTATGGCCTTAGAAGAAGAATTTGACTGTGAAATACCAGATGAAGAGGCTGAAAAGATAACTACGGTTGCACAAGCTAACGCTTATGTTAATGCTAATAGCAAGTAAATTTATTTAATATATCTATAGAATCACAAAATTAAAATGACAGAAAATACAAGACGTGTAGTAATAACAGGGTTAGGCTTGGTATCACCAGTAGGGTCAACAGTAAATAAGGCTTGGGATAACATAAAGAATGGTGTTAGCGGTATAAGAAAGATCAGCTCTTTTGATGCCTCTTTATTTTCAGTGCAAATAGCCGGATCTGTTATTGATTTTAATGCGGAAGATTTTATTACTCCTAAAGACCAAAAAAAAATGGATACATTTATTCATTATGGTATTGGGGCTAGCGTCATGGCAATCAAAGATGCTGGTTTGGAAATAAATGATGAGAATAGAGATAGAATAGGTGTATCAATCGGTTCTGGAATTGGAGGCTTGCCTTACATAGAGAGAAACTATGGAAATTTTTTAGAAAAAGGGCCTAGAAAAATATCACCTTACTTTGTACCGAGCTCAATAATAAATATGGTGTCAGGTAATTTATCTATCATGTACGGAATTACAGGACCCAATATGTCTCTAGTATCTGCATGTGCAACAGGCACCCATAGTATTGGGGATGCTGCAAGACTAATCAAACATGGCTATGTTGATTGCATGATTGCTGGCGGAGCTGAAATGGCTACATGTCCTTTAGGTATTGGTGGTTTTGCTTCTGCAAGAGCTTTGTGTTCTACAAATAACGATGATCCAGAGTCAGCAAGCAAACCATGGGATATAAATAGAAATGGGTTTGTGCTTGGTGATGGTGCAGGAATAATGGTTTTAGAAGATTATGACCATGCAAAAAAACGTGGAGCGGAAATATATTGTGAGTTAGTTGGGTTTGGAATGAATAGTGATGCACATCACATGACTCAGCCTGCTGCAGGAGGAGTTGGAGCTGCAAGATGTATGGAGCAGGCTTTGAAAGAAGCTTCTTTGAACAAGAATGAGATAGACTATATAAATGCTCATGGCACATCTACACCAGCTGGTGATAAGGCAGAAACAGACGCTATTAAAGCAGCATTAGGTATTGAAAACGCAAAGAATACCCCAATAAGCTCTACTAAATCAATGATAGGGCATCTTTTAGGAGCAGCTGGTGGTGTTGAGGCAGTATTTTGTGCATTATCCATAAAAGACAATACCATACCCCCAACCATTAACTTGAATGACCAGGACCCTGAATGTGATTTAGATTATGTACCAAATATTGCAAGAGAAACAAATATAAATATTGCGATGTCTAATTCATTTGGTTTTGGTGGAACGAATGGCACATTGATTTTTAAACGTATGTAAATATGAATTTAGTTAATGGAAAATCTAGCTCAAGTATTTCAATATTTGATAGAGGGTTTCTTTACGGCGACAGTGTTTTTGAAACAATCCTTGTAGTTAATAACCAACCTAAAAATCTTGATGAACATATTGAAAGAATTAAATCAGGTTGCAAAGTATTAAAAATAAGAAATCTAGATATTAATTTATTGTATAGACATATTAAAAAATGTTTAAAGGGTGTAAGAAATTGTTCACTCAGTATAAATATTACAAGAGGCACAGTAAAAAGAAGAGGTTATAACATTAGAGTTGGCAATATAAAGCCAAATATCATTTTAACTACATCTCCTTTACACAATTATCCAAAAATTTATACTCAAAAAGGAATTAAAACAAAATTTGCAAAGTCTAACATTAGTGATTGTAATAGTTTATCTAAAATAAAACACACAAATAGACTGGAGCAAGTTTTAGCAACAAGTGAAATTACACAAGCATACCCTGAGTTAATATTATGTGATAAAAAAGAATATGTCATAGAAGGTGTAGCAAGCAATATTTTCTTTGTAAGAAATAATACTTTTTATACTCCACTAATAGAGCAATCTGGTGTTGAAGGAATAATGAAGTTAAATATCATAAAGATTTTGAAAAAAAATAAAACTAAAGTTATACAGAAAAAAATAAAAAAAAATACAATAACTAATTATGATGGGGCATTCTTTTGCAACTCTATAAGGTTAATATGGAATATAAATTCCATAGAAGGGCACAAATATAAATCAAATAAAAATATTATAAATTTAATTAATATTATTAACTATGAAGCCTATAAATAAAATTTTATCAGTTAAATTAATATTTTTTTTATCTTCAATACTTTTATTATTGATTTTTTCTTATTTAAATTATTCAAGAAATATTATTATCTATAATGAAAATAAAAAAATATTTTATATAGAAAAAGGAGAAAGTGTAACAAAGACTATTAGGGATTTAAAAGATAGCAATCTTATTAGCAGCACTTTAAGATTTAAAATAATTTCTTACATGTATAATATAAATCCTAAATTCATTAGTGGGAAATATAAAATTTCTAAAAATGATACAGAATTAAGTATTTTAGAGAAATTTTTAGATGGTAATTTATACCAAGAAAAAATTACTATTATTGAAGGATCTAGTTTTAAAGAAATTATTAAATTATTAGTAGAAAATAATCATATAAATAATGTAAAAAATATTAATTTTTCTGAGCCTTTAAGAAAATCTTCTATTAAATTTTTAACTAATGAGGGAATGTGTTTTCCTGATACGTATAAATTTTCTTCAGGAGCCTTATTGAACGACATACTTATGAGTTGTTCGCAAAAAATGGAAAGTATTTTATTAGATTATTGGAAGAATAGAGATTATTCTTTACCATACAAGTCTCCTTATGAGATGCTTATTATGGCTTCAATAATTGAAAAAGAATCTTCTGATTTATTAGAAAAGCCTTTAATAGCAAGTGTTTTTATTAATAGATTGAGAAAAGATATGAGGTTGCAAGCAGACCCAACTGTAATATATGGAATTAAGAATTTCAAAGGTAATATTACTAAAAAAGACTTACGAGAAAAGAATGAATATAATACATATAGAATTAATGGTTTACCAAAAACACCAATTTGCTCACCCAGTGAAAGCTCAATAAGAGCAGCAAGTAGACCAGCAGAGAGTAAATTTTTATTTTTTGTGGCAAATAATAATGGTAAGCATGTTTTTTCAACAAATTATAGAGATCATGTAAACGCTGTAAATAAATATCAGAAGAAATAAAATATGAGCAAAGGAAAATTAATTAGTTTTGAAGGTATTGAGGGTGTTGGTAAATCAACAACCATAAAATCTATTAAGAAATATTTAGAAGATAATAATATTTTAGTATATTGTACTAGAGAGCCCGGAGGAACAAAGTACGGTGAATCTCTAAGAGACATCTTGCTTAGTAACAAAACAAATATTTCCGCAGAGGCAGAATTATTACTATTATTTTCAATAAGAAATCAACATATTGAGGAGATTATAAAGCCTAAAATAGATCAGGGTTATTGGGTTTTATGTGATAGATTTATAGATGCCTCAATAGCGTACCAAGGTTATGGTAAAAAAATAAATTTAGAAAAAATTAATATTTTAATTGATAATTTTACAGATAATATGATTCCAGATATAACAATGTTTTTTGATTTACCATATAACTTGGCTGAAAAAAGATTCCCAAAAAATAAAAAAAAAGATAGATTTGAAAATCTTGAAAACTCTTTTTTTGAAGATGTTTATAAAGGTTATAAGTACCAACTAAATAATAATAAGAATAGAATCAAAAGAATAGATGCAAATTGCAGCAAGAAAGAAGTTTGTCGTCAAATAGAATTAGCTTTAATTGAAAAATTTAAAAATATTTTATCATAAATTATTATATAAAATACTCTTTTTAAGAATAGCTGTTAGTAATATAACCTCTTTAATTTCTTCTTTTTTTAGTTTTTCAATATCACTATTATTACGAACACCACCAGAAACAATAATATTTGATAGCGGATAAATATTTTTTGTAGTAATAAGATTATCTTTGTTTGGACCATGATTTGAACCTATATTATTTAAACTCATACTTATTACTTTTTTTGGGTTAATTAGCATGTAGTCTTTATTTTTTGAAAGCACTTTACCTTCAGAATAATCCAATGAAAGTATATAGCTGTTGAATTTTTTATTTAATAAAGATTTGTAATCCTTATAACTCTCAGTTGCTATTATCTGGATATAATTTTCTGACTTATATTTATTGATTTGTGAAAATTCTCTAACGCCATTATCAATGATAAATCTTATATTTTTATATCTTTCTAGTATTGAGTTAATTAATTTACTATTTACACTATATTTTTCAATAGAATCTAAATCTGCCAAATATATTGTGTTAAAATTATGGATAGATATAAGGTAATCTATAAACATTATGGGGTCAGAAGTTGGTGAAAGATAAGTTGGCAGTGGGTTATAATTACTCCTATTACCTCCTGAAGCCAATACAACCTTATTATCTTTTAAATCTATTGCGGGTATTAATTTCATAAATTATGGATATATTAGTTTACGAACATATTTTAGGTGAAGAATATAGTGAAAATTCTCCTTCATTATTACTTAATGAGGCGAAATTGATTGTAAAATGCCTAATAAAGGATTTTGCAGAACTTTACCCGAATTCAAAGATATCATTATTAGCAAATAAAAAAAATAATTTTTTTTTTAATGATATTGACTTCATATCAAGAGATTATGATTTAAACTCTGTAGATGATATGAAAATGCATTATCAAAACTATGACAAAATATTAGTTTTAGCTCCCGAAGAAAATATGGAAATGTATAATATCGTAGATAACCTAGAAGAAAAGGGCGTATGTTTAATAAATTGCTCTAGTGAATTCATTAAAATCACAACCTGTAAAAAAAATACATACAACAGCATAAAATCTTGCCATGACAATTTAATTAATATTTATCATGATTATAAAGAAATTGATTCTAATAAAAAAATTGTTGCAAAAATTAGTGATGGTTTAGGATCTGAGAATCTGTATATCTTTGAAAATAGAAAAGACCTAGAGGAGAGTGATAAAATAATAACAAATAAGCATTTTTTTCAAGATTATAAAAATGGAAAAATAATTAGTATAAATATAGTTTCTAACGAAAAAAAATTCATAATAATTTCAATAAATGAGCAAGTTTATAAGCATAAGTCTCCTCATGAAATTTCATTAGAAGAAGTTTTTATTGGTAAATATAATCATATGATTATAGAATTTAAATTATTTGTTGATAAAATTATGTCAAATTTTAGTGGTTACCATGGTTTTTTTGGTATTGATGCTATTCTTGATGAAAATAATAATATTTTTCTTCTCGAAATAAACCCAAGATTAACTTCATCATATATAGGTTTAAATACATCTTTAGGATTCAGCCCAATACAATTCTTAAATAATATTAATTATAATTTTAATATTAGTAATAACGAGATTTTTTTAAAGAAAATAAAAAATGAAAAATAAATTATATTTAGGATGGGATATTGGTGGTGCAAATACAAAAGTATGTGTATTTGACCAAAATTTTATAATCATTAATCTTCATACAAAAAATATTAAAGTTTGGGATGATTTTTCAGATATAAAATTATTTTTTAAATATATATCTAATATTTATAAGAATTATGAAATTTATAATTTTATTACTATAACAGCAGAGTCTTGTGATAACTTTATTGATAGAAAACATGGTATAACTAATATTTTAAAAAATTGCTTGAATCACATTATTGGTAATAAACTTTATTATACAAATACTAATGAATTTGTAGACTATAATTCAGCAATTAATAAAACTGAAAAATTATTCTCTACAAACTGGATGTTAACTTCAAAATTTCTTAATAGTAAAAATAATATTGATTTAATTATTGACATAGGCTCCACTACTACAGATATCATATTTAAAGATATGCACATTGGTAGTAATATTAATGATTATATGCGATTAGTAAATAAAACATTACTTTACCAAGGTGTTGTAAGAACACCTCTGTCAATGATGACTGATAATGTCTTATATAAGGGAAATAATATTTCATTAGTTAATGAGGTTTTTGCTACAACTGGTGATATTTTTAATCTTAATGATGATATAGATTTTTCTAAGTTAGATTACTTAGGTTCAGATAATCTTCAGTTTACAAAAGTAAATTCTTTTACTAGGCTAGCAAGAATAATAGGTTTAGATTATAAAGAGTCAGAGAGAGAATATCTGATTGTACTTTCAAGATATTTTAAAGAATTATTTATTTCAAAGATTATTGAAAACATTAAAATAATATTTTCTAATAAAATTGATGATATAACGATTTCCGCGATAGGTGAAGGTAGATTTTTGATTGAAGAAATATCATATAAATGTGGCGTAAAATATTTATTAATAGAAGACATTGATGATGTGACTATTAAAAATATTGACAAAGATAAAGTTTATACAAATATGACTTCAGCATTAGCAGTAATGAACTTTATAAATAAATAAATCATGCATAAGAAAAAAATAAAGTATTATGAAAATTCGTGTGTTTATGGAGAGTTACTTCATGAAAACGACTGGTTTATATTTTTAGATAGCTGCAATGATGTTGGTGATTATGGAAGATACGACATATTGTCTTCAAACCCAAGAGTAAAGGTCACCAGTAATGGAAATCACATCAATGTAATTGAAGATAATTTAACATCTTCGTTTTATGATAATCCTCTTTGTATTTTAGAAAAGTATTACAAAATAAGAAAATTTGATACTAACCTTCCATTTAATAATGGGATGATTGGTTATTTTGGTTATGAGGCTTTTAATTCGATACCAGGCAATAATGAAGATAATAATGATAGTGAGGTCTTCCCAGATATTGCTGTTGGTTTTTATGATTGGGCAATAGTCGTTGACCATGAAAAAAAAGAAACTTGGATAACTTTTTTAGAGAAAAACTCTGCTGTTGATAATATTATTACTAAATTTAGTTCTGAAAATCTTAAGGTAAAATATAATCATAACTATAATTTTTCTGATTTCAAGCAAAACATATCTGAAGAAAAATATATCAATAATGTTTTGAAGATTAAGGAATATATCTCTAGTGGTGATTGCTATCAAGTTAATTATTCTCAGAATTTTGAAGTTAATTATAGTGGCAACGCATGGGATATTTATAAAGATTTAAGAAAGATTAATCCAGCCCCATATTCTTCATTTTTTAAAGTAAGTGATCAATTTATTATTAGTTCATCTCCAGAAAGATTTATTTCTATTAAAGATAGTCTTATAGAAACAAAGCCTATCAAAGGAACCTTGAAAAGATTAATTGATAAAAATTTAGATTATGAGCAAATTAATATTCTAAAAAATGATGAAAAAAATATTGCAGAAAATTTAATGATTGTGGATCTTTTGAGAAATGACTTGAGCAAATGTTGTGAATTACATTCTGTGAAAGTAACAAAACTTTTTGATATTGAAAGTTATACATCAGTGCATCATATGGTAAGTACTGTTGTGGGAACTTTAAATCCTAAAACTACCTCTATAGACATATTAAAAGCATGTTTTCCTGGTGGGTCAATTACTGGTGCGCCAAAGAAAAGAGCAATGGAAATTATTAGTGAATTAGAAAATAGAAAAAGAGGTATTTATTGTGGTTCAGTAGGTTACTTTGATGCAAATAATAATATGGATACAAATATTTGTATTAGGACCATAACGTTAACTGAAAATAAAATAAGTTTTGCTGCTGGCGGAGGAATTGTTTATGACTCTGATCCACTTGACGAATATCATGAAAGTCTTGAGAAGGTATCGGTATTTATAAAATATTTTTCTAATGGTGAATTTAAGTGGTAGTTATTAAAATTGGTGGTAGTCTTCAATCTACTGACTATATAAAAAAATGGATAAATACAATAAGGCTTAATCGAAACACAAGTTTTTTAATAATTTTTGGAGGCGGAAAATACGCTGATAATATCAGGTATGACCAGAAGGAGAAAAAATATGATGACCTTAAAGCTCATAAATTAGCAATCAAAGGAATGACTAATTTTACAGAGGATAATTTAGAAGAGCTTAAAGATTTTACCGTTGTTAATTCAATTAGAAGTATAAAAAAAAATTATAAATCAAGAAAACTATTGGTTTGGATGCCATCATATGAAGAAGTATGTGATTTCAATATACCCAATAATTGGGATGCTACATCAGACTCTATAGCATTGGCAATTTCAAAAAATATTAATTCTCCTTTAATAGTAATTAAATCTATTCGTTTTAATTGTAAAAAACATATTAATGCATTTTTTTTAAAAGACAACATACTTGATAAGTATTTTTCTAATAACTACTATAGTAGCCCCCAAAAAATATCTCTCGCATCTAGAGAAAAATATTATAAGTTAAGTGAGATTTGCAAAGATTTTTCAAAGTAGTTTAGCTCTTGATATTTCTTCCAAGTAATATAGAAATCCATCTAGTATCATCATTACTTTCAAGTGCAATTTTCATGATCATTGTTAATGGAACAGATAGAAGCATTCCTACTGGACCTAAGAGCCATCCCCAAAAAATCAAAGATAAAAATATTATTAATGTCGAAAGACCAAGCTCTTTACCTAAATATTTAGGCTCAATTATGCTACCCATAACAATATTTATTACCAGGTATATTAATGCAACTAGCAAAGCATAATAAAAATTGAATTGTATTAAAGCAATAATTATTGCAGGTATAGAGGCAATTATTGAGCCAATATTTGGTATATAGTTTAGAAAGAATGCAATTAATGCCCACATTATGGCATGATCAAGACTAATGAAGCTTAAAGATACATATATTAAAAGACCGGTAATTATACTTACTATTGTTTTTATAGATATATACTTATTCATATTTTCACTAAAGATATGAAAATTAGTTATAGATTTTGAGCTATTTTTAAATGCCAATTTTAATTTATTAGAAAATCCTGCTGCTTCCAGAAGAGTAAACATTACAATAAATAATATTAAGAAGTAATTTGTAAGAACATTTCCAAATGCGCTTATTGTATTTGCAACAGACTGCATAATAAATGTAGGATCTACATAATCGTAAAGAAAATTAGAGTCAACAGTTACTCCATATTTTTCTGCTACTACCGAAATTTTATCAACCTCGCTATAAATTTTTTCTTTATATTCTGGCAGTGATTTTCTAAAACTATTTAAAGAAGTGCCTATAAGTGCAGCTATACTTAAACTAACTGTCATTATAGTTACAAGAACTAAAGTCACTGATAGCGGAGTATTTATTTTTTTTGATTGGAAAAATTTTAAAAGAGGAAAAGATATTAGAGCAATAAACATGGATAAAAAAAATGGTATTACAATTTTGTCTGCAATTTTAAGGCCTGCAAATATTATAATTAACCCACTAATAGTTAATATTGTTTTATAAATTTTGCTATTTTTATCATTCATTTTTTTTTAATCTTATTTTTAAAATTATATAGCCAAGGATACCAGATATTATAGACCCAAAAAATATGCCAGATTTCGAGTATTCTTGACCAAAACTAATTACATCTACGCCTTGAGTAAAAGCTAGGGAGTTTATAAATAGACTCATTGTAAACCCAATACCGCAAAGAAAAGATACTCCTAGAACATCGTACATAGAAATATTATCAGGTAATTTACAAATTTTAAATTTTATTGACAAATACGTAAGAGAACTAATTCCAATTGGTTTTCCTAGCAGAAGTCCAAGCATAATCCCAAGTGGAACACTATTTGTTAGAGAACTAAAGCTTATTGCGTTTAAATCTATATCGGCATTAAAAAAAGCAAATAATGGTAATATTACAAATCCAGAAAAAATGTGTAGTTTTTTTTCTAAAAATTTTAATGGCGAGTGACTACTTTTTTTGACTGAGAAAGGTATTGTCGCAGCTAATATAACGCCAGCAATAGTTGTATGAACTCCCGAATGAAGTATAAAGTACCAAAGGAATAAACCTAAAAATAAATATATTGAAATTATTCTAACATTGAAGAAATTTAATGCCATTAAAGTTATTAAGGTAAATGATGCATATAGTAAATATATATACGAGATGTTTTCAGTGTAATATAAGGCTATAACTAAAACAGCACCTAGATCATCAATAATGGCCAATGAAAGTAAAAATATTTTTAGGCTTACTGGTACCTTATCACCCAGAACAGCTAATACTGCCAGAGAAAATGCTATGTCTGTTGCAGTAGGTATTGCCCAACCTGATGTCGCTAAAGGTTCATTCTGGTTTATTAGTATATAGATAATAGCAGGTGCAGCCATCCCACCAATTGCTGCTATTCCTGGCAGCAATACTTGTGAAAAAGTTGATAATTGACCATCTACCATTTCTCTTTTTAGCTCTAAGCCAATGACTAAAAAAAATATAGACATCAGACCATCATTTACCCAATGATGAACAGTTTCTTTTAATTCAAAGTCGCCAAAATTTATTGTTAAATAGCTATTTTTTAATGAATAGTAAAAATTTGATAATTCTGTATTAGATAAAATTATTGCTAAAATACTAAAAATGATAAGTAAAACGCCTGATGACGATTCAGTCTTTAAAAAATCTCTAATAAAAGTTCTTAAAAAAATACTTGAATTAAAGTCGAAGGTTTTTTCTTTATCTATCTTCATAATTCAGACATTATACGTAACTTATGTTAACTTTTGTAAAATCATTATAACAAATTATTAAAATGCAGGAAAATTACAATCCAAAAGAAATAGAAAAGAAAATCCAGTTATATTGGGAGTCCAATAAAACATATAAAGCCAATGTTAGCGCAAAGAAAAAGTTTTATTGCCTATCAATGTTTCCTTATCCAAGTGGTAACTTGCACATAGGTCATGTTAGAAACTACACAATTAGTGATGTTCTGGCTCGTTTTCACAGAATGCTAGGGGAAAATGTTATGCATCCCATAGGATGGGATGCTTTTGGTCTGCCTGCAGAAAACGCAGCTATGGAAAATAACTTGTCACCAAAAGAATGGACTAATTCAAATATAGACAATATGAGAAGTCAGCTTAAATCTATAGGTTTTAGCTATGATTGGGATAGAGAAATTTCCACATGCTCTAAAGATTATTATAAGTGGGAGCAGTGGTTTTTTATCGAGCTATTTAAGAAAAATCTTGTTTATAAAAAGGAATCTTTGGTTAATTGGGACCCAGTTGATAATACCGTCTTAGCTAATGAGCAGGTTATTGACGGTAAAGGGTGGCGCTCGGGCGCTGATGTCGAGCAAAAAAAGATCTCACAGTGGTTTTTGAAGACCACCGATTACTCAAGTGAATTGCTTGAAGATCTTAATGAATTGAAAGGTTCTTGGCCAGAAAATGTAATAACAATGCAAAAAAACTGGATAGGTGAGTCAAATGGGGCTGAAGTATATTTTAAAACCTCTTTAGAAGAAAATATTAATGTTTTTACGACACGTCCAGATACTCTTTTTGGAGTTACGTTTTTAGCAATAGCAGCTGACCATAGTATTGTTGATAAATGCTCACAAGATGTTGTAAATTTCTGCAAGAAGCTTTTAAAAAATAATAATAATTCAAAAAAATCTGATGAGAAAAACATTGATGGTATTTTTTCAGGTATTTATGCTGTTCACCCGGTAACTAATAAACAGATTCCGATATGGATTGCTAATTACGTTTTGACTGGTTATGGAACTGGAGCAGTAATGGGTGTTCCCGCGCATGATCAAAGAGATAATAACTTTGCGGTTAAATATAATTTAGAGATTATAAAGGTTATTAGCAATAAAGAATCTGATAATGATGTTTATACAGGTAATGGTGAGATGATAAACTCATTTAATTTCAATAATTTAGATAATATATCTGCATCAAATTCTATATTAGATTTTTTATTGAACAATAATTACGGGAAACAGGTTAAAAATTATAAGTTAAGGGACTGGGGTATCTCTAGACAAAGATACTGGGGCTGCCCAATACCAATAATCTATAGGGAAGATGGTGAGATATTGGCAGTTGAAGAAAGTGAGTTGCCAATTGAATTACCGGATAATGTTGATTTTTCCAAAGGTGGAAACCCTTTAGAGAATCATCCTACGTGGAAATACACTAAATGTAGAAAAACTGGTCTCAAAGCTATTAGGGAGACCGATACTTTAGATACCTTTTTTGAATCTAGTTGGTATCAGTCAAGATTTTGCTCACCTAAGGATGATAAGAAAATGATAGGCGATGAGGCTAATTATTGGCTACCTGTTGATATATATATTGGCGGAATTGAGCACGCAGTTTTGCACTTACTTTACGCAAGATTTTTTCATAAACTTTTGAGAGATCAAGGTATGCTGTCATCAAACGAGCCTTTTAAAAGCCTAATAACGCAAGGAATGGTTTTAAAAGATGGCTCTAAAATGTCTAAATCAAAAGGTAATACAGTTGACCCTGGAGCTTTAATAGAAAAATATGGTGCAGACACAGTTAGATTATTTGTAATATTTGCAGCTCCTATAGAGAACTCTCTGGAGTGGTCGGATCATGGCGTAGAAGGCTCATATAAATTTTTAAATAAACTTTGGAATACAGGATATAAAATAAGTAAATTACCAAAAATCAATACTAATTTAGATTTGGATCAAGAGAAAAAGTTAAAGATTATAATTAATAAATCGATTTTAAAAATCACAGATGACTATGGAAAAAGAATAAGCTTAAATACAATTGTATCATCTTCTATGGAGATGCTTAATGCTATTACAAAAGCATTGCAAAATAATAATATTAGCTCAGAAGTTATATTTGATTCATATAAAATATTGGTTTTATTATTAAATCCTATTACCCCTCATATATGTCATGAATTAGGATCTTTGTTGAATATATCCGAGCTAAATAAAGAAATTAGTTGGCCTGAGGCTAATATGGATTTTATTAATGAAGATCAGATAATAATAGTTATCCAAGTTAATGGTAAAGTTAGGAAGAAAATAGAGGTAGAAGCAAATATCCCTCAAGAGGATTTAGAAAAACTATCTTTAAGCTTAGATGAGGTAAAAAAATATACGGTTAACAAGGAAATAAAAAAAATAATATACGTTAAAGGTAAACTTGTTAATATAGTAGTATCATGAATTATTTGAAAATCAATACGGCAATCTTGTTAATTATAATGCTACTAGCTAATGGCTGCGGATATAAGCTAGGCGGTTTGGAAGTTGTAGGTGAGAATTCTGATAAAGTTGCATCAATAAAAATTCAAGCCTCAAGATCACTAGTACAACTTTTTATTAACTCAGGTTTTTTAATAGAGAATGAAAATTACGAATATTTTATAAGAGTGCAAGGCCCATACTTTACAAAAGAAACTTCCTCAGTAACAAGCGATGCAACAGAAAATGAATTTACTATTACCGGAAGAATTGTTGTGACAATACTTAATAAAAATAATGAAGAGTTAGTGGGTCAAAAAAATATCTCTATTTCAAAAGATCATAAATTTTCATCTTCAAATATAAATAGTTCAGCAAGTGAAGAAAACATTATTAGAGATGATATTAAGAAATATCTAGAGATCCAAGTAATAAACTTTTTTAGAAGTAAAATATAAGTTTACTCAGTAATATCTTTAGGTTTATTGTAAAAATCACTGTACATGTATCCAATCAAAGCACTACTAACTATAGTAAAAAAAACTTGAATAATTATAACTGGAATTACAAAAAAACCAAAATTGCTTGAGTTTTCTGCATAGCTAGTTATTGCTACATTTATAAATAAATAGGGTAAAATTATTGCTATATATGAAAAATATATCTTTATGGAATTTCCTTTACTAATTAAATAAGAGTCCTTTAAGCCCTTTGATATGTTGTGTGCTGCAGCAGGTAAGATAAACATTATTCGTGTGTAGATATAAAGCATATACATAAAAAGTATATATAAATAAATAGTAATCTGAGAAATATCTGTTGGAAATAATGGCGACAAGACGATTATATGTGCTGTATATATTATGATAATTGAAATAAGCAAATAGAATATTTTTTTTATAAATAGCCCTGTATATTCTTGCCTGAAAAAATATAAATAATCATTCAGAAGATCTTCTTTAGAAATTATATTTCTAAAAATATTTAGAGCTATTGGTATTGAAACAATAAGGTAGCCTAGAAAAAATAATACCACTAATAATATATTCTGAGTTTTCATGATTAAAAACTGAGATAGTACTAAATATATAACTACTGGCAGATAACCCTTTACAAATATTTTTGTAAAATATAATCCATATAAAATCGATTTTACTATTAATTTCATTAATCATTTTTCCTTTTTATTGTCTTATAATAAGCGGAAGAATCCTTCTCACTATTGCCATCTTTATTACAAATAGCCATATATTTATTTACAAGATTAAGACCACTTAGCTTAAGATTTTTTTTAATAGCTATATTGTGCGCAATTCTTAAATCTTTAGCATGAAGTTTCGTCTTAAAACCTGGTGCGTAAGAATTTTTAAGCATTCTATCACCATGGACCTCTAAAATTTTACTATTCGCAAAACCTCCTAGCAATGCATCGCGAATTTTGCTCTTATTAACTTTAAATCTATCAGCTATCAAAAATGCTTCAGAAACTGCATTTATAGTTTGCGCAACTATTATTTGATTGCATGCTTTAGCAACCTGACCTGAACCACTTTCTCCTACATGAGTTATTTTATTACCCAAAATTTCAAATATTGGCATTAATGTTTTAACTGTAGGTTTGTTACCACCAATCATAATTGATAATTCTCCTTTAATAGCTCCTATTTCGCCACCAGACACTGGCGCATCTATAAGAATAGTATTAGTTTTAGAAAGAATTTTAGACATGCTTATGGTCTCAATAGGGCAGATTGTACTCATATCAATAACTACAGACGGTTTATTTAAAAAACTCTTTAATCCGTTTCTACCAACCAGAATTTCTTTTACATCTTTAGTCTCTGAAACAGCAAGTATTAATATATCAATTGTGCTAAATAATTCCTCAAGGGTTTTAGAGATTTTTATGTCACTACTTATGAGTTTATGATGTTTCTTTTTATCTCTTGCAAACGCATACACTTCATATTTATTTTTTATGAGGTTTTTAGCTATTGGAAGGCCAATTATACCAGTACCAATAACTCCAATTTTAAGCTTTTTTTTAATCATGTATAAAATAATTCTAGTTTTAGGTTTTATAGGTTAATATAATTAAAATGCAAATATATTACAATCAATTAGATAAACAGCTAAGTGAAAATTTAAAACCAATATATATTATTGCTGGAAACGAAGTATATCAAGAAGAAGCATGCGTGGAAAAAATAATTAGAGTAGCTCATACTAATGATTATACAGAACACGATGTAATGTATGTCGAAAAGACATTTGACTGGAGTAGTTTTGATTCCCTAAATTCTAATTTATCATTGTTTAGTGAAAAAAAAATTATAGAAATTAGGTTTTTAACAAAAACTGTTGGAGCTCCTGCTGAAAAAAAAATTCTAGAATGCATAAGTAATTATGATGACCAGAATATATTGATATTTAGACTTCCTGAGTTAAAGGCAGCAGATTTTAGAAAAAAATATTTAGGAAGTAAGAATGAAGATGTTGGTTTGATTCGACTATATCCTATAACCAAAAAAACTATGATTGTTGAACTTAACTCTATTGTCCAAAAATATAAATATAAAATTAATTCAAATTGTATTAATTTTATTGCCGACATTTATGAAGGTAATATGGTGTCTGCTAATCAGGCGTTAATAAAAATTGATTTAATGATAGGTAAAGATGAAGAAGTTAATTTAGATTTCTTAAAGAAGGTGTTTTCTAAAGACGTTGATTTTGAGGCTAGCAATCTAGTGGATTATTCAATTGAAGGAAATTTAGATAAAATACAAACTTGTATAAATTTTTTAAAACAAAATAGTTATCCAACGCAATATATTATCTGGTCATTTATAAGATCTTTTAGATCAATACTATTTAATCTTGACGCTATCAAAGATGGAAAATCAAAAGATGACATACTTAGATCAATATGGCCTTATGAAAGAAAAAATTTAATGGCTTACTCATTAACTAAATTATCGCCTAATAAAATTGAATCATACCTTGGAATTTTAGTTAGACTAGACATGCAATCTAAAAATGTCCTTGGGGGAAATATTTGGGATTCCATCTATGACTTATCTGTTTCTGTAGCAAAAAATAGACTTTCAGTTATTAAATATACTTAATATAATATATATATGAAAATAAAAGACTATGTTAATAATATATGCGTGAATGCGAAATTATCTTCGCAAGAAATTTCTTGCTTAACTGAGGGAGAAAAGAATTTAATTCTATTATCTTTAGTTGAAGAAATTAATTTGAGTAGAAATGACATAAAAAAATCTAATTCAAAAGATTTAGATAATCTTAAATCTTCGAATAATTTTAATGATGCATTTGTTGATAGGTTGCTTATTAATGATAGTAGGATTGACTCCATGATAAGTAGCATTAAAGAAATTATTCAATTTAAAGATCCGGTTGGAGAAATTAATAGTATTAAGGAAATGCCGAGTGGTATTAAAGTTGGTAAAATGTCTATGCCACTAGGTGTAATTGCAATGATTTATGAATCAAGACCTAATGTAACAATTGATGCTTCTGCGCTGTGCATTAAATCTGGAAATTCAATTATATTAAGAGGTGGATCTGAATCAATTTTTACAAATATAGTTTTGGCAGAATGTATAAAAAATGCTCTACTTAAAAATAATAGGAATGTGAATGTTGTTCAATTAATTGATAATACAGATAGGGATATTGTAAATGAGCTATTAAAGCAAAATAATTATATTGATATTGTTATACCAAGAGGTGGTAAAAATTTAATTAAACTGGTTGATGATTTGTCTTCTATTCCGGTCTTGAAACATCTGGATGGTATTTGTCATGTTTTTATAGATCGTGATGCTGATATTAAAAAAGCTATAAAAATTGCCGTTAACTCTAAAACACAAAGGACGGGGGTTTGCAATGCGATGGAAACATTAATAGTTGATAAAAATATTGCTGATGAATTTTTACCTTTACTAGAGAAAAAATTAAAATCTTATAATGTTGAAATTAGAGGATGTGATAAAACAAAAAATATATTAAATGAAATTAATTTGGCTTCTGAGACAGACTGGAGTACAGAATACCTGGATTCAATTTTATCTATCATAGTCGTAAGCGAATGTTCCGAAGCTATTAATCATATATCTAAATATGGATCAGGACATACAGATGTAATAGTTACAGAAAATAAAGAAACAGCAGCTATGTTTCTTAGAAATGTAGATTCAAGCTCTGTAATGCATAATGCCTCGTCTAGGTTTGCAGATGGTTACGAATATGGCTTAGGTGCAGAAATTGGCATTAGTACAAATAAACTTCATGCGAGAGGTCCAGTTGGTATAAAAGGCTTAACAAATGAGAAATTTATAGTTATTGGAAACGGAAACATAAGGTAAAGTAATGGCCAAGAGTGATAATGACTTTGAGTCGCAAATAATGGAAATTGAAAAAAATATTGAAGAAATTGGGAGGTTTCTTTGACATTGATAATATAAAGAAAGAGATTATTAAGTTAGATAAAGATCTTCAGGATGAAAAAATTTGGTCAGATAGAGAAAAATCACTTAACATATCAAAAGAAAAGGCCTCTATAGAAAAAAAACTCAGTGAATTCTCAATTATTTCATCAGATTTTCTTCAGTTAAGAGAATTTAAGGAACTTTATGATGATGATCAATCTAGCGATCTAGAAAAATATTTGTCAGATGAGATAAAAAGAATAGATTTAATGGTGGAAAAATTATCGTTTTTACAGATTTTTAAAGGTAAGTCTGATACATGCAATGCATTTTTGGATGTTCAATCAGGTTCTGGAGGTACTGAGGCTCAGGATTGGGCTGAAATGCTTTTAAGAATGTATATCAGATGGGGAGAAAAACAAGGCTTTGAAGTTGAAACAATAAATTTAACAAGTGGAGAAGTCGCTGGAATAAAAAGTGCAACATTAAAGTTTAATGGTCAATATGCTTTTGGATGGCTAAAAACAGAAACAGGGGTTCACAGGCTTGTAAGAAAATCACCTTTTGACTCAGGAAGTAGAAGACACACTTCCTTTGCTTCAATCTTTGTATCGCCAGAAATTGACGACAATATAGAGATAGAGATTGACCCAAGTGATTTAAGGATAGATGTTTATAGGGCATCTGGAGCAGGCGGTCAACACGTGAATAAAACAGAATCTGCAGTTAGAATAACTCATTTAAAATCAGGAGTCGTAACTCAGTGTCAAAATGGAAGGTCGCAGCATAAAAATAAAGATACAGCAATGAAGCAGTTAAAAGCTAAGCTATATGAAATAGAGATTCAGAAAAAGAGAAGCCAACAAGATAATATAGAAAATGAAAAAGCAGATATTGGATGGGGAAGTCAAATACGATCTTACGTCTTAGATCAATCAAGAATTAAAGATTTGAGAACAAATATCGAAACAAGCAATACTCAATCAGTTTTAGATGGTAATATTAATTTGTTTATTGAGGCAAGTTTAAAAATGGGTGAAAAATAATGGATGATAATGTAAAAGAGTCGCATAGATTAATTTTAGAAAGAAGAAAAAAACTAGATATATTGAAAGAGTCTGGAAATAATTATCTAAATAACTACAAAGGGAATACTAGTTGTCAAGATATTAAAAAACTCTCTTTTGAAGATAATACTATTGATAATGAAAAAATGTCATTTGTTGTTATGGGAAGAATGATGTCAAAAAGAATTATGGGCAGATCAAGCTTTGCAAATATTAAAGATGAGACTGGAGTACTTCAATTTTTTATTGATAAGAAAAAACTAGATGAAGATACGTTTAAAGTATTTAAAAATTCAGATATTGGTGACATCATTTATATAAAAGGCTTTCTGTTTAAAACAAAGACGGAAGAACTTACTTTAAACTGCGATGACTTTAAAATCATTACAAAATCTCTTAGACCGCTTCCAGAAAAGTTTCATGGTCTCTCTGACCAAGAAACTAAATATAGAAAAAGATATCTTGATTTAATATGCAATGAAGATACGTGGAAAACATTTAACGAAAGATTTAAAATTATTAAGTATATTAGAAAATTTTTTGATGATCAGGATTTTATTGAAGTTGAAACACCTATGATGCAAAAGATACCTGGTGGAGCAACAGCCAGACCTTTCATTACTCATCATAATACTTTAGACATGGATCTTTATATGCGCATAGCTCCTGAGCTATATCTTAAAAGGCTAATAGTTGGGGGTTTTGAAAAAATATATGAAATTAATAGAAATTTTAGAAACGAAGGTGTTTCTTCTAAGCATAATCCAGAATTTACAATGATTGAGTTTTATCATACTTATGCAGACTATTTGGACATGATGAATATGACAGAAAAACTATTAAAATATGTCGTAAAAAACGTTAAAGGAAAAGAGATAGTATCTTATCAAAAGCATGAAATAGATTTTGGTAAGCCATTTAAAAGAGTCACGCTAAAAGATTCTATAATTGAGTATTCAAATGATATTGACAAAGAATCAATTGATAATAAAGATAAGCTCATTAATTTTTGTAATTCTATAAAGCTTGATGTGAGTAATTATAGCTCTTTAGGCGAAATTCACTTTGCAATTTTTGAAAAAATTGTCGAGCCAAATCTAGTTGACCCAACATTTATTACCGAATATCCAATTGAGGTATCACCTCTAGCAAGAGTAAATAATGATAATCCTCTTATTGCTGATAGATTTGAATTCTTCATTATGGGTAAAGAAATAGCAAATGGATTTTCGGAGTTAAACGACCCTGATGATCAAAGTAAAAGATTCGAGGATCAGGTTAAGCTTAAAGATAGTGGTAATGATGAAGCTATGTATTTTGATGAGGATTATATCGAGGCTTTAGAATATGGAATGCCACCTACAGCTGGAGAAGGTATTGGAATTGATAGGTTAGTAATGATATTAACTGACTCACCATCTATAAGAGATGTTTTACTTTTTCCTCTAATGAGATAGATAGTTAAAAATTAGTAGCCAGAAAAAGCTAAAATAATAATCAATAGAAATATTAACAATAAAATTATTAGCGGGATCATCATCTCTTTTTTCTTTTGATTTTTATAAAGAAAGTACAATAAGAAAATTACTATAGAGATAATTAAGTATTTAACCATTATCACTAACCCCGCTTATAACATTTAAAATATCTTTCTCATTTATTAGTAATTCATCATCAACAAATTCTTTTCTAAGCACGCTCAAGCATGAATATGAAGAATCTTCGGTTCTTGCAAGGTTTATAATGTCACCAGCTCCCTTATTATTTTTATTGGTAATCTTGCTTAAAATACTAAGCTCGTCTTTTGTTTTTATATTAGCATTAAATAATGATTTTTTTGCTTCACCTAGGTAATGGGTTCTAGCAACAATTTCTTGACCTGGGTAACAGCCTTTTGTAAACGAAACACCATCAAGTAAATCCAGAGAAACCATTTGTGGTGTGAAAGATTCGATGTTTGATTCGTTAAGAAAGGGTACAAGGTTTTTAATATCTAAATAATCCCAAGACTTGTAGCCCAATATATTAATTTCATTTTCATCTATTATTTTTTCAATATCTTTTATACTTGATGAGATAATTATTTGATTCTCAGAAGGCCTAAATACTATAGTGTTGCCAATTTTATTTACTTTTTTACTGTCTTTGGTAAGTTCATTGAATTTACTATGTTCTTTTGCATTAGTAATACCTACTAATACTTCGTCTAAAACCGTGAATTCAACTTTTGACATCATTTTATACATATTAAGTTTCTTCAAGAGTAGTTCTTTTGAATCTAATGTTGTATATAAGTAATAATTCTTATCTATTTGAAAAATATAAAAAATAGATATTAGTCTTCCTTTCGGATTACAGTAACCAGATAAAATTATTTGTTCTTTATTTAAGTTTTTTATATCGTTTGTGAATTGCGTATTTAGAAAATTTTCTGCATCTGCACCATTACATTTTATTAAAACTTTATTATTTAAAAGAGATGCAGAAAATTCATTATTAATTTTATCTATCTCGTTTTTATAATTATGGTTATATTTAAGGCCATAATCATCAATAATATGATTATTTGTGAGGAATTTTTTGAAAAAATCGTTTATCATATTGTCCTTTAGTAATATTTAATTATTTATGATTGGGAGAAAAATGTCACTATCAAAAGTTCCGCTATCACCGCATCTACAAGTATACAGGTTACCCCTTGTCGCGCTTGTGTCAATATCAAGTAGAGTTTGTTTTGTAGTAAATGCCTTGGCTTATACATTATTTATAATGTTCTTAATTTCGATTGCATCAGGTAGTGGAATCTATAATATAAGCTATATAATATTTACAAGTATTTTTGGTAAAATTTTAACTAGCCTTTGGATATTTTCCTTGTATCTTTACATTTCAAATGAGGTCAGGCATCTTTTTTGGGATTTTGGCTACGGTTTTAATGGTAACACACCATTAATATCGTCCTTCATAGTGTTGGCAGCTGCAGCACTAATGACAGTTATTACGGTCTTGATATATTTGCTATAAAACAAGTAATAGGAGAATTGAAGTTGTTGCTAAAAGTTCTACATGGAAAAAATCATTGGTTATACCATAGATTTACCGCAATTCTTTTTTTCCCGCTTGTTATTTGGATGGCTTTTTCTCTAAGTCTTGTGCCAGAGATCACGCATGAAAACATGATACTTTGGGTTGGCAGAACCCAAAATTACATTTTACTTTCAATTTTAATTATAATATCAGCACGACATTTTCAGCTTGGAGTCCAAGTTATCTTAGAGGATTATATTTCTACTATAAAGTTTAGAGATTTTTATATTAAACTTGTAAATTTCGTCTACTATCTCTTGATGCTTTTAGGTTTAATTGCAATTGCTAAAATATATTTTGGAGTCTAATTTTAAATGAATAAAGATTATGAGATGATAACCCATGAATACGACGTTATAGTTGTTGGTGCTGGTGGAGCAGGTTTAAGAGCAACTCTCGGAATGGCGACAGAAGGTCTTAAAACAGCCTGTATAACAAAAGTATTTCCAACAAGAAGTCATACGGTTGCTGCGCAAGGTGGAATGAGTGCAGCTCTTGGTAATATGGGTGAAGATGATTGGCGCTGGCATATGTACGATACAATTAAAGGCTCTGATTGGTTAGGTGATCAAGATGCCATTGAATATATGTGCAGAGAGGCTATACCCTCAGTAATTGAATTAGAGCATTACGGTGTTCCATTCTCAAGAACAGAGGCAGGAAAAATTTATCAAAGACCGTTTGGTGGTATGACTACTCATTATGGAGAAGGTATAGCACAAAGAACATGTGCTGCAGCTGATAGAACAGGGCATTCAATTCTTCATACGTTATACCAACAATCATTGAAGTACAAAGCCGAATTTTTTATTGAATATTTTGCCATAGACCTTGTAATGGATAATGGTAAATGCACAGGAGTTATTGCAATTGACTTGGCGAGCGGGCAGTTACATTTATTTAAAGGACATGTGACCCTTTTAGCTACTGGAGGTTATGGTAGAGCATATTTCTCTGCAACTTCAGCACACACATGCACTGGTGACGGGAGTGGTATGGCTCAAAGAGCAGGAATACCTCTTCAAGATATGGAATTTACTCAGTTTCACCCAACAGGTATATATGGTGCTGGATGTTTGATAACTGAAGGCTCAAGAGGAGAAGGCGGTTATCTTACTAACTCTGATGGCGAAAGATTTATGGAGCGTTATGCTCCAAATGCAAAAGATCTTGCATCAAGAGATGTTGTAAGTAGATCTATGACAATCGAGATAAATGAAGGAAGAGGCGTAGGTAAAGAAAAAGATCATATTGAGCTTCATTTAGAGCATTTAGGAAAGGACGTTATTAACGAAAAATTACCTGGTATAGCAGAGTCAGCAAGAATATTTGCAGGTGTTGATGTTACAAAAACACCCATTCCTGTAATACCTACAGTTCATTACAACATGGGCGGTATACCAACAAATTATCTTGGGGAAGTCTTAAGCCCTAAAGGTGAAGGTAATGATCCAATAGTCCCTGGTCTAATGGCAATTGGAGAAACAGCTTGTGTTTCTGTTCATGGTGCAAATAGACTCGGATCTAATTCATTGTTAGACCTTATAGTTTTTGGCAGGGCTGCTGCAAAACAAGCCGCTAAATTAGTTAAGCCAGGAGCCAAGCATTCTGAACCTAATAAAAGTTCTGTAGATAAAATTGTTGGTAGGCTTGATAAAACTAGATATTCATCAGGAGTGAATTTACCTTCTCATCTGAGATTAAGATTACAAAAAGAAATGCAAAGCAGTGTTGCGGTCTTTAGAACCGAAAAAACATTAGAGGAAGGAAGAAAAAGTATACATTCAATTTATAAAGATTTTTCTGATATAAATATTAATGATAAGTCTTTAAAATGGAATACTGAACTACTTGAGACATTAGAGTTAGAAAATTTATTAACACAAGGTATTGCTTCTGTAGAGTCTGCATATAATAGAAAAGAATCTAGAGGGGCGCATGCTAGAGATGATTATCCAGATAGAAATGACAAGGAATGGATGAAACATACAATTGCATCAATTGATGAGACTGGTACAGTTGACATCACTTATAGAAAAGTTATATTAACAACCTTAACAGATGAAGTTGAAGCTGTTCCACCAAAAAAGAGAGTTTATTAATCGTGGCTGAATTTACACTACCTTTAAATTCTATAGTAAGGAATGGAAAATATTTTAAATGCGAAACAGCAGATAAAAAAAATATTAAAGTTCTTAAGATTTATAGATACGATCCAGATGATGAAAAGAATCCTCGAGTAGATACATACGAAATAGATACGTCTGATTGCGGACCGATGATTTTAGATGCGTTAATTAAAATTAAAAACGAAATAGATACGACTATTACGTTTAGAAGATCTTGTCGAGAAGGTATCTGTGGTTCTTGCTCTATGAATATTGACGGTAGAAATACTTTAGCTTGCACAAAAAGTATAGCTGAGATCAAAGGCGATATAAAAATATACCCATTACCACATATGCCTGTACTAAAAGACTTAGTAACAGATTTGACAGATTTCTATAGACAATATGAGTCTATACAACCATGGTTACAAGCTGATGAACCAGAAGATTTAACTTCCGAAAGACTTCAATCAAAAGAAGAATTGGCAGAACTTGATGGTTCAGATGAATGTATATTATGCGCATGTTGTTCGACTAGCTGCCCAAGTTACTGGTGGAATAGTGATAAATATTTAGGCCCCGCAACATTAATGCAAGCGTATAGATGGATAGCAGATTCAAGAGATAATAAAAAGAAAGAAAGACTAGGTAAGCTAGAAGATACTTTTAAATTATATAAGTGTCACACAATAATGAATTGCACTAACTCATGCCCTAAAGGATTGAATCCCGCAAAACAAATTGCAAAAATAAAATCTCTAATAGTCTCTAACAAAATTTAAGATGGATGACAAAGAAGTTATTTGGAAATGCAGAAGAGGAACAAAAGAACTTGATATATTAATGTCTGGTTTTTTCAGTAAATATTATAAAACTGCTTCCGATAAGCAAAAAAATGCATTTATAGAATTATTATCGCTAGAAGACCCCGTTATTTACGATTTATTATTGAATAAAATATCTTCAAAAGACATTGCAGTAAATGAAATTGCTGATATGATACGTACTATGAGTTTAAAAGAGCAGTAATGCTTTTACTCATAACTTACAAAATTAGATAAATAATTATAAATTATATAACTAATTTTTTTTTGATTAATACAATATAGAAGAAAAATATGTCAGATAGAGAAAGCGGTACAGTTAAATGGTTTAATGACTCAAAAGGTTATGGTTTTATTCAAAGAGAAAGCGGTAAAGACGTTTTCGTTCATTTTGGGGCAATTAAAATTGAAGGTGATGGTTACAGAACTTTGAAAGAAGGTCAGGCTGTAGAGTTCACTGTTACAGAAAGCGAAAAAGGTTTAACTGCTACAGACGTAGAAGCTAAATAATTAAATCAGCTTTAAATAACTAAGAATTTATTTTACTGCAAATTATATTTGCAGTAATTTAATTTTAAAAGATTTAGGTTTGATTTTTCATTCGTTGTAAAAATTAATCGTTATATCTTACTATGAAACTAGATATCTATTACCTAGTAAGTTTTTTATTGCCTAAATTATTAGACACAAATTTAATCTCTGTGTATTATTATTTTATGATACAAGCACATCAAATTAATTCAGTTAGTAAAAATAATTTTCTTTCATTGATGAAGTTATATGAAAAAAACTATTACTTAATAACAAATTTAATTAACACAGAAGTTATCAACGCAAATAATTTAAATAAAGATTTTCAATCAAGCTCGATAGAACTTAAGAAAAAACTTCTTCTTTCAATTTATTCTGTATCTAAACATACCGCATTAGTTAAGTTTTCTTATAATTTTTTTTCTAAAGATACTTATATAAACTATGTTAATCTAAAAATATATTTTGATTCAAAACAAGTTGAAATTATTGATTCAAATGGTTTTAATAAAAGTAAGTGCTTAAAGGATATGCAAAAATTCCATAACATTCGTCTTAGTAAATGGTATAAAAGCTATTTTTTATCACTGTGGCTAAATAATTGCATCAAAAATGGTTATTCATTTGATGCTCAGTCTGAAGTATAATCTTTCAATCTTTTTAATATTTTAATAAATTATGTCAAATGAATTTGTAGCCAAGGGCGTTAAATTAGCTAAATTACCAAGTGATTATGGTAGTACTGGATTTAAAATGTTTAAAGGCTCAATTTTGAACAATGTTGAGATTGCATATGAAACATGGGGCGATCTATCAATAAATAATGATAATGCAATACTTTTATTCACTGGCTTATCACCTTCTTCTCATGCAGCTTCATCTGAAAACAATAAGTCTACTGGTTGGTGGGAATATATGATTGGCCCAAATAAACCAATAGATACAAATAAATATTTTGTAATATGCGTAAATTCACTCGGCAGTTGTTTTGGTTCAACTTCTCCAGCATCTATAAATAAAGCTACCGGGGAATCATATGGACTTACTTTCCCAGAGTTATCTATTGAAGATATAGCAAAATCAGGCCATTCAGTTTTACAAACTTTAGGCATAGACCATGCGCATACTGTAATGGGGCCATCTATGGGTGGTATGACAGCTTTGGCCTACGCATTATTATTTCCAAATAATTTATCAAATCTAATAGTTATATCTGCAGCTGCTAGAGCACTGCCATTCACTATCTCTATTAGATCACTCCAAAGAGAGTTAATTAGAAGTGACCCATTGTGGAATAATGGAGTGTATAAAAAGGATTCTGCGCCTTTAAACGGCATGAAGCTTGCTAGAAAATTAGGATTAATGTCTTATAGGGCTGCAAATGAGTGGAGAGAAAGATTTAATAGGGCTAGGCTACCTAAATCTGAAGATAAAAAAATGTTTGATATTGAGTTTGAAGTTGAAAATTATTTAAATCATAATTCTGAAAAATTTGTTTCAATGTTTGACCCAAACTGTTATTTATATTTATCAAGAGCAATGGATTTATTTGACGTAGCTGAACATGGCGGAACCGTGAATGCTGGTTTAGCAAAAATTCATACTAAAAAAAATCTAATAATTGGTGTTGAATCAGATATTCTTTTTCCTGTAGATCAGCAGCAAGAACTTGCAAATGGCTTTAGTAAGGCAAAGAAAAATTTTCAGTTTGAAAAACTAAACTCAATTCAAGGTCATGACTCATTTTTGGTTGATACAGAAAGTTTTTCGAAGGTTATATATAATTTTTTCAAAGACTAACGATCTTTTATATCTTTATAGCTAGTTTTGTTCTTTCCTGTGTAAAGCTGTCTAGGTCTGCCAATTCTAAAATTTTTATCTTCTATCATTTCGTTCCAGTGAGTAACCCAACCTACAGTCCTAGCTAATGCAAATACAACTGTATACATACTTTGAGGAATACCAATGGCTTTTAAGACTATGCCTGAGTAAAAATCAACGTTTGGATACAATTTTCTAGAAACAAAATAATCATCTTCTAATGCATATTTCTCTAGCTTCATCGCTATATCAAACAAAGGTTTATTGGGATTATCATTACTTAGCCCATCTAAATATTCGTGAGCAATCTTTTGTATAATTTTAGCTCTTGGGTCATAGTTTTTATATATTCTGTGACCAAATCCCATTAATCTAAATGAATTCTCTTTATCTTTTGCTTGATTTATATAATATTCTACGCCTTTGTCAGAATTTTTTATTTCCTCCAGCATGTTTATGACAGCTTCATTGGCACCACCATGTGTTGGCCCCCATAAAGTAGATATTCCAGCAGCTATTGCTGCATAAGGACTTGTTTCAGAACTTCCTGACAATCTAACTGTAGATGTTGATGCATTTTGCTCGTGATCAGCATGTAACAAGAAAATTATATCCATCGCTTTAGCTGACATCTCTTTTTGTTCTTTAGTAAGATCAGGGAAGGACATATTCACAAAATTTTCAGCAATAGATTTATCTTTTTTAGGCTCCTGAAAATCTTTATTTAATATATAGTTTAGTATCCAAGCAGACATTATTGGGACAGCAGAAATTAGATTAATCGTAGATTTGTATCTGTATTCTTTATCTTTAATATCAATTTCTGCATGATATTTTGCTGACAAATAACTTAAGCAAGCAGTCATAATTGCCATTGGATGACTATCTTTATTAAAAACCTCAATAATTTTTCTAATAGATGGGTCAACATTATAACTATTAGAAATATTATTAGAAAAGTCTTCTAATTCTTTGTTATTAGGCAATTTATCATTTAAAAGTAAGTATGCTGTTTCTTGAAAATTACTATTTTCTGCAAGCTCCTCTATAGGGTAGCCTCTGTACCATAACTTCCCTTCATTGCCATCTATAAAAGTAATTTTACTTTCACAGCTTGATGTTGCCATAAATCCAGGGTCATGAGATAAATAACCTAAGTTTTTTTCTAGAGATCTCATATCTACAACATTTGGACCCAAAATTGAGTCTAACACTGGTAGCTCAATCTCGTTGTTAGACTGCCCATCTTTTATTATTATTTTTTTATTAGTCATTATATCTCTATGAATATTATTGCCTTAAATAATATTTTTTTGTTATCAATGCATTTATTAAGAGAGGCTATATTAGCATACTTATACTTATATTTTAAGTAGGACTTTATTTTGTAATATTTAAGTATTTTATTATGAAATCAACAATTTCTTGCGGGTTATTAATATCGAGAATCTTTATATCTTTATTTATTTCTAATTTTGAGTCAGTAGCGATAGCTATTATACTTTCATCCGAAGTGTGCAGAAGACCTTTACCTATTTCTTCTCTATATAGCTCAATTTTAGGGAATTTCTCTGCTTTAAAACCTTCAACTAAAATAATATCGCAATCAAGAGGGTTTAATATGTTAATTAAATCGTTTAAACTTAATTCAGAATTGTTAGTATTTTCATGCATTAAAGCCCATCTATTCGCAGAAGATATTAACATATTCACTGCTCCAGATTTTCTTATTTCATAACTGTCTTTACCAATTTTATCAACATCAAAGTCATGATGAGCATGTTTTATTACTGACACTTTTAAATTTAATTCTTTTAATAATTTAACTATTAGCTTTATTAATGTAGTTTTACCGGTGCCACTATATGCGGCAAAACCAATTAGTTTTTTATTATTTATTGTATTCATTTAATTGCGCTACCGTATTTATATTATCAAAATAACTTACATTTTTATCAAAATAAATATATTTGTGTTCATTGCTTTGATACCAAATATCAATCTTTCTATCACCATTATTTAAAAAATTATATAATGATTCGACTTTGGTTTTTGATACTAGCATAAATACAGGCTGCGATCTGAGACCATTGTGTGCAATGCAGACCTTGTCACCAGGCTTTACTTCATCGATCATTTTTTGAATAACTTTCCAGCTAAAATTAGGGCAATCACAGGGTAAAGTAATTAAATACTCAGTATCAATATTTTTTAGCAAGCTATAAATTCCCGCAAGTGGCCCTTGAAAATCATTAAGCAGATCTTTAATCACAGGGTAGCCGTATTCTTTATATGTCTTAATAGTTCTGTTTGCATTTATAAGTATATTTGAAGTATGAGGTGAAATTTCTTTTAGAAGTTTTTCTATCATAGGGACATCATTTAGTTTAACAAGACCTTTATCCTGGTTATCCATTCTTGTAGCTTTACCACCAGCTAAAATTCCTACTGAAAAATCATTTTTCTTTAACACAAAACACCTCTGTAGAATTACAAAATATTACCTTATAATAAGCTATGCTTTAATAAATTTATGGAGTTAAATTTACTATGAATGATAACAATAAAAAACTTACAATGGAAATTCAGGCTGATGTTTTCCAAGCTTTAATAAAACATTTGCAAAATAAAACAGAGGTTCAAAATATTGACTTAATGAATCTAGCAGATTTCTGTAGAAACTGCTTATCAAAATGGTATGTGACTGCCGCAAAAGAGAGAGGAATGGAAGTATCTTATGAGGAGGCAAGAGACTTTGTTTACGGCATGCCTTACAGTCAATGGAAAGAAAAATATCAAAAAGAGGCAACAAAAGAGCAGCTAGAAAAATTTAACTCTAGAAAAAAATAATATGGAATTTAGTTATTTAAATGATAAAGATCTTTTGTACTATTCAAGACATATACTATTGCCGAATATTGGAATTGAAGGTCAGCAAAAACTTAATTCTTCAGAAGTTACGATATTTGGCTTGGGCGGACTAGGTAACTTACTTTCTACATACATAGCTTCATCTGGTATAAAAAAAATTAATATTGTAGATTTTGACACGGTTGAGGAAACAAATTTACAAAGACAAATAAATTTTAATAGTGATGATATTGGTTTATCAAAAATTGACGTTATAGAAAACTATTTAAAAAATAAATTTAATGATTTAGTTATTAATAAGTACTTTGAAAAAATTACAACTTCTTCTCAAGTTAAAAAAATAATAATCGATTCAGATATTGTAATTGATGGAACAGATAACTTTATTGTAAGAAAAATTATTAATGAAGCATGTTATAAAAATAATAAGAAATTAATTATTGGCGCGGTCGAAGGGTACTCTGGACAACTGTTATCGGTTATTTCTTCCAAAAGCGCTTGTTATGAATGTACTTATGAAGACTTAGTAGATAACAATTCTTGCTCTGACACGGGAGTTCTTGCTCCTCTAGTAGGCATGATAAGTTCTATGATGGCTATGGAGTGTATTAATATAATTACCGGAAATAAATCTTCGTACGATAATAAGTTAGTCATTATTAATGGCTTAAATTTATCAGTAGATTTTATAAAAACTAAAAAAAATCCAAAATGTATGATTTGCTCTTAAAAATATGAAAAAAGAAGATAGACCAAAAACTAAAGTTAAAAAACCAGAACCAAGTGATTATAATACAAATGATTGGATTATATGGGCGGCTTGGGCAGATAGAATAACTTTTGAAGAAATACATGAGAAAACAAATAAAACAGAATCAGATGTAATTAAAATAATGCGAAGAAGTATTAAGCCTTCATCGTTTCGTTTGTGGAGAAAAAGAGTAAATCAAAAAAGTATTAAACATAGGAAAAAATTTATAATAGAAAGAGAGAAATTAAAAAATTTTAAAGACTAACTTAGTAATTTTTCTTTTGCGGTATTTATTTTTATAGCCATATACTTTGTCCCACCTTTATCTGGATGATGTTTTTGTATTTCTCTTTTATGAGCTAAAATTATCTCATCTTTTGAAGCATTTTCTTGAACACCCAAAATATCTGCAGCTTCTTTTTTTGACATTGAATTATTGTTTTTAGCTGATGAATCTGATTTATATTTAGACCTAAATTTCTGAATAATTGGTAAATACCTAAGTATGAAAAATAATTTTTTCACTATTGGAATTAAGCCTATTACTAGAGCTGATATCCAATGAGCTTTTCCAGTTGCGACAAGATATAAAACTATAATTATTAGTATGAAAAAAACTCTCTGTGGTCTATTTTTTAACCTCTTAAGAATGTATAAAAGAAGACCAATTCCGATGATTAGCGTGATAAAGAATATCATGTTTTCCTTATTTGTAATTTAGGTACTTATTTAGTATTTTATAACTTTATTAGTGATTAATAACAATAATAATTATGATTATTTAAGAGGTAAATATGAAGGTTAAAATTAATATATGTGATCAAGATCTAGAAATTAATCTTGAAGAGTACGGTTCTGGTGGAACGCCAATATTATTTGTACATGGTATTCCAACAAACGCAAGACTTTGGAGGCATGTTCAAAAAAATCTTGAAGGTAAGTTTCATTCATATGCAATGGACATGGTTGGCTACGGTCAATCTTCTATGCCACTGGATAACTTTGAACATACATTTAATAATCAAGCTGAGGCGATTAAGGCTGTAATTGATGAATTAGGTATAAAAGGTAATGTGGTATTAGTAGGACATGATCATGGGGGAGGGGTTTGCCAAGTATTTGCATCCAAATATTGTGATTACATAAGTAGATTAGTTCTTTTAAACCCAGTTGCTTATGATTATTGGCCGGTATTAGAAGTTGAGGCGTTTAATGGTCTTGTTGGAGCAAGCGATGAAGTTCTTGCTGGAGCAATGCCAGGAGCTGTAGCACAATTTGCAGGTTTAATGAGAACAGGAAGTCATGACAAAATTGCTTTTACAGATAAAAATGTCAAAGAAAACTATTTATGTCATTGGGGTAGAGATGGGTTAACAGGTTTTAAATCATTAGTTAAAATCTGTTCACAGCCAACTAATGAAGAAACACTTGCTGTAGATCATAAAAAAATTACTTGCCCAACAGCAGTTTTTTGGGCGCTACATGATGCATGGATGCCGAAAGAATCTGGCGAAAGATTAAAGCAAGATATTGCTGGCCCAGTTAGACTTCAGTTTATAGAAAGAGCAGGGCATTGGTCTCAAGAAGATAGGCCTGACGAGGTGGCTGCTTTGATAGAAGATTTTATTACAGAGTGGGAAGGCATAAATATTTAATAAGCCATAATTTTGTTAGTACAATTTTTTAAATTCTAAATAATTGCACTACATTTCTTATAGAAGATCTAAAACTGAATCTCTTTCTTGGATTAACTCTTTTTCTGTAATCTTAATATAATCATTTAAAATTTCTGACATCTCTATATTCTTTATCATCTCATAAGAGCCTTCGTTACATATTGATGGAAATGAAAACATTATATCTTCTGAAATATTAAATGGGTTGCTATTTGAAATTTGACCAATACTTAGCCAATCATTATTCCCTGAAACCCAATCTCTCATATGAGTAATAGCAGCATTTGCAGCTGAAGCAGCTGACGAAGACCCTCGAGCTTCAATAATTTCCGCTCCTCTGTTTTGTATTCTGGGTATAAAATCGTTCTTATACCAATCTTCATTCATTATGTCTTTAATATTTTTTCCTGAAACTTCTGCATTAGAAAGATCCGGTACTTGTGTATTTGAATGGTTTCCCCAAACAATAATTTTTTTCACTTCTTTTATATTTGTATTATATTTATTTGCTACTTGCGCTAAAGACCTATCATGATCTAAGCGCATCATAGATGTGAATTGTTTTGGATCAATGGTTGGGGCATTATGCATAGTAATTAAGGCATTTGTATTTGCAGGATTTCCGACAACTAAAACTTTTATTTTTTTACTAGCAACCTCATTTATTGCTTTTCCTTGCGGCTTAAAGATTTTACCGTTATCTTTTAAAAGATCTTTTCTTTCCATTCCTTTCATTCTTGGTTTTGCACCGATTAATAACGCATAATCACATTGTTCAAAACCTTGGTTCAAATTAAATGTGGTTGTTATAGAATTTAGTAGTGGAAAAGCGCAATCTTCAAGCTCAAATTTCACGCCATTTAAAGCATTCATAGCAGGCTCAATATCTATTAACATCAAGTTTATAGGTTGATTTTCACCAAGCATCTGACCGGCGGCAACTCTAAAAATCGCAGAATAGGCAATATTGCCTGCTGCACCTGTAACTACTACATTAACTGGTTCATTCATTTTTATAATCTCTTTTATTGTTTATGTTCTTTTTTCATATATTCGTCAGACTGCATTTCATTAAGTCGACTTTTAGTTCTTTCAAAATCAGTATTTATTCTTTCTATTTCGCAAATACTATCAATAGAAGAATCAGCTGAGATTATAACTTTAACATTTCTATCGTAAAATTCATCAATCATATTTATAAATCTACGAGCTTCATCAATATGATTATTATTCATCTTTGGGACATCAGAAATAAAAACATTCTGATATATTTTTGATATTTCAATATAGTCATTTTGAGATCTTCCATCACCGCATATTACTTTAAATTTAAACCAGACCGTATTAGAGGATAAAAATCTCACATCTATATCTCTATTTTGAACTGGTATTGTTGTTCCCTCAAAGATAGGTTTTCTGGTAAACCAGTTAAACCAATCTGGAGATATTGTAGAAAAATACTGCTGCATCTTGAGATCAGTTTCTTCATTATTTGGACTATGATACATGCTTAAATTACCAAATTTCAGTAGTCTATAATCCTTGGTACTATCTAAATGTATTATTTCTGAATTTTCTTCAATTAATTTTATTGCATACGCAAATTTTTCTCGCTGGAGTCCTTTTGAGTAAAGATTTTTTGGCTCTGTGTTGGAAGTAAATACAACAATAACTTTGTTTAAGAATAAGCCTTTTAATAGTTCTCCTAAAATCATAGCGTCAGCTATATCATTCACTATAAATTCATCGAAACATAAAACATCTGTATCTAAGGAAATTTCTTTAGCTATTTCATCTATGGGGTTAACAGTATCTTTTTTATCATTTAGTTTTGAATGAATATTATTCATAAATCTATGAAAGTGTATTCGTTTTTTTTTCTTAATCGGGAGTTCTTTGAAAAACATATCCATTAAAAAAGTTTTTCCTATTCCAACACCACCATAGAGATATATACCTTTATTTCTTTGATTTCCTCTATTATTAAATAGGCTAGCCCCAATATTTCCTAATATTGATTCACCTACATTTTTTATACCCAATATGCGGTTATATAATTCTTGAAAAGAATTAATAGCTTTTAATTGTTCAGGATCAATAAAAAAATCTTTTCTTGAACTCAATGCTTTATATTCATCTATTAACATAATATGATTGCAGTCTATATTCGAAACGAATTAAAATACAGCTCTTACGCTCATTTTTCAAGGTAATAATGATGGTTATAACTAGATTTGCACCCAGTCCCACAGGTAATTTACATATTGGCGGGGCTAGAACAGCTTTATTTAATTGGCTATATGCCAAAAATCAAGGTGGGAAATTTTTACTCAGAATTGAAGATACTGATAAAGCTAGATCTGAAGCTAAATATGTGGAAAGTATACTTGAGTCTTTAGATTGGCTTGGAATCAATCATGATGACAGTCTTATATATCAAAGCGATAGAGTAGATAAATATAAAGAAGCCATAAATAACCTTCTTGAATCTGGCAACGCATATTACTGCAACTGCTCAAAAGAAGATTTGGATAAACTTAGGTCTGAGCAACAAAAACTAGGTTTGAAGCCAAAATATGATGGAAGAAATAGAGATAAGTCCTTAGAAAAATCAGCAGATACGGTTGTACGTTTTAAAACTCCTTTAGATGGTGAGATTACACTTAATGACACTTTAAAAGGTCCTGTTACAGTAAATAATAAAGAATTAGATGACTTAATTATACAAAGAGCAGACGGAAGTCCTACATATAACTTAACAGTTGTCGTAGATGATGTGGAAATGGGCATTACTAACGTTATAAGAGGAGATGATCATCTGAATAACACATATAGACAAGTCCATATGATGAAAGCATTAGGTTATAAAACGCCTACATATACGCACATACCGTTAATAATGGGTGAAGATAGAAAAAGGTTATCGAAGAGACATGGGGCCACAAGCACATATGACTTTAGGAGTGAAGGCATTCTGCCAATATCTATAATTAATTACTTAGCGAGGTTAGGTTGGGCAGAAGGGGATAAAGAAAAATTCACGCTAGAAGAACTTGTAAACTTATTCAATCTTAAGGGTTTAAATAAATCGGCTTCAATATTTGACTACAAAAAGCTTTATTCTTTTAATAAATATTTTATAAAAGAACTAGAAATACATGATTTATATAAAGAATTTATGCATTTAACTGATGACTTTAAAGACTTCAGTGAGGTAAAAGTTATTGAAATAATTGAAGCGCAAAGAGACAGATGTAAAACAATTAAAGAGATTATTGAAGAAAGTCAGTTCTTTTTATCTGATATTTTTGATATTGATAAGAAATTAGCTAGTAAATTTTTTATTAAAAACAACGAAAGTATATTTGATAGGCTATCTGAAAATTTAAGTAATGTTGAAGAATGGACTTTAATTAATGTGAAAGAAGTTATTGATACAGTTATGCATGCTCTTGAGCTAGATCTTCCTAATTTTGCTAAACCAACAAGATTAGCTTTAACAGGGTCGTTGTCGTCACCATCTATAGACATCACAATATATTTACTTGGGAAAGAATCTTGTATAAAAAGGTTTTCAGCTGCTAAAATTTTGATTACTTGACATTACGACCATTCCACTACAAAATCTCACACTTTCTAGGGTCCCCATCGTCTAGAGGCCTAGGACACCGGGTTTTCATCTCGGCAACAGGGGTTCGACTCCCCTTGGGGACGCCACTTTGTATAAAATTGGAGTCACAAACCAAACATCTCTAGTATTTTAAATTATGAGTGATTTTGATTTAGACAATTATATAAGTAATACTAAAGATTTTCCAAAAAAAGGTATCCTTTTCAAAGATATTAGCCCTTTATTACTAAACCATCATGCAATGACAAAAGTTATAGATATTTTTGCTACTAAGGCATTAGATCTAGATGTTGACTTAATAGCTGGAATTGAATCAAGAGGGTTTCTTTTTTCTACATTATTAGCAAGTAGGCTTGGTATTGGCTCTCTTATGATTAGAAAACCAGGCAAACTTCCTGGTGACTTAATAGAAAAAAGCTATTCTCTAGAGTATGGGCAATCAAAACTATCGATACAGAAATCCAAGAATATTGCCAATAAAAAAGTTATTATTATCGATGATCTCATAGCTACAGGTGGTTCTTTAGCGTGCGCAGAATCATTAATAAATAAAGCTAAGGCAAAAGTAATAGGCTGCTTTGTTTTAATAGAGCTTCTTGAGCTAAATGGAAGTAATTTAATAGATAGCAATATTTTTTCAATAAAAAAATATTGATAATTTTTTATAGAGGAAAAAATGATTTATTATCACAACCCAAAATGCAGCAAATCTCGAGAAGGACTCAAAATTGTTGAGGAAAGCGCTCATAATTATAAAATAAAATTGTATTTATCTGAAAAAATAACGTTTACAGAATTAGTTCAAATTATTGATAAGCTAAAAATTAAACCAATAGACCTAGTTAGAAAAAAAGAAAAAATTATTAAAGAAAAAGACTTAGATCTTAGTAGTATGTCTGATAAAGAAATTATAGAAACTTTAGTAGAAAATCCTATCCTTATTGAGAGACCTATACTTGTTACTGAAACTAAAGCTATAGTTGGAAGACCTCCAGAGCTTATTAATACTATCCTGTAATTATTATTCTATATAAGCCTACACTATCAATTAATGTAAGGGCTACGTAATTTGCTAGCATTCCAAAAGATCCTCTAGTCCAAGCTGCCCAAGTATAAAGAACGCAGCCAAAAATCCAGACCATGTAAAGTTCAAAAAGAGGTGGGTTAGGAACTGTCATTGCCATCACAACAGAACAACCAATTGTAATTAGCCAAGCAATAAATTCAATCGTAAAACGAAAAGGGTGCGAGGCATAATCTTTTTTGATCCAGTTCATGGTATTAACAAGTTGCTTCATAAGGTAGTCCTAAATAAATTTTTATCATAGTACTACATAAAAAAAATAATTATATGTATAACTAAACGCGAATATCTTTTGTACATGCCCTTACAATTTTTTTCATATCTTTAAAATTTTCTTCCCCAGTCTTATTAGGGTCATTAAAAGATAAGCATAATAAGCGCGCAACTGTTTGTGTCCGAGCGGACTTAATTGATTGTCCTTCGCTAAGTGATTTATTAACTTTGTGAGATATAAATAGATTTGTCATAATTTTAACAAAATGATTCATATTATTTTTTGTTTTTGCATTTATATATGATTCTATAAAAACTTTTGGCTTTACCTTATCCAACTTAAGAGTTTCAAATATCTTTTGAAGATTAATAAAATTTTTATTATTCTTATTTATCAATAATTCTATTGGGAAAATTTTACTTCTGTTTAAGTAACTATTCCATATATTAATTTCTTCGTCTGTATGAGGGTATTTTTCTAGATTCATGTTTTTTAGTATACATAAGTTATAGAGTTATTTAATATACTGTTATGTATAGATATATAATTTTTTCAATATTTTTAAGTGCTGCTGCCTATTCAAGTTCTTACTATAATAATTTTTATTCAGACTTTCATAACTCAACAAAAGTTTTCACTGATAAGGCTGATATGCATGAGAAAAGTTTTCGTCTAAAGGAAGAAGTTAATCTTCCATGGATAAATGCGTTAGTAAGAATACCTCTTGGTAATGGTGATATTTATAGGGGGTCTATGGATGATCTTAAGGAGAATAAAGGTTTTCTAAAAGGTAAGTTTAAAACAATTATTTACATGCATGGCTGTGCTGGTCATTGGGCAGGTACCGCTAAAAGGATAGATTTTTATGCTAAAAACGGATATGCAGTTATAGCTCCACCAAGTATGGCTAGAAAAAAATATGCTCAATCATGTGATACTTCTATCCAAAGGGGAGGCTTATATAGAAGTGTCTTAAAAATTAGGCAAATTGATGCTGAAAATACAATTTTAAGAGCAAAAGAACTCGATTGGACCGATAATAGTAATATATTTTTAGTTGGCTTAAGTGAGGGCGGCATAACAGCAGCTACGTACTATCCAAAAAATATTGAGTCAAGTATAAACGGAAGAATAATCGAAGGGTGGACATGCAATGCTGGTTGGGATGAGTACAAAGGTCTTAACACACCATATAACGAGCCTGTGTTATCTTTAGTAGCAAAATACGATCCATGGTTTCAATTAGACGTATTAAAGGGTCATTGCGGCCAATTTATTAATAAAAACCCTCTAAGTAAATCAATAGTTATAGATGATGGGACACAATTATCAAAAGGGCATGGACTCATGCACAATAATAAAATCCAAGAAGTGACTCTAGAATTTTTAAAAAATATTAGTAAATAAAATTAATTACAGTTAATACTTTTAGTTATTTCAAGACTTAACTTTTCAGTATTAGAATCCTCGTACTCAGTAATATCTTCAAGAGTAACTTTAAAATTAAGTGAATTTACATTAGGGTTTTTAGCAATATGTCCTACAATAGCTTCATCAGCCATTACTCCAAAAGTTTTTAATAATCCTCTAATATCTTTTTTACATATGTCATCAGTCATTTTATAACTCCTTTATAGTTTGTAAGATTTTAACATGATATCCTATGTTATGGATAAAGACTTATTAAATACAATTCTTGAAGGACTATTTTGGCTTGCAACAGCTTGGTTAACAGTATTTTTGTTTTTAACAATATTTTCTTTATCTAATATTTCTGGTCAAATGGATGAATACAAAATTCTCCAAGTTGGCAAACTAGCTATTATAGGCACATCAGTATATGTATTTTTTTGGGCATTAAGGGGAATAATATCTAAAAAATGGTGGTACTAAATAAAAGCTTATATTATTCTATTTTTGTAATGAAATCTTTTATGTCCAAGGGTGGAATTTTTTTAATTTTCCCATCAGGAGTGCCTACATAAAGATAACCTAAGATTTTTTGATTACTACCTAGGCCAAATGACTTTTCTATTTCTTGATTCATAGCAAAAACACCAGTTCTCCATATACCACTATAATTTAAAGCATGAAGCGCAAGAAGTATATTTTGTGCAGCTGCAGCTGTTGTAAACATTTGTTCGTGATCTGGAACCGAAGGATGTTTAGTTATATTGGAAACTAAAACTATAATCATAGGCGCTCTATAGGGAATACTTTTATATTTCTTAAGCTTTTCTTTTGAGATGTTTTTTACGTGATTTTTTCCAAAATTAAAAAATATATCAGAAAGCTTATCAAGTCCTTCCCCAGTTATTTGAATAAATCTAGAAGGTCTTAACCATTTGTGATCAGGAGCTCTTAATGCTGCTTTATAAACTAGATTCATTTCTTCCTCGCTCGGACAAGGTGCCTTTAGAATAGATGATGATGTTCTAGTTAAAATATTATCTAATGCTTTCATAATAATTATATTTTTTTATATTATACTTTATGGAGCTACCCATTCAAATTTAATATTATCTCCATTAGTAAAATTAATAATTATCCTCTCATGACCTTTGTGACTTAAATTTAACCAATCGATCTTATTGAATTTTATATTTATAACGGAGAAATTTTTTATTCCCACTTCTATATCTTGTAAATCGTCTTCATCATACAAATAATCTTTTGCATTATCTATTTTTTTTCCTGGAGCTGATTTATGAAGATAACACAATTTACTCATTTTTTTAGATTGTTTCCATCTGTCTTTAATTAGCAACTCATCAGTTTCTATACTAATAGAGCCGTATGCTCTAATTTGAATTTTTTTAGCTGAATCGTAAAATAAGGCGCAAACATTATTGTCATTTTTAATTTGTGATATCTTATTAGACCTTGTATCTGTATGAAATGTTACGGATTTATTATTTCTATTAACATTGCGTAGAACTACATTTCTTGAGTCAGGTTTATTATTGAATATAGTCGATATTGAAAAAATATGAAAAGGATGACCCCCAACTTCTAAACTTGCAGCCAGTTCATCCCATATTTGATCTAAAATTGTTTCCTCTTTATTCATAAAATTAACTAAGTTCTAAGGCCTTTGCCTATATTTAAAAAATACAAACATAGGGACGCAAGAACTATATTGAATAATAAAATTATAGAGAATGCGATCATAATACTTACATCTGTTATACCAAGCATTGAAAATCTTAAGGCATTTATTAAATATAAAATTGGATTTATTAGAGCAATCTCTTGCCAGATACCTGGCAACATTGATATTGAGAAAAATATACCACCTAAGTAAGTTAAGGGTGTCATAATAAACGTTGGGATAACATTTATATCATCCCAATCATTTGCAAATAGACCATTTAAAAAACCACACATTGAAAACAAAGTTGAGGATAAAAATATAACAACCAACATTAAAAATATATTATGAACAGTAAATGTCACAAAAAATTGCGCCGCTAAAATCACAACTACACCTACCGATAATCCTCTTATTACACCACCAGTTATAAATCCTGCAAGGATCGTGTAATTTTGAATAGGGGATACCAGTAACTCTTCAATATATCTATGGTATTTAGAAATATATAGTGAAGAAACTGTATTTGTATATGAGTGTGTAATTACAGACATAAGTAATAAGCCTGGGAATATAAAATCGGTATAACTAAATGATTCTATTTCCCCAATTCTATCACCAATTAGATTTCCAAAAATTATAAAATATAAAATATTTGTAATAACTGGAGGTATTAAAGTTTGTTTCCAGATTCTAGAAAACCTTAAAACTTCTTTTCTCACAATAGTTTTATAGGCAACTGCCTGTATATTTAAATTACTTCCCATTTTTATCAACTAGCCTCATAAATAATTCTTCTAATCTGCTTGTTTTATTTTTTAAAGATTTAACTTTTATTCCCTTAATAGAGAGATCTTGTATTAACGAATTTATATCAGAATCTTCCGAGATAGAAACTTCTATTGTATGGTCATCAATAATATTAAGATTTCTACTTTCTAAAGTTAAATTTTTAGAAACTTTTTCTTGCGTGTAAAGAATAAATTTTTCATTCTTAAGTTGACTAAGAAAATTTTTCATACTAGAGTTTTCTAAAATTTTACCATCATCAATAATTGCTATATTTTTACATAAGTGTTCAGCTTCTTCTAAATAATGCGTAGTTAGAATTATAGTCGTTCCGTTCTCATTTAAAAATTTCAGGTAATCCCACATTAAACGTCTAACTTCAACGTCTGCACCAGCGGTTGGTTCATCAAGTATTAGTAGCTTTGGTTTGTGTATTAGTGCTCTTGCAACCATCAATCTTCTCTGCATACCGCCAGATAAATTTCTTGAGTATTGATCTCTCTTATCCCATAAATTTAATTTCTTAAGAAGTTTTTCAGCCTCAGGCAGTGCAACTTCTCTAGTGACACCGTAATAACCAGCTTGATTTGTAATAATTTCGCTAATAGGCTCAAAAGTATTAAAGTTTATCTCTTGTGGAACTAAACCTATATACGTTTTAGCTTTAACAAAATCTTTGTCTATGTCAATTCCATATATTTTAATATCACCGCTAGTTTTTTTAATTAGCGATGTTATTATTCCGATTGTTGTTGATTTTCCAGCACCATTTGGACCGAGTAAAGCAAAAAAATCTCCATGAGGAATTTCTAAATTAATTCCATGAAGAGCCTTAAGTCCATTAGAATAAGTTTTTGTTAAATTATTTATAACTAGAGCTGATGAATCCATGATTATATGTTTTTCCTAAAAGAGCTATATAATAAACTACTAATGACGTTATGACTATGATGAACAATAATCCGTACAAATTATGTGTAGCTCCAATGATGGGGCATACAGATATGCATTTTCGATATTTATTGAGATTAATATCAAAGCAGACAATGCTTTACACAGAGATGGTTGCGTCAAATGCAATACTTCATAATAAATCAAAGAAACTTAATAAATTAGAACATATTGAAGACGGACCAGTAGGCTTTCAACTTGGCGGTGATAACCCAGATCAACTAGCGGAATGTGCAAAAATTGTTGAATCTTTCGGTTATAATGAAATTAATTTAAATATTGGATGCCCAAGCAAAAGGGCGCAGTCAGGAAATTTTGGGGCATGTTTATTTGATCAGCCAGATCTAGTGGCAAGGTGCGTTAATAAAATTTCAAAAGTTACAGATTTACCAATTACTGTAAAAACAAGATTAGGTATAGATAACCATGATGATATCAAATATTTAGAAAATTTTATTAATACTGTTTCTAAAGAAGGCGTTGAAATATTTCACCTACACGCAAGAAAAGCAATTCTAAAAAAAGGAATAAACCCTAGAAAAAATAGATCAATTCCGCCAATAAATTATGAAAGAGTTTATAAAATTAAAGATATGTTCCCAGATTTAAAAATTATTGTGAATGGAGAAATAAACAATCCAGTTGACGCTATGAAGCATTTGAAATATGTTGATGGAGTTATGATTGGTAGGGCAGTTTGCAATAATCCATTTTTATTAAATGATATAGATATTTTACTTCATAATGAAAAAAGTTTAAAAAAAGAAGTTATACTTGAAAAATATTTTAACTATATTGAGAAACATTTTAATAGTGATGTGAAAATTACTGATTTCACTAAGCATTTATCGTGTATATTCAAGGGCTATATTGGATCTAAGCATACAAGAGCTTATATGTGTCACGAGCTAAATTATGAGAAGGAACCTGTAAAAAAATTAGAAGAATTAATATTTAAGGAGGATTTATGGAAAAATGGTCAAGATTCGATCACAACGGTGATATAAAGTTTGGGAAGTTATCTAGCGATAATAAAACTGTTACTGTATGTAACGGAGATATGTTTGGGGCATACACAGAAACTAATGAAGTTCTAGCAGTAAACGATATAAAAATGCTATCACCATGCAAACCTTCAAAGATGATTGCCCTATGGAACAATTACAAAGCGCTAGCTGATGAAAAAGGCTTGAGCTACCCAGACAAACCTCTATATATTTTTAAATCTCCAACCTCATTTGCTGGCCCAAATGATCACATTGAGCATCCAACAAATTATGATGGAGATGTTTTCTTTGAAGGTGAGTTAGGAATAGTTATCGGAAGCACTGCGAAAGATTTAGATAATACATCTGATGCTAAGAACGCTATTTTTGGCTACACATGCATAAATGATGTTACAGCGTTTGGATTACTTAAAAATGACCCTAATTTTGACCAATGGACAAGATGTAAAGGTTTTGATAATTTTGGTGTTTTTGGGCCATGTATATCTACTGGTCTAGAATCTAAAGATCTTAAAATTAAAACTATTATTAATGATTCTGATGTTAAGCAAGACTATCCTGTAAGCGATATGATGTTTACTACTGAAGAAATTGTTATGTATTTATCTCAAAATATGACTCTTTATGCTGGTGATGTTATTTGTGTTGGCACATCACTTGGATTAGGACCTATGGAAAAGGGCTCCAAAGTAACTATTGAGATTGATTCTATTGGTTCTTTAACTAATACTTATGGATAATTGTTATTATTTAACATAATAATGATTATACGAAGTCTTATGGATAGGCAATGAAAAAGATAGCAATTATAGGTTCTGGTATATCAGGTTTGTATGCCGCCTATTTACTTCATAAAGACTATGAAATAACGTTATTTGAAAAGGAAAACTATCTTGGTGGTCATACAAGAACACTAAATATTGAATATCAAAAAAATATCCAAATCAATGTAGATACAGGGTTCATAGTATTTAATAAGCAGAACTACCCTAACTTCACAAAAATGCTAAATACGCTCAATATAGATATCGATAAGAGTGATATGTCATTTGCGGTGACAAGTAATAATTCAAAAGATCCTGAGATAAAGTATTCCGACGTAAGCAGTTATTTTTCTAATAGAAGAAACTTGTTTGGATATAAGTACTATAATCTATTATATAATATCAATAGATTTAATACTTTATCATTGAAATCTCTAGACAGTATTAAGAATAATTTAGATAATATTACTCTAAATCAATTCCTGGAGAACAATAGTTTCAATAAGTTCTTCATAGATAACTATATAGTTCCAATGGGCAGCTCTATATGGAGTTGCAAACCATCGCAGATTCTTGATTTTCCATACTTATCATATGTTAATTTTATGAATAATCATGGTCTTTTAAGCTTGAGCAACCAACCTCAATGGTATTTCATTAAAAATGGTAGTCAATCGTATGTAAATAAGCTAAAAGGCCACTTAAATGCCGATTTTAAGCTAAATACTGAGGTAAAAGAGGTAATTAACACTGAAAATAACGGTATCAGGATAAATAGCTTAAATGATACCTATGACTATGATTATGTAATATATGCTAATCACCCTAACGAAGCTTTGGAGATTGGCAAGAATTTAGCAGATAAACAAATTGAAGCGTTAGCAGGCATAAAATATTCACGCAATGAGGTTGTACTTCATAAAGACACTTCCGTAATGCCAAAAAATAGAAAATGTTGGGCTAGCTGGGTTTATAAGAATACTGATAATGGTGAACCAATAATGTCTTACTGGATGAATTCACTTCAAAATATTGATGAAAGGCGCCCTATTTTTGTTTCGCTAAATCCAGGAGATCATATTGATAATGATATGATTTTCAATAAACATATCTTGGAGCACCCTATTTTTGATATATCTGCTCGAAATTCTCAAATGAAAATACCGCAAGTTCAAGGAATTAATAATAGTTTTTTTTGTGGAGCTTATAACAAATATGGATTCCATGAAGACGGAGTGGTATCTTCAATTAAGGTAGTTAAGAAATTAAAAGAAATAGATATTTAAATGAAATTTATTAAAGCTCTAGTATTTCACAAAAGAAATTGGCCAAAAGCTAATAAATTTTTATATAGCTGTAATTACATAAGTATAAAATTTCCACTAGAAAATAAAAAAGTAACTTTCTTCAGTGCGAACAGATTTAACCTATTATCAATATATGAGAGAGATTATGCTAACGGAAACCAAGATTTATTATCATGGTGCAAAAAAATTACTAAAGAAAAATATAATTATAATATTGATTCAGTAGAACTTATAACAATGCCAAGAATATTAGGGTATGCATTTAATCCAGTATCTTTTATGTTCTGCTATTCGGGTAAAAATTTAATCTCAAATATTCTAAAAGTTAATAATACTTTTTCAGAGAATCACTATTATATAAATTGCGCAATAAAAGATAGTAAAAAATATGAACAAAACTACAACATTGAAAAAATATTTCACGTATCCCCTTTTCTTCCGCGCGAAGGAATCTATAAAATTAAATACAAGAATAATGATGATTGCATCAAATTTAATATAGA
>JABHAT010000030.1 GCA_018674175.1 Gammaproteobacteria bacterium | reverse complement strand
TAGGAATAGATTCATTTAAGCAGCTAAAGGGCGGAATAATTAATTATCTAAATGAAACTGAAGGTAAGCATTGGGATGGCGAATGTTTTGTCTTTGATGACAGGATAACTCTAGACAAAGGATTGAACCCAACTTATAAGAAATTATGTCCAAAATGTCAGCAGGTTATTAATGCTTTTGATAGAACTAAATGCGAAGTGTGTAGATAATGAGTAATAAATTAGTTGATATATGTGTAAACCTATCAGATAACGTTTTTTCTGGGAAAGAAGAAATTATAATAGATGGCGCCATAAAAAATGGTGTCGATAAAATGGTGTTAGTTGGAAATGATCTTGAATCAAGTAAAAAAGTAGCGCAATTAGCAGAGCAATTTAATTTAATCTCTACTGCAGGATACCATCCTCACAATGCTAAGGATTGGCATGCAAAAAGTTACAATGAATTATTAGAAATCATAAAGCTAAATCAAGTCAAAGCAGTTGGAGAATGTGGTTTAGATTTTAATAGGAATTTTTCAACACCAGAAATACAAAATACTGTTTTTTTAAATCATATTAAACTAGCTAAAGAAGCAAAATTACCTTTATTTGTTCATGAGAGGGATGCATTTCATCAAATGCACGGCATTCTCAAAGAAAATATTAACGATTGTGAAAATATTGTTGTGCACTGTTTTACTGGTACAAAAAATTCACTTATCGATTATCTTGATCTTGGTGTTCATATTGGATTAACAGGCTGGATATGTGATGACAGAAGGGGAAAACATTTAAGGGATTTTATAGATATCATTCCAGATGATAAATTATTAATAGAAACTGACTCACCATATCTTTCACCCTATATATCTTCAAAAAAAGCTGAAATTACTTCAGGGATGAAGCATTTAAATAAACCCGAGTATTTAGTTGAAGTTGCAAAAGATGTGGCAAAATATAGAAATCAGTCTTATGATTATGTATGTGAAATCACTTATCAAAATTATGTAAATTTCTTTGGGGAGGATAAATGAGTGTAGAAAAAAAAATTGAACATACTTTAAGCGATAACTTTGTGTTAAGTCATCTCGAAGTTATTAATGAAAGTCATATGCATAGCGGCACTAGCCCAGAAACTCATTTTAAAGTTATCTTAGTCTCGGATGAATTTCAAGATGTTAAGTTAGTTCAGCGACATAGAAAAATTAATACATTACTTAAGTATGAACTAGAAAATGGTGTTCATGCATTATCTCTTCATTTGTTTACTCAAAGCGAATGGAAAACTAAAGAAGAATATGTAAAGGATTCCCCACCTTGTGCCAGCTAAATAAATAAAAATTAAAGAGTATTTATTTAAAATTCTTTATTCGTTTTCTTTTTTAGTATTTATATATATATTTTCTTCATAATCAATTTCTACACTAATTAAGATTGGGCTACAACAAACTTGGCAATCTTCAACGTATTCTTGATTTTCTATTGAACTATCTATAAATAAAGAAATACTTTCGCCACAATAAGGACAGTAAGATTCTTTTTCATTAATATCCATTAACTAATTTCGGGTAATTATATATTCGTTATCAATTTTATCAACGATTCCGGTATGAGGCATATCAGATTTTTCTTTTTCATAAAATAATTTTAAATTTTCTGTAATAATTGGAAACGCTAATTCATCCCATGGGATATCCTCTTTGTCATATAATCTTGTATCAAAAGATTCTTCTAAACCAGGGCTATGTTTACCGTCTCTCAAACTTCCATAATACATAATGTAAATTTGACTAATATGTACCAGGCTGTAGATAGAAAAAATTTTCATATCATCTGAATAAGCATTTGCTTCTTCAATGCACTCTCTTGCAGCACCTGTCTCTAAAGGTTCTTCATTTTCTAAGAAACCTGCGGGCAATGTCCAGCAATTAATCCTTGGCTCAATGGCTCTTTTACATAATAAAACCTTGTTATCCCATTCTAAGATAGAGCCTGAAACTATATTTGGATTTTGATAGTGAATGAAACCGCAGCTTTTACAAATATATCTATTTCTGTTATCACCTAATGGAATAGAAAAATCAATCTTATCTGATCCACATTGCGAGCAATTTTTGATTACAATTTTCAATTTATTTTGTAAATATTTCTCTAAATTTGTTTATAGGATCTTTTGCAGTCATAAGTGACTCACCAACTAAAAATGTATTTATACCACAGTCGTTCATTTTTTTAACATCATCACGAGTATGAATGCCGCTTTCAGTAATTATAAGTTGTTCATTCTTTATATACTGAATTAAATCAACGGTCGTATTTAAATCTACCTCAAACGTATGCAGATTTCTATTATTGATACCTATAATATCGCATTCTATTTCTAATGCAGCTTCAAGCTCACTATGGTCGTGCACCTCTACAATGACATCAAGATTTCTTTGTTTAGCTTCATTATAAAGTTTTTTTAATAATTCTTTTTCAAGAGCTGAAACAATAAGTAAGATGCAGTCCGCTCCCATAGTAACGGATTCGTCAATTTGATATTCATCAATAATAAAATCTTTTCTAAGTACCGGTAGGCCACACCCTTTTTTAGCCATCTCAAGTATTGCTCCAGATCCTTTGAAGTATTTAGCATCAGTTAATACAGATAAACATGCAGCGCCCATTGCCTCAAAATCTGAAGCTACCTTCGCAGGAATTATATTCATATTAAGTTCTCCCATACTAGGGGAGGCCCTTTTAATCTCAGCTATTACAGCATCTTTGTTTTTGCTAATTTTATCTAGTAATGCTCCTTTGAAGTCTCTTTTCAAAGAACTCATGTAATCAATTTCTTTTAAGTCTTTAACAGAAATTTTAATTTTTCTTTCTGCAACTTCTTTTGCTTTATTCTCTAAAATTTCTTTTAATATTTGTGGTGTTTTAATTTTTTCTGGCATTGATTTTTTAATGTCTTCAAATTTTTTCATTGCTTTTCCAGACTCTATAATTTCTTTAGCAAACTTAATACCACTTTTTAGATTTTCTTTAATACCTGCGATATAAATTGCGGCACCAGCATTTAAACTTACTATGTTTACTGCAGCTTTATCATTGTTCCCCAACATATTGATAAATATTTTATAGCTTTCTTCTACAGTATTTACTTTTAAAGATTCTAAAGGTGATATTTCAAGATCAAAATCTTTTGGATTAATTGTGTATTCTGTAATCTTATCCTCATCAAGTTCTGCAACATAAGTATCTTTCTCACAAGATATTTCATCTAAACCTTCTTCGGAATGAACTACCATAGCTCTCTTAACACCAAGATCTTTTATTACTTCAGCAATTGGCAAAACCAATTTTTTGTCATAAACACCTAAAATTTGAAAGTTAGCATTAGCGGGATTTGATAGCGGACCTAAAACATTAAATATCGTTCTAGTTTTAATGTTTTTTCTAACTGTAGAAACGCTTTTCATAGCTTTATGATATTTTGGGGCAAACATAAAGGTTATACCATTCTCATCAAAACATTTTTTAGCTTGCTCTTCATCTAAATCAATATTGATTCCAGAATACTCAAGTAAGTCAGCGCTTCCAGATTTACTAGATATTGACTTATTACCGTGTTTCGCAATTTTTACACCAGCTGCTGCTGCAACTATGGCAGATGCTGTTGATATATTAAAAGTGTTTTGTCCATCACCACCAGTCCCACAAGTATCTACTAATTGATCAGAAGGTAATTCTAGTTTTTGACACATCTCTCTTAATACTTCAGCTGCTCCAGCAATTTCTTCAACTGTTTCACCTTTTGTTTTTAATGTCATTAAGAATGAAATGATCTCAGCATCATTACATTTGTTATTCATAATGCTTAAAAAAACTTCTTTAATTTCATTTTTTTTCAGACTGTCGCCAGACGAAATCTTTTCTACCGCTTCATTTATATTCATTTTATTTCTAGGAAATTTTTTAAAATTTGATGTCCATGTTCACTCATTATTGATTCTGGGTGAAATTGTACACCATATGTATGAAAATCTTTATGTCTAATTGCCATAATCTCGTTATCACTTTTATCATCTGATTTTGTTTCTGCAATTATTTCTAAACAATCAGGTATAGTTTTTTCTTCTATTACTAAGGAATGATATCTGGTTGCTATATATGGAGTTGGCAAATCTTTAAATATATAATCTTGATTATGATGAATTTGTGAAGTCTTTCCGTGCATAATTTTTTTAGCTTTTATTATATTTCCACCAAATGCAGCGCCAATACTTTGATGCCCAAGGCATATTCCTAAAATCGGTAATTTTTTATGAAAATGATTTATTGTTTCTATTGATACACCAGCTTCTTTTGGGGTGCAAGGCCCAGGTGATATTACAATTTTTTCCGGTTCCATATACTCAATGTCTTGTATAGAAATCATGTCGTTTCTAACAACTTTTACATTTGATCCCAGTTCGCCCAAATATTGCACAATGTTATATGTGAATGAATCATAATTATCTATCATCAATATCATTTATTTACCCTCATTTGAAGCATTAGCTTTTTCTGAAGCTTTTAATAGTGCCATTGCTTTATTCATTGTTTCTTCCCATTCTGTTTCTGGAACAGAATCATAAACTATACCAGCACCTGCCTGAACATGAATTAAATTATCTTTTATAACGGCTGTTCTAATTGATAATGCCGTATCTAGATCTCCTGTCCAAGAAAGATATCCTATAGCTCCAGAATATATACCTCTTTTTAAAGGTTCAAGCTCATTAATAATTTCCATAGCTCTTATTTTTGGCGCTCCTGACACAGTACCTGCCGGAAATGTTGCTCTTAAAACATCTAGAGGTTTAGTGTTATCTTTAACAGTACCATCAACATTAGAAACTATATGCATTACATGAGAGTATCTTTCGATTATCATTTTTTCAGTAAGCTCAACACTACCAACTTTTGATATTCTTCCAATATCATTTCTTCCTAAGTCAATTAACATTAGATGCTCTGCAAGTTCTTTAGGGTCATTTAATAAATCTTTTTCATTTTGCAAATCTTCTGCTTCACTAGAGCCTCTTGGTCTAGTACCTGCAATTGGTCGCACAGTAACTTTTTTATCTTCTAATTTAACTAGTATTTCAGGAGAAGAGCCAATTATTTGAAAACCATCCATATCTAAAAAATACATGTAGGGTGACGGATTCATATCTCTTAATGCTTCATACATATCTATAGGATTTCCATTAAAATTTTTTGTGAGCCTTTGCGACAGCACAACTTGCATAACGTCACCAGCTGCAATGTATTCTTTAGTTTTATTGACTGCATTCATAAAATTTTCTTTTTTAAAAGATGAGGTAAACTCGCTTTTATCTAATATATTATTAGAAGAAGACATTTTTTCTTTTTTATAAATTAATTTTTCAATTTCATCCATTCTGAAAATAGATTTTTCGTAACTATCTTCCTGATCAGTTTTAGCATTAATTATTATTTGCACAGAATTCTCTAAGTTATCAAAAATGATAATCTCATTGCATACAAATAAAAAAATATCAGGGACATTGAGGCTATCTTTTTTTCTAGTATCTAATTTTTTCTCAATAAATTTTATGGTTTCATAGCCAAAATAACCAACCAAACCTCCAGAGAAAGGAACTCCTTCAGGAAGATTTGAAACTTGATTTTCTGTATAAAATTTCTCTATCCAATCTAAAGGGTCATCCGACTTTATCTCCTTAGTCTCCCCATTGTTAATATAAGAAATTACATTATCGTTAACTTTAATCATTTCATTAGATTGTGTTCCAACTATAGAATACCTACTCCACTTTCCTTTATTGGAACCAGACTCAAATAAAAATGAATTTTTATTATCTAATATTTTATATATTTGAAGTGGGCTGCCTACGAAATTTTTTATTATTTTATTTACAGAAACTCTAGGATTTCCTTGATTGGCAAGTTTTATAAAGTCTTTTTTTAACATTTTTTTTAGCCAGCAGAAATCTCTTGTTTCATTTTTTTAATAGCATCTTTATAGTTATCAGAATTAAATATAGCTGAGCCTGCAACAAACATATTTGCACCAGCTTTTTTAACTGCCTTAATATTTTCAATTCCTATGCCGCCGTCAACTTCAATTTGAATGCTATAACCAGAGTCATCAATCATGTCTTTGCATTTTTTTATCTTATCTAATGATTCAGGAATAAATTTTTGCCCACCAAAACCAGGGTTAACAGACATTATTAGAATAAAATCTATTTTATCTAAAATAGGTTCTATTAATGAAAGTGGAGAAGCCGGATTGAGAGCAACACCAACTTTACAATCTCTACTTTTTATAAGTTCTATACTTTTATTAATATTTTCTGTTGCTTCAGGGTGAAAAGAAACCATTGATGCCCCGGCTTCACAAAATTTTATTATTAGATCATCGACAGGGGTTATCATTAAATGAACATCTATAGGTTTTTCTACCCCATAATCTACTAGCGATTTACATACCATTGGCCCTATGGTTAGATTTGGAACATAGTGATTATCCATAACATCAAAATGAATAATATCAGCACCTGCTAATATTACATCATCAACCTCTTTGCCGAGTTCTGCAAAGTTTGCAGATAAAATTGATGGGGCTATAAAATTTTTCATCTTAGTTTAAGTGTGTGTTTTTTAGTATTATATAAATATGAGATAATCATACCGTAACGAGAATAATAAAGAAATTATAATAAGGCGCTAAGCCATAAGATCAAGGGGAAAAAAATGATAAAACCACATGGCTCAGAAGAGCTAATGCCAAAAATTGTAAATACTGAAGAAGAGAAAGTTGCTCTTTTAGATTCTGCTAAAACAATGAAAAAAATGACTGTTAACTCAGCTGCTGCAGCGAATCTAGTAATGCTTGGAGCCGGATACTTTACCCCTTTGGAAGGTTTCATGGGGAAAAATGATGTTATTTCTGTGGCAAATAACATGAAGCTAGAAAAAGGTCTTTTTTGGCCAACTCCAGTAGTAAATTTAACAAACCAAGATTTGGATTTTAAAGAGGGTGAAGAAATAGCTTTAATAGATCCAAATGTCGAAGGAGAGCAAATAATTGCTATACAAAAAGTTGATAAAATAGAGAAACTTACCGAGGAAGAAATCAATAATATTGTTGAAAAAATCTATGGCACAAAAGATAAAAGTCATCCTGGAGTACAAACATTTTATGAGCAAGGCGATACATTAATAAGTGGTGATGTTAGTGTAATTAACTATAGTTATTTCGAAAAAGATTTTGGAGAAACTTTTAGGACAGCAATGCAAATTAGATCATCGATAGAATCTAAAGGTTGGAAAAATGTTGTTGCTTTTCAAACTAGAAATCCAATGCACAGAGCGCATGAAGAATTATGTAGAATGGCTGGCGAAAGAGTCAATGCAGACGGAATACTAATACATATGTTATTAGGTAAATTAAAACCTGGTGATATTCCAGCTGACGTTAGAGATTCCGCGATAAGAACTATGGTTGATCATTATTTTCCAAAAGATTATGTAATGATAACTGGATATGGATTTGATATGCTTTATGCAGGACCAAGAGAGGCTTTACTGCATGCTGTTTTTAGACAAAATTGTGGATGTAGTTATTTAATAGTTGGTAGAGACCATGCTGGTGTAGGAGACTTTTATGGTGCATTTGATGCGCAAGACATATTTGATAGTGTTCCAAAAGATGCACTTTTAATAAAAATTTTCAAAGCAGACCACACAGCTTATTCAAAAAAACTAAATAAAGTTGTTATGATGAGAGATGTGGAAGATCACACAAAAGACGATTTTGTAATTTTATCTGGAACAAAAGTGAGAGAAATGTTATCAAAGGGAGAGGACTTGCCAAAAGAATTTGCAAGACCAGAGGTAGCAGAAGTTTTAATGAAACATTATATGAAGGAATAAAGGATTATTAACATATTTATAAAAAAAATTAGCTTACTAAGATTTATGCTGTTGCTTCTTGGATTCGTTTTCTTAATATTTGCCCAAGAAAAAGACACACAACTTTTATTAGATGACTCTATAGGTACTATTTTGACCTTAGCTATACCGGCAACTTTACCAATTTATATTATGGTATTAATGTTTGATATAGTAATGGTTATTGTCAAAGTATCTTCAGCAGAGTCACCCTATGAGTCTGCTTTTTTCAAGAAGATCATGATATTTGAAATAGGACTCACAGTAATAATAATATACTCATGGATACCGTACTTTTCTGCAGTATTTTCTTAAAGAATTATTTCTGTGTATGTGATTTAAAAATATTAAATAACTTTTTCTTGTAAGAGCACTGCTCACAACCTTCCCCATTCCAGCCACCACCGCTCTTTGGTAAATTATCAGAATTTAAGCATTCATAAATTTCTTGAATAATTTTGTCAATCCAATCTGTATTACAAACTAAAGGGAAAAGGTGTTCTTCAAATTTTAAATTACCACCAAAATCTCTTTCGTCAGACTTTCCGTTTGCATAAATAATATAACCAATGTCAGAAACTTTAAATCCATTTTTTTTAAATAACCACTGATATATCTCTAACTGCCTCTTGTAGCAAACCTCCCATCCTGTATCAAAATTAGGTTTAAAAGTTTTTTTTGCAGTTGCTTTATAATCAACAATATGAAGCTCATCTTCTTTATTTATCCATATATCATCTATACCACCAAAAAATAAAAAATTTGTTTTTTCATCACGCCATTGAATTCCTTTGAAAGCATTTCTCCAAGTCGACAAATTTTCATTTTCATAAGGAATGCATTCCAAATTATTTTTTATCATAATTGGATGCGATTTTTTTTCTTTCCTATAAATATCAAATTCATTTTTGTATAAATTATCTACAGCATTATTTAATGAAAAAGTTGGACCCGAGGGAGCTTTTATTCCTTTTCTTTCATGCATATAAAAACATCTCGGGCAATTTAAGTAATTGTCTATTCTAGACCTTGATAACTTATAAGGTTTATCAGATAAAGGGTTATATGGGTTCCTAGAGTATTTTTTAAATGCCATATTATTTTGGAGTTAAAACATAAATTTTATTGTCTTCATTATTTTCTTCGCTATTTATTTCTTCTTCAATTATATCTGAATAGTGATTTATAATTTTATTAGAATCTAGCTTAGTAGCAACAATAGAAGAGTATATGCAAACATCATAGCTATTATATAAATCTTTCTTTTCTCCCAAATTACCATAAAAAATAATTATAGAATCAGGTGTTGTATTTAATACCTTGTTAAGTATTTCAGCATTATCTTTATTATAAATAATAGAAATGATGTTTGGTTTAAGAAGAGATAATTTTTCTAAATCTTGTTTATCAATTTTTTGATATGATTTTGTATCTCTGTAAGAAAAGTAATTACTTAGCTTGTTATATTCGTCAGTATTACCAGTCATAATTATGGTGCTATCTAGATTTATATAACTGCTTACGTTTATTTCAAATGGTAAAGATGGATTTTCTCCGATATCGCAAAAAATAATCTTTTTATTAGAAAAATTATCTTGAATTATTTTTTCAACTATTGAACTCATTTTACTTGTTGACCAAATATTTTTAACAACACTTAAATAATTTTTATTTTCGTTTATAAGTTGATCTCTAGAAATTTGATTTCCAGTCTCTTCTATAAAAAAATTTAAAGTACTATTAATTTTTGTAGGAAACTTCTTACCTATTCGCATTGACATTACACCATCATTTTCAGCCCAAACATTATTCATTCCTTTCCACCCAGTCCTACTAGTAAAAATATTTTCTAGGAAACTTCTTGACCACATTCCCTTTTCATCAGCTTGTTCTTCAGGATAGACAGGTAATATAATTGAGCCATCTTTTTTTATTATTTTTAGTAAATATCTAAGATATGATGCTGCCCAGTTATTAGAGAATAATGGAAAACTTAACCCTATATATATTTTATCAATACTATTTTTTTCAAATGGGTAAAGAACGTTAGATATATCTTTTTTATTTGGTGGTGCTAAGTTTTCAGATTCTACTGTCATACTTATCAAATTATCTTTACTAGGTTTAATCATAGAGTGTTTATCTCTTTGATCACTTATGTAATAAAAAATGTCTTCATCAATATACTTTTCAGATTTGTGAAAAATTAGCTCCATGGTTTTCCTTTAATTTATTCTTGAATAATTGTGTCATAAACCGTGATTTTATTAGCTAGCGGTTTAATAACTTCATTTGCAATTTTAATATGAATAGGATGAACTAGATAGTCCTTCAAGTATTCTTTAGATGCAAATTTTATTATTATACTAACGTCGAAAGTATCATCTACTATTACTCGCGCACTTCTCAAAACTTTGCCAGTAGATACCTCTAAAACTCCAGGAATATTTTTAAGCTCTTTGCTAGCATTAATAACTTTATTTATTCTCATTTCGTTTCTATACGTTTTTAGCCAAATCAATACTACGTGATATACGGGTTTTTCATTCACAAATTCTTCTGCGTAACTTGAAGAAGTTGTAAATCCAAAAATGATTAAAATAGCTATATATTTATTCAGTGTCTTCATAAAAAATTTTTTAACTATAAATTAATGCTATTATGCATGAATATTATATAAATGTTATATTAACATTTTTAAAAAGGCGCGTAGCTCAGTTGGTTAGAGCGCTACCTTGACATGGTAGAGGTCGTTGGTTCGAACCCAATCGTGCCTACCATAGCCTAACAACAACCTAGTATTATTTATCAAGGATAAAACTATGGCGCATATCGCAAGGAACGTTGAATTTTTGGGTGAAAAAGTTGCTGAATTTGCAGTGACACGAAAATTGCTAACTATTTCCTTGTGTATAATGCTGACGTTGTTTGGTGGATATGGTGCTAAAAATCTTACCTTCTCGGGAGATTATCAGATTTTTTTTGGTGAAGAAAATCCTGAATTACAAAGATTTTTAAATTTTGAAGCTACATTTGGGAAGGCAGATAATGTCAGCTTTGTTATAATCCCAAAAGAAGGTGATATTTATCAACCCCATGTTATTGAAGCAGTTCACGATATAACAAATCAGGCTTGGAATCTTCCTTTCGTCTCCCGTGTAGATAGTTTGACAAACTTCCAGCACACTTATTCAGAAGGTGATGATCTTATTGTTGAAGATTTGATTTTTGACAAGAAGGAAATTGGTCTACCTAATCAGATGCGCCGACTGAAAAGCATTGCAGAAAACGAACCGCTATTGCACAAATTTATAACAGCACCTGATGGTGGTGCCACGATTGTGAATTCTATTTTGCAGGTGGATAGAAGTATTGCTGAAGATGTTCTGAGTGCTGCAGCGATGGCGCGTGAAATTCGAGATAAAATTAAAATAAAATATCCAAATATTGAAGTAAAACTTACGGGCGCTTCAATGTTGTCCTCAGCATTTAGCGAGGTCGGAATGCAAGATTCTGAAACTCTTATACCCGCAATGTATTTGGTAATTATTATTGTGATGTTAATCATGATGCGTTCTATTCTTGCGATGATGTCTGGACTTTTTATCATTATTTTATCAACCATTTTTGGTATGGGTTTTGGTGGTTGGACAGGGGTTGAACTTACACCATTATCAATGTCTGCCCCGACGATTATTTTGACCATTGCCATAGCTGATGCTGTGCATATTCTTTCTGCATTTCGACAGTATATGCATCGTGGTATTAATAAGCAGGAGGCAATAGTCAAGGCAGTAGCAACCAATACATTTCCTGTTACGCTAACTTCCATCACAACGGCAATTGGATTTTTAAGTTTAAACTTTTCTGATTCACCACCATTTCATCATCTTGGTAATATGACTGCGGCAGGTATTTTTATGGCATGGATTTTATCCTTAACTTTCCTACCAGCAATCATGAATTTATTACCTTTAAAATATAAGGCTTTTAAAAGTAAGAGTTCAAATTCTTCAATTATTCATTCCATTGGTGAAGTTATATACAAGTATCGAAACAAAGCTTTTTTTGGAACAGTATTTTTTTGTATTGCATCTATAGCACTTATTCCACGTTTAGAGCTCAATGATGTTTGGTCGAAATATTTCAGCCCCGGTATTGATATCCGTGACTCCATTGATGCAACGCGACCTTTTTTTGGAACCGATAATATTGAATTTGTGATTAATTCTGGAAAGCCTCAGGGAGTTCTTGAGCCTGAATTTTTAGAAGATGTTAATCGTTTTACAGAATGGCTAAAGGTCCAGCCAGAAGTTGCTCATGTTTATGCAATTTCGGATGTTATGAAACGACTAAATAAAAATTTGAATGCTGATGATGAAAAATTTTACCGTATTCCAGACAATCGAAAACTTGCAAGCCAATATTTACTAGTATATGAACTTTCACTTCCCTATGGTCTTGATCTAAACGACCGAATTAATATTGATCGTCAGAGCACGCGAGTGACCACGACTATTAAAGACGTTTCGACAGTTGAAGCACGAACTCTTAATGAAAAAGCTATTAAATGGATGGAAGAAAATAACTCATCTGGAGCAGTTGCGATTGCATCTGGCAATGTGTCTTTATTCAATTATATTGCAGATAGAAATATTCAATCAATGATCAAAGGAAGTATTTTTTTAATCGCAGCAATTTTTTTAATTATGGCCGTATCATTTAAATCACTTGGTATTGGGCTATTGAGTGTTATTTTAAATATTGTTCCTATTCTCGCCACATTTGGACTTTGGGCTATTATCTCAGGCACAGTTGGATTTTCGATTGCAATTGTCGGCGCTGTGGCAATTGGTCTAGTTATCGATGACACAGTACATTTGATTTCCAAATTCATGCAAGCCTATCGTCATAAAGGTAAATCTTTTCATGATAGTATTTTGTATGCGTACGATGTGGCGGGAACAGCTATCATGGCAACAACAATAATATTATCAGCTGGGTTTGCTTTGCTAGCAACATCAGCTTTCAAGCCTAATACAGATTTGGGATTAGTGACTGGCATTGCGATTTTATTGGCAATGTTTATAAACTTCTTAGTACTGCCAACTTTACTTTCATTTTTAATAAATAAACACAAAGGACAAATATCATGAGAAAACTATTTTCTTTTATTCTGATGATGGGATTATTAACTTTTTCTTTATTTGTAAACGCAGAAACTTCTCAGGAAAAAGGATTTCGTATTGCTGCAAAATCTGACCGAATGGACAATGGTTTTGGCACCAGTATAGCGAGATTAACAATGACATTGACTAATTCTGCAGGAGATTCAACTAAACGCGAATTGGAGATTAAAACTCTAGAGAAGCCAAACGAAAATGTCGGTGATAAGTCTGTTACATTATTCTTTACACCACCTGATGTTGAAGGAACAGCATTATTATCTCATGCTAAAATTTTGGATTCTGATGACCAGTGGTTATATTTACCAGAACTAGCAAGAGTTAAACGGATTTCGTCTTCAAATAAATCAGGCCCGTTTGTTGGAAGTGAATTTGCATTCGAAGATTTAACTGCAGCAGAACTCGGTAAATATTCTTATGAATGGCTAGAAGAGATAACACTTGATGGTTTAAAAGTTGATAAGATTAAGCAGATACCATTATATAAGCGTTCAGGTTACACGTACTTAATTGCTTATATTGATAAAGATATTAACCAGTTTCGAAAAGTTGAGTTCTTTAATCGGGGTGGTGCGCATTTTAAAACACTTACAATATCGGAGTTTGAAAATTATGGTGGTACAATTTATCGCCCAATGTTGCAACAGATGGATAATCATTTAACAGGCAAGAGTACAACGTTGCTTGTTGAAGTTTACAAATTTGGGGTAGAACTTAATGACAATGAATTTAAATCTTCTGCACTTAGTCAGCTGTAAGGCCATAGTTTTATTTGCCATCATTATATCCTCAGCTATGGCAAATGATCTAAGTTTTACGCCAAACGTTACAACAGAATTTCGATATTTCCCAGAGAGTCCAGCCTATGATGGGCAGTTTGAATATTTTCAACCTTCAATTTATTTTGGTGGTGAAGGTCGTTGGGTATCTAAAGACCGAAAAAAGCGAGTGCGATTTGAGCCTTTTCTGCGATTGGACTTGCAGGATGACGAACGCACGCACTTTGATATTCGCGAGTTGAGTTATTTGCAACGCTTTAATGATTTTGATCTCTTGATTGGGAATGCTCAAATTTTTTGGGGTGTAGCAGAAAGTCGTAATGTTGTTGATGTCATTAACCAGTTTGATGAGGTTGAAAATAGCGATGAGACGGACAAACTTGGGCAGCCTTTAATTAGGTTTGGAAAATACACAGATGTTGGTAGATTTGAAATCTATTATCTTCCGTATTTTCGTGAACGAACTTTCCCTGGTAAGGATGGGCGTCAACGAGGACCTATTACTGTTGATTTAAACAACGCCGATTATAACCAGGGTCGCGGAAAGTGGGCTGGTGATTTTGCTTTGCGTTATCAACATCAAATTGGTCAGTTTGATATTGGAATTCATGTTTTTACGGGAACGGCACGTGCACCATTCTTAGAATTAAATGAAGAGGGAACACGTCTTCTGCCTATATACCAAAAACTCACACAGAGTGGTTTAGATATTCAGTGGACTTGGGATGCTTGGCTTTTAAAACTTGAATTTGTAATAGCTGATCAAAGCGATGATAACTTTGTGTCTAGTGCTTTAGGATTCGAATATACATTTTTTGATATTTCCGATAGTGGTCTTGATTTGGGTATTTTAGTTGAGTGTCTTTACGATAACCGTGATGAAACTAAAACGGCATCAACGTTATTTGAAAATGATATTTTTGTAGGCACTCGTCTTTCGTGGAATAATTTTTATGAAAGTGAATTATTATTTGGTGCAATTATTGATTGGGAAACAGGATCAATATTTAGCTCTATTGAATATGAAAGACGTATTGGAGAAAATATGAAATTTGAAGTCGAGGCCCAATATTTAACAGCAAATGATACAGAACCTCTAGCGCAGTTTGAACATGACAGTAATTTAACGCTACGTTTGACGCGTTATTTTTAGCATGTGTTTTTTAGTATGTGTCTTAAAGAAAAGTTAATGATAAACTACAATCATTAAATTTATATTAATATATTATTGTTGAATAAAGAATGCCGAAAATTACATTACCAGACGGTTTTAAAAAGGAAATCCCAGAAAACACAACTTTACTCGAAGTTACTAAGGATATTAGTAATTCTCTAGCTAAAATAGCTGTTGCGGGAAAGATAAATGGTCAATTAAGAGACCTTTCTGTGGTAATAGAAAATGATAGTGATATCGAAATAATTAAGAAAAATGATGATGAAGGTATTGATATTGTTAGACATTCTTTTGCTCACTTAATAGGTCATGCAATTAAACAGCTTTATCCTGAATCAAAAATGGCTATTGGCCCAGTGATAAAGAACGGTTTTTATTATGATATTGAATGTGATAAGAATCTTAGTCTTGATGATTTAACTGTAATCGAGAAAAAAATAAAAGAATTAACCAAGACCAATTATAAAGTAATTAGAAAAGTTGTTTCACCTCAAGAGGCAATGGATGTTTTTTTAGAAAGAAATGAGCCTTATAAACAAGAAATAATTAAAGAAATTCCAGAAGGTCAAGAGATAGCGCTGTATTATCATCAAGAATATATCGATATGTGTCGCGGCCCACACGTCCCGAATACAAAATTTTTGAAACATTTTAAATTAACTAAGGTATCTGGTGCATATTGGAGAGGAAACTCTGATAATAAAATGCTGCAAAGAATATATGGCACAGCATGGGATACAAAAGAAGAGTTAGACAATTATATAGAAAAGATTGAGATTGCAAAGAAATCAGACCATAGAAAAATAGGAAAACAACAAGATTTATTTCATTTTCAAGAAGAAGCTCCAGGAATGGTCTTTTGGCATAGTAAAGGCTGGACAATATACAATATATTGAAAGATTATATTCGCAATATAACTTTAAAAAATGGTTATTTGGAAGTTAATACCCCGCAAATTTTAGATAGAAAATTGTGGGAAAAATCAGGTCACTGGGATAAATTTGGGGACATGATTTTTACCACAAGTTCAGAAAAAAAAGAATATGCTATCAAGCCTATGAATTGCCCAGCGCATGTTCAGATATTTAATCAAGGATTAAAAAGTTATAAAGATTTGCCAATTAAAATATCTGAGTTTGGACTTGTGCATAGAAACGAACCTTCTGGAACTCTTCATGGTTTGATGAGAGCAAGACAATTTGTTCAGGATGATGCTCATATATTTTGTAGTGAAGCTCAGTTGAGCGAAGAGATTAAAAGTTTAATTCAAATGACATTCTCTGTTTATAAGCATTTTGGTTTTAAAGATATAAGCATTGCTTTATCAACAAGACCTGAAAAAAGGGTAGGTAGCGAAGAGTTGTGGGATAAATCTGAAAAAATTTTAAAGAAAGTACTTTCTGACAATGTTGATTCTTTTTCTATACAGGAAGGTGAAGGAGCTTTTTATGGCCCAAAAATTGAATTTTCTTTAACTGATTCATTGGATAGGGTTTGGCAGTGCGGAACAATACAATTAGATTTTTCAATGCCTTCAGCACTTACAGCATCTTATGTCGACGAAACTGACAATAAAGCAACTCCAGTAATGATACATAGAGCTATTTTAGGCTCAATTGAGAGGTTCATAGGTATTTTAATAGAGCATTATGGCGGTAAACTTCCATTTTGGTTGAGTCCGCAGCAAATAATAATTGCTAATATAGCCGATAAGCATGTAGAATTCGCAGTAGAAATTGAAAAAATGTTTAAAGAAAGTGGTTTTCGCTGTTCTTTAGACTTGAGAAATGAAAAGATTGGTTATAAGATTCGAGAACATATTATTGCGAAGATTCCATATGTTGTAATAATTGGCGAAAAAGAAGTATCATCCAGAAGTATTTCAGTCAGAGAGCACGACGGCACTGAGCATAAATTAATCAGTGCGGATGATTTTATAAGTAAATTGAGTAGTAAAAAATAAAGATAAATTAGTATATAATAGGAGAGTAAAGATTAGTTCAGACAAATATACAAGGCTTAATCAGAGTATAAAAACTCCTGAGGTAAGATTAATAGGTGTAGAAGGGGAAAATCTAGGGATAGTAAAAATAGAAGATGCATTAGTTATAGCTAAGGAAGCTGATCTAGATTTGGTAGAAGTGACGCCAAATGTAAAACCTCCAGTTTGCAAGGTAATGAACTACGGAAAGTTTAGATTTGAAAATAACAAGAAAGCACAACAAGCTAAAAAGAAACAAAAGCAGCAACAAGTTAAAGAAGTTAAATTAAGGCCTGGAACTGAAGAAAATGATTATCAAACAAAGCTTAAAAATATAAAAAGATTTTTAAATGATGGTGATAAAGCAAAAATAACAATCAGGTTTAAAGGTAGAGAGTTAGCTCACAAAGAAATAGGTATGAAGCAAGTTGAAAGAATAGAGAAGGATTTAGAAGAAATAGCTGAAGTTGAGCAAAGACCTAAATTCGAAGGAAGACAAATAATAATGGTGATTGCACCAAGAAAATAAATAAGGGAAATAAGATGCCTAAGTTAAAAACAAATAGAGGAGCTGCAAAAAGATTTAAAGCAACTGCGTCCGGAAAATTCAAGTGCAAAAGATCGCACTTAAGACATATTTTGACAAAGAAAAGTACAAAACGTAAACGTTCTTTGAGATCGCCAGATTTAGTTGAAAAAGTTGATACACCAGCAATTAGAAAATTGCTACCATATATTTAATTCGGAGTAAGAAATGTCAAGAGTAAAAAGAGGTGTAACAGCCCACGCAAGACATAAGAAAGTAAAAGCTAAAGCTAAAGGTTACTATGGCGCTAGAAAAAATGTCTATAGAGTTGCAACACAAGCAGTAACAAAAGCTGGTCAATATGCTTATAGAGATAGAAAAGCGAAAAAGAGATCTTTTAGAGCTCTTTGGATTGTTAGAATAAATGCTGCAGCTAGATTTTATGATTTAAGTTATAGCATGCTTATAAATGGATTAAATAAAGCTGAAATTGAAATTGATAGGAAAATTCTTGCAGATTTAGCTATGAATGATATTGAGACATTTGCTGCCATAGCAAAAGAAGCGAAGTCACAACTTGCAGCGTAATGTCTGGTGATAATTTAAAAAAAGATTTAAAAAAAATTCTAGAAGAAGCATCAAAATCAATTAAAGATATTAATAGTATTTCCGATTTAGAAAAATCTAGAATCCAATTCTTAGGTAAGAAAAGTTTATTAATTTCTTTAATGAAGTCCTTATCCGATCTAACAAAAGAAGAAAAATCTATAGCTGGAAAAGATTTGAATAATGCTAAGACTGAGATTAATAATCTGTTAGCTGATAAAAAAATATCATTAAGTAAAGTCGATAATGTAAAGAAAGACGACTTTGATTTATCAATGCCAGGTAAAGCATCCTCTGTTGGAAGTGTGCATCCAATATCAAAAACTATGGATTGTGCTATACAAATATTTGAATCATTAAAGTTTGAATGCGTTGAGGGACCAGAAATCGAGGATGAATTTCATAATTTTACAGCTTTAAATATACCTGATTCTCATCCAGCAAGAGCAATGCATGATACGTTTTATCTTGAAAATAATTTGTTATTAAGAACACATACTTCCTCAGTTCAAGTAAGGACTATGAGTGAAAATACTACTCCAATAAGAATAATAGCACCAGGTAAAGTTTATAGAAAAGATTCCGATATAACGCATACCCCAATGTTCCATCAAATTGAAGGCCTTTATGTAGATAAAGATGTTTCTTTCTCAAATTTAAAATCAATAATAAATATTTTCTTGAAAAGTTTTTTTGAGCAAGATGATTTGAAAATAAGATTTAGACCTTCATATTTTCCATTTACAGAACCTTCAGCAGAAGTAGATATTGAGTATATAGACAGCAAAGGAAATAAAAGCTGGTTAGAAATTCTTGGTTGCGGGATGGTTCACCCTAATGTTTTAGATATGGCAAATATTGATTCTTCTATTTACAGTGGGTACGCTTTTGGATTAGGTGTAGAAAGATTAGCAATGTTGAAATTAGGCATAACTGATCTAAGATTATTTTATGAAAATGATTTAAGATTCTTGAAACAATTTCAGAGAATATAGATATGAAATTAACTAGAAGTTGGTTAGAAAATTATATTGATATTCCTTTTAGCACAGATGAGCTTTGCCATCATCTAACAATGGCAGGCTTAGAAGTAGATGAAGTTTTACCCATATCCAAAGATTATATTATAGATATTGATTTGACACCTAACAGGTCGGATTGCTTATCTGTAAAAGGTATTGCTAGAGAGCTCAGTTGTATAAATAAACAGTATAAATATAAGCTTGATGAAAAGAGCAAAGGTATAAATCCAACATGTGAGCAAATAGATTTTAAATTTAATATTATTGAAAAAAATATATGCCCAAGTTATGGTTTCATGTATTTAAAGAATTTAAAACCATCATGCGTTACTCCAAAATATATAGTAAAAAGACTTAATGATATCGGTATAAATTTAGTCCATCCATTAGTAGATATTTTAAATTATATAATGATTGATATTGGCCAACCAATGCATGCTTATGATGCAGACAAAGTTAAAGGCGAGATAACAGTTAGATTTGCAAAAAAAAATGAATCTTTTGAAGCATTGGATGGTAACAAGTACAAACTATCTGAAGATAATATAGTTGTCGCAGACTCTAGTGGGATTATTTCATTGGCAGGCATCATAGGATCAAATAATTGTTCTGTATCAGAAGCAACTAAAAATATTATTATTGAAAGTGCTTTTTTTGAACCAAATGCTATAGCGAATAAAGCAAGAAAATTAAAATTACAAACTGAATCATCCCAAAGATTTGAAAGAGGTGTAGATTATAATCTCCCTAAGAAAGCTTTAATTGAGTTACAGTGCATTATACTTGAAAATAAAATTTGTGATTTTTCTAACTTTCATTTTTTAGATTATAAAAATTTATTACCAAAACAAAAAGAAGTAAAAATTGAATTTGATAAAATTAGAAAAGTAATTGGAATAGATTTAAAAGATGAGAATATTGAAAAATTATTATTATCTTTAGGTTGCGACTATAATAAAAAAACACATACTGTTATAAATCCAAGTTATAGATTTGATCTAAGTATTCATGCTGATTATATTGAAGAAATAGCGAGAATCTATGGTTATGATAATATTCCTGTGGTTTCAGAAAGGATAAATATAAAGCCAAGTAAACCATACCAACCATTTCATATAATAAATACTATTAAGAAATACTTATATGACAATGGATACTCAGAATGCATAAATTATTCATTTGTTAATAATGATTTTTTAGAAAACTTTGATTGGAAAAATGAAGAATTTAATGAACATCATAAAATTACAAATTATATGAGTGTGGAACAAAATAAACTAAGAAGTAATTTAGCTTCTTCTTTAATTAAAAATATTGAATTTAATAATAATATGAATTCTGAAAACTCATATCGTTTCTATGAAATTAGCAATGTATTTGGTGAAAAAGTTGAACAAATTTTAACATGTGTGGTGAGTGGTGATAAGGAAGATGAGAATTGGGCATCAAAGAAGCAAAAATTTGACAAATATGATATGACGACAATAGTTGAGGATCTTAGTAAATCTTTTGGTGTTAATAAAAGCAAATTAAATTATGTGATCAAAGATATATTCTATAATAAGAAGTCTTATATAGTTCTAACACTTTCAATAAGTGAATTAATTAAAGAAAAGCAAGGTATCCAAGAAGAAAAGTTCACTAATTACTCAAAATTACCTTATATAAGAAGAGACTTATCCTTTTTAATTGACGTTACAGTAAGGTACAAAAGCATATTAAAATTAATAGAAGAAACTAATGTACATTCTCTAAAAAAAATATTACTCTTTGATTTATATGTAGGAAAAAATATACCTATAGATTTAAAAAGCCTCGGCATGGGATTTATATTTCAAGATGAAATTAAAACTTTAACACATGAAGAAGCTGACAAACACATAGAGAAAATTTTAAGAGCACTTAATGATAAATTTAAAATTGAGCTAAGAAAATAATAATAAAGGCAGATAGATGGCACTTACAAAAGCAGAAATAGCAGAGCAACTTTACGAAGAACTTGGTTTAAATAAAAGAGAAGCGAAAGAGTTTGTAGAAATTTTTTTCGGAGAGATATCAGAGATTTTGATATCAGGACTAGATGTAAAGATTTCAGGATTTGGAAATTTTATTTTAAGAGATAAGAAAGAAAGACCTGGCAGGAACCCTAAAACAGGGGAAGATGTTCAAATTAGCCCTAGAAGAGTGGTTACATTTAGAGCAGGACAAAAATTAAAAGCAAGGGTAGAAAATAATGCAGTTAGTGACTAGCGGTAAACATAATGAATCAATACCAGGTAAAAGATATTTTACTATTGGAGAGGTAAGTGAATTATGTGATGTCAAGTCACACGTTCTTAGGTATTGGGAGCAAGAATTTCCTATGCTATCACCTGTAAAAAGAAGAGGTAACAGAAGGTACTATCAAAGACATGACGTTTTGCTAATTAGGCAGATTAGAAGTCTTCTTTATGAGCAGGGTTACACAATAGAGGGAGCAAGAAAGAAGTTGTCCGGAAAAGATGCTAATAACGACAATTTACAATCATCACAATTAGTCCATCAATTAGTTGCAGAGCTGGAAGATGTTCTGTTAGTTCTAAAAAAAGATTAAATCATAAATAAAATTAGTAGAAGAAATATAAATGAATAGCATAGATTTAGAATTTATATTAGTTTTCCTAATTATAATAAGTATTCTGTTAATAATCTTTAATAGAACAATTTCAAATATAGATAATAAATTCATAAACTGGTTAATTTATCAATCAAAATCATTTCTACCAATACTATTAATTGTACTATTTTTAAGATCATTTCTAGCAGAGCCTTTTAGGATACCATCTGGGTCAATGCTACCAACTTTACTAATTGGGGATTATATTTTAGTAAATAAATATCAATATGGTATCCGATTACCAGTAACAAAATTTAAGTTAGTTGAAATCTCTAATCCAGAAAGAGGTGATGTTGTAGTATTTAGATACCCAGGTAATGAAAAAATTAATTTTATTAAAAGAGTTGTTGGAATTCCTGGAGATATTGTTCGTTATGAAGATAAAAATTTATATGTGAATAATATAAAATATAAAAAAGTTAAAGAAAATGAGCACATGTATATAAATGATTTCTTTAGGGAAGAAATTGATATTTTCACTGAAAGTAATAAAACTAAATCATATAATGTATTAAATGATAATATGAGTCCATCAAATGATGATACTTTTAAAGTTCCAAAAGGAAAATATTTTGTAATGGGCGATAATAGAGACCATAGTAGCGATAGTAGATACTGGGGTTTTGTGCCTAATGAAAATTTAGTTGGTAAAGCATTTTTAATATGGATGAGCTTTAATTCCAATAATTATAGTTTAAAATATAAGAGAATAGGGAATTCAATAAAATAATATCTAAAATGAATAGTATTGATATAGAAAAATTATTATCTCAAAAACTTAAAAATTCACAATTATATACAGATTCTTTAACGCATAGAAGTGCAAGTAATAAAAACAATGAAAGATTAGAGTTTTTTGGTGATGCAATACTTGGATTCTTTATTGCAGAATATCTTTATGATAAATTCCCCGAAGATGACGAGGGAGATTTGAGTAGAAAAAGATCGCATCTAGTTAGGAAAGATACGTTAAGTAAAATTGGAGCCCATTTTGGTTTAGGTAAGAAAATTATATTAGGTGCAGGAGAAAAAAAGAGTGGTGGCAATAAGCGTGATTCAATAATTGCTGATGCGCTTGAAGCATTAATAGCAGTAGTATATTTAGTAGATGGCCCAGAAGAAGCAAGGTCTTTTATCCACAAAGTTTTTGATAGTTTTATAAAATCATTGCCATCAAATGATGGTCTGAAGGATGCAAAAACAAAATTGCAAGAAATATTGCAAGCACAGAATTGTGAACTACCTCAGTATGAAACAAAAGAGGTGAATATAAAAAATAAAATAAGCTTTGTAACATTATGTAAAATTGTAGAGCATAATATATGTGAAGATGGTGATGGTAGTAATAAAAGAAAATCTCAGCAAGTTGCAGCTGAAAAAGCATTAAATAAAATATCTAAAATATATAAAAAATAAAATGCATAGTGGAAATATATCAATAATTGGAAAACCAAACGTAGGTAAATCAACGTTATTTAATTTATTAATTAGTAGGCATTTAGCTGGAGAAACTAGCAAGCCTCAAACTACAAGGCACAGAATAGACGGCTTACTTCATGAGAATGAAGTAGAGTACATGTTTGTGGATACCCCTGGAATAAACTTTAATATAAGAAAAGATTTTAATAGAATTCTAAATAAGAATGCTTTATCTGCAATATACGAATCTGACGTAATACTACATTTAGTAAATTATAATGGAATGAATGAGGATGATAATAAAGTTATAGAAAATATAAAAGATATAGAGTCTCCAAAAATATTAGTTCTTAATAAAATTGATCGTGATAAGAATAAAAATAGACTTCCAAAAATCCTTTCAAAATTACCAATGGATATTGTAAGCATTTATGATGAAATAATACCAATAAGTTCAAAAAACTCAGAAAATATTATTCAATTGAAAAATATAATTAAAAAATATTTACCAGAGAAGGATGGAAATGATTTTCAAGAAATTATAAGTACTAAGCCTAGTGAATTTTTTGCAGCAGAATACATTAGAGAAGCGTGCATACAATTTTTGTCTGTTGAGGTTCCTTATGGACTTCATGTTGAAATCAATAGCTTCAATGAAGAAGAAAAATTAATATCAATTAGCGCAACTATTTATTTAAAAAAAAATAGTCATCTTAGTATTGTTGTTGGAAAAAATGGATCTATGCTTGAAAAAATAGGTACGCACGCAAGAATAAATTCGGAGAAATTATTGAATAAGAAAGTCTATCTTAAGATTTTTGTTAAATTTGATCCTAGGTGGAAAGACTCAGAATCTTTTTTAAATACGTATATTTAATATGATTACATCAGATATATATATAATTAAAACTTCACCGTATAGAGAGTCTAGTAACTTATATGAGGCAATTGTAAAAGATATTGGTAAAGTAACTTTTATACACAAGGGAATTAAAGCAAATAAAAAAAGAAATTCTTTAGAGTTATTTACCCCATATAGAGTTAATTGGTCTGGTAAGGGTAATATTAAATTTTTGCGAGAATCTGAAGTTATAAAAAAAATTGATTTCTCGCCTACTCAAAATATCTTGGGAATGTATTTTAATGAATTAATGTACTATTTAACAAAAAATGATTATGAAATTGAAAAGTTGTATGATCATTACAGCGCGTCATTATTGAATTTACTTAAATCTAAAAATTTTTTAATTAGTTTGAATGATTACGAAATAGGTCTTTTAATTTTAACAGGACACTATATTGTTTTTGATATTGATTCAGATGATAAAACTATAGATATAAATGAGAAGTACCAGTATGTTCCAGATCTTGGCCCTAAATTAAGTCTAAATATTAGAGATGCTTACATGGGTAAAACTATGATGGCTTTATCTGGCCTACACTCCTACGATACAGAAAGTGTAAAAGAATCTAGGGTTTTAATGAAAAGATTAATAGATTACTATATACAACCAAAAAAGATTAAAACTAGAGAAATATTAAGATACATTACTTTATAAGAATTGGATAAATACTATGGTAAAGCTTGGAGTAAACTTAGACCACGTCGCAACAATTAGGCAGCAAAGATATACTCCATATCCCGATATGTTAACTGCAATAAAGATTTCCGAAGAAAGTGGTGCAGATAGCATCACAATGCATCTTCGTGAAGATAGAAGGCATATACAGTTTGAAGACATTAAGATAGCTAGAAAAAATATAAAGACAAAACTAAATCTGGAGATGGCTGCAACAGAAGAAATGTGTGTGATAGCAAATCAAATAAAACCAGATTTTATATGTATTGTGCCAGAAAAAAGACAGGAATTAACTACTGAAGGCGGTCTTGATGTAAAAAAATATTTCTCAAAAATAAAAAACGTAGTGAGCGAACTAAGTGAATCAAATGCAGTTATATCGTTATTTATAGAGCCAGATATTGAGATCATTGGTTTAGCAAAGGACTTGGACGTAGGAGCAATAGAGTTGCATACTGGAAAATATGCAGAAGCAAAAAACGAAGATAAAAAATATTATTTAGATAAAATAAAAACAGCATCAGATTATGCCAACGATATAGCATTAGTTGTAAATGCAGGACATGGGCTTGATTATACTAATGTGAAAGAAGTTGCTAGAATTGATAATATTCACGAGTTAAATATTGGTCATTCCATAATAGCTGAGTCAATATTTCTTGGATTATCAGAGGCTATTAAAAAAATGAAAAATTTAATTGAGAGTTCTAAATGAATGTTTTTGGAATCGGGGTAGATATTGTAGATCTTGATAGAATAAAAAAAATTTATTCTAAATATGGTGTTAAATTTGCTTATAAGATTCTTAGTAATAATGAGATTAAAAGCTTTAATATAGCAAAAAATAAACCATCTTTTTTAGCTAAAAAGTTTGCTGCAAAAGAAGCAATAGGTAAAGCCTTGGGCATTGGTATATTGAATGGATTTTTGCTAAAAAATATATCGATTCAACACAATGATCTTGGTAAACCAATAGTGATATTCAATAAAAGAAAAGAATTTGACTTGTATTCTAATAAAATAATTCACGTTTCAATTTCAGATGAAAAAAAATTTGCGGTAGCAAACGCATTAATTTTAAGTAAATAAATATGAAAATTAAAAGCATAAGTTCTCTTATAGGCAATACACCTTTAGTTGAATTACAAAGATTAAATAAGACAAATAATACTTTATTGGTAAAGCTTGAGGGTGATAATCCAGCAGGATCAGTTAAAGATAGGGCAGCAATGAATATGGTTACTGGGGCAGAAATTAAAGGTCTTATAAATTCTGGTGAAACAATAATTGAAGCAACAAGTGGAAATACAGGAATAGCGCTCGCTATGGTTTGTGCAATAAAAGGTTATAAGTTAATTTTAATTATGCCCGATAATATGAGTATTGAAAGAAGAGCTGTAATGCAAGCTTATGGTGCTGAGATAGTACTTGTTTCAGAAATTGTTGGCATGGAAGGTGCAAGAGATTTAGCGTTAAAAATGCAAGATGAAAGCAAAGGGTTAGTTTTAAACCAATTTGCAAATAATGATAATGTTGAAGCTCATTTCAATTCGACAGGCCCGGAAATATGGAAAGACACAGATGGAAAAGTTACACATTTTGTAGCGTCGATGGGAACTACTGGAACAATAGTTGGTACAGCAAAATATTTAAAATCTGTAAATCCTGAAATTAAAATAATTGGTGTTCAGCCAGAAGAAGGTTCATCAATACCAGGAATAAGAAAATGGCCAAAAGAATATATACCAAAAATATATAGTGACAAGAATATTGATAAAATTATTTATGTGACTCAACAGCAAGCTGAAGAAACTACAAGAAATTTGGCAGAACAAGAGGGAATATTCTCAGGTCCGTCTTCTGGAGGAACAACTTTTGCTGCGTTAGAAATAGCGAAAAAAGAAAAAAATGCCTTAATAGTTTCAATAATTTGTGATCGTGGAGATAGGTATATATCAACAGGAATTTTTAATAAATGAATATTTTAGTTTTTGATATTGAAACAGTACCTGATGTAGAATCTGGAGCAAAGCTCTTAGATTTAAATAATTTGAGTAAAGAGGATACAATAAAAGCTATGGAACATACGCAGTTTCAAAAAACTGGGAATATGTTTCAGCCGCTTCATCTTCATAAAATTGTAGCAATATCTGTTTTGTATAAAAATAATGAAAAGTTGTCTTTACTTTCATTAGGAGAAGAAGATTCAAAAGAAAGTGACTTGCTAAAACTTTTCTTTGGTGTAATAGATAAATACCAACCACAATTAATAAGCTGGAATGGAAAAGGTTTTGACTCTCCGGTTATGCATTATCGCGCATTACTTCATGGAATTTCTTCAATTAAGTATTGGGATAAAGGCGAAGATGATCGAGATTTCAAATGGAATAATTATTTAAATAGGTACCATGATAGGCATTTAGATTTAATGGATGTTTTGTCAGGATTTAAAAAACCTGCTTCTTTAACTGATATCGCACAACTTATTGGCGCTCCAGGAAAGTACGGTATAGATGGTAGTAAAGTTTCGGATTTTTATCTCGCAAATGATATTAAAAAAATACGAGACTATTGTGAGACTGACGTTCTAAATACATATCTAGTTTTCTTAAGGTATAAGTTAATTTCAAATAGTATTACAAATGAAAATTATAATAATTTGATAAAAGAAATATTTTCTTTATTAGATGAATCAAATAAAGAGCATTGGAAAGAATTTAGCAAATTATGTGAAAAGAAATTATATTAAAATTTTACATAAGACAGCATAATATATTTTTTCTAATTCCGCTAAATTTTGCAAATTTATATTTTCATTAACCTTGTGAGCTGTTTCATTCAAAGGCCCAAATTCAACGGTTTCTTTTGCATGCTGTGAAATAAATCTTGCATCAGAAGTCCCTCCACTTGTAGATAAACTTGCCTCAACATTAACAATTTCTTTTATTGCACTCTGAAGAATTTTTGTAAGCTTTCCCTCACCTGTAATAAATGGCTCTGCTGAACAATTCCATTTTATTTCAAATTGACAGCCCAACTCAGATAATTTTTCTTCAAATTTAGATTTGATACTTTCTTGAGTAAGTTCATTTGAAAATCTTAGATTAAAAGTGATATCTACTGATCTAGGTATCATATTTGAAGCTACCTCATCAGACCTTACTGATGATATTTGAAAAGATGTTTCGGGAAAGTACTTGTTTCCATTATCCCATTTAAAATTATTCAAATCATTAATTAGTGTCCCCGCGTAATGAATAGGGTTTTTTGCTAATTCTGGGTATGCTATATGACCTTGAATTCCAATAATTTTTAAATGACCGGTAATCGAACCTCTGCGACCATTTTTAATAGTATCGCCAAATTTTTTACTGCTTGTTGGTTCACCCACAATACAATAATCTATATTTGTATTATTCTTTTTAAATTTTTCAATTACTTTTTGAGTTCCATATTTTGCAGGACCTTCTTCATCACTTGTTAGCAAGAATCCTATTGAGCCTTTATGATTTGGATTATCTTTTATGAATCTTTGTGTGGCAGCAACCATAGCTGCTATGCTTGATTTCATATCAGATGCGCCCCTACCATACAAAATATTGTTTTTGATTTCAGGAGTAAAAGGATCTGTATGCCATTCGTCAATATTTCCTGAAGGAACAACATCTGTATGACCAGCAAAAACAACCAAAGGTCTATCTGAGCCTTTTCTTAACCAAATATTTTTAACATCCTCAAGATTTATATTTTCACATGAAAATTTATAGTTTTCTAACTCTTTTTTTATGTATTCTTGGCAGCCACCATCATTTGGTGTTATAGATTTTTTTTCTATTAATTTTTTAGCAATAACTGCTGCATTAAAAACTTCATCCATTAATCTAAATCCCTTAATATATTATTTATACCAACCTTTGAAAGAGTTTTTTCATCAACTTTTTTTACAATTATTGCTGCGTACATACTGTATTTACCATCTTTAGATGGAAGATTTCCTGAGACTACTACAGAGCCAGCTGGTATCAAACCATATGAAATTTCTCCAGTACTTCTATCATATATTCTAGTGCTTTTACCTATGTAAACTCCCATTGATATCACTGAACCTTTTTCTACTATAACTCCTTCAACAATCTCAGATCTTGCGCCTATAAAACAATTATCTTCTATTATTGTTGGTGTTGCTTGAAGCGGTTCAAGTACACCACCGATCCCAACTCCACCTGATAAGTGAACATTTTTACCTATTTGAGCACATGAACCTACTGTTACCCACGTATCTACCATTGTGAATTTATCAACATATGCGCCAATATTCACATAAGAAGGCATTAAAATAACTCCAGGCGCCTGATAAGACCCATATCTTGCAGTAGCACTAGGAACAATTCTAACTTTATTCTCCAATGCTTCTTTTTCAGACAAATTTGTATATTTTAGGGGGACTTTGTCGTAAAAGTCGGATTCAGCGCCTTTTATAATTGAATTCTCTGAAAAACTAAAATATAACAATATAGCTTTTTTAATCCAGTCATTAACAACCCACTTAGAATCTATTTTTTCAGCAACTCTTATCTTTCCCTTATCAAGATCATCTAGTGTTTTTTTTACTATGCTTAACAAGTCTTCATTTTTTGAAATATCAATCGAGTTTGTTAGGTCTTCATATCCTGCTTCAATAATTTCTTTTGTCATCATATCCTCATTAATTTATATATAATTCTGAAATTTTATCTTTCGTAATAGCTTTTATTTTATCTAAATCATTGTCCAAAAATTTTCTCTTGTTAACTGGAGTCACGACAAATACATCATTTGCTTCTTCTCCCAGTGTAGATATTTTCGCATCTTTTACCATTAAATCACAACTATCCAAAGATTCACATATTTTTGATAGAAGTCCAGGATGATCTAGTGTACTAATTTCTAATAAAAGGCCATCTAATTTTCGAGTTATGTCAATATTTAAGAAATTTTTAAAACTTGCTACATTTTCTGTTTGTTTCTTAGTTATCTTATTAATTTTGTAATTTGAATTATCTAAAACCTCCATAATTTTTTCTTTTAAAAATTTTAATGTATGTTTATCTTTTATAAATTTTCCCTCATTGTCTAAAAGTAAATAAGTGTCTAAAGCTTGATTATTTTTTAAAGTTACTATTCTGACATCTACAATATTAATGTTTAAATTATCAATTATATTTGCTATATAAGAAAATATGTTTTTTCTATGATTTTGAAACACTGTTAACTCTGAACAGCCTTTTGCTAAACTTTCTCTAATGGAAACAGCATTATTTGGCGTATTTTTTACTATAAGTTCAACATGCCAAGCTATTTCTTCATCACTATGTCTTCTAAAATATTCGGTATTTAAAAAACTCCATATTTTTTCTAAATCATTTTTACTAACTTTTTCTAGAAGAATCTTTTCTACTGTCATCTTTAAATTTTTAATATATCTATCTGGCTTACTAACTTCAAAAATATTTTTTCTAAAATATGATTTGCATGATAAATATAATTCTTTTAGCAGTGAGTCTTTCCAGTCAGTATAAAGTTCTGGGTTTGTGCCTCTAATATCTGCTATTGTAAGTAAGTATAAATAATCCAATCTTTCTTGTGTTTTTACTATAGATGCAAAATTTCTAATAACTTCTAAATCACTAATATCTTGTTTCTGTGTTGTTAATGACATCAATAAGTGATTCTCAACAAGCCAACAAACCATTACTGATTGGTGTTTACTCATACCATGATCTTCGCAAAATTTTAAAGACTCGGACGATCCAACTTTAGCATGATCTTTTTTTCTACCCTTACCGATATCATGAAATATAGCACCTAGGTATAAAATCTCTGGAGAAAGTAATTTTTTGAATACCCCATAAACAAATGGATATTTTATTTTACAATTTTGCGTGCTCATATATCTTGTGTTTGAGAGTACAGATAATGTATGTTCGTCTACTGTATAAATATGAAATAGATCAAACTGCATCATGCCAACAATTTTAGAAAAAGCTTTTAGATAGGCAGCCAAAACCCCATAATCATTCATTTTTCTTAGACACCTAGCAACTCCATTTTTTTGATAAAATATACTTATAAATAATTTTTTATTTTTATCACTAGTACGAAATTTTTTATCTATTAAATAAAGACTTTCTCTTATAAATCTTATTGTATTAGCTGAAATATCATATAAATCGCCATTATTATTTTTTAATAAAAATATTTCAAATATCTTACTAGGGTTGTTAATAAAAATGCTCTTATCTTTAATGCTAATACTGTTATTTTTTATATAAAATTCTTTGTTAATAATTTTATTTTCATTATTTTTTCTTTCATCTATAGAATCCTCTATATATTTGATTAATATTTCATTAAGCTGTTTTATATTGGTAATATGTTTATAAAATTTTTGCATAAATTTTTCTACACCAGTATTTGTATTGCAGTCATAGCCAAACAGTTCAGCAAGCTTTTTTTGATTTGAAAAATAAAGTCTTTCTTCTGGTTTATCGTGAAAGTAATGAAGTAAGAATCTTGCTTTAGATAAAAATCTCTCTGAGCGAAGTAAAGCCAAATATTCTTTTTTAGTTATTATATTTATACTATATAAATCAGATAAAGAATTTGTTTTGAAATTTATTTTTGCAACCCATATTAATGTTTGTAAATCTCTAAATCCTCCTGGCCCTTCTTTAATATTTGGCTCCAAAAGATAACCTGTATTCGAATATTTATTGTATCTATTTTTTTGCTCTTCTTTTTTTGCCAATAAAAATTTTTTTTTTGACCATATTTTTTTAACTTTTATATTATCTAATAAATTGTCGTAAAGTATTTTATTCCCAATTATGAGCCTGCTATCAAGTAAATTAGTATATATTGTCACATCATCATTAATTGCTTCAATACAGTCTTTAATTGTTCTTACAGAGTGTCCTACTGATATTTTTAGATGCCATATTTCAGCTATAAAATTTTCCAAGTTTCTTAGAATTTTTTTGTCATCATAGTTATCTACGAGTATTAATATATCTATGTCTGATTGTGGGAAAAGTTCTGATCTCCCATATCCACCTACAGCAATTAAACTAATACTATCTACCTTAAGATTATTCTTTTCCCATGATTTTTTTATTAAGCTATCTATAATTCTTGATTTATTTCTTACTAGTTTTTTTATACTTACATTTTTTTCATATTTAGAAAAAATATAATCATTTATTACATTTTTTTTATTTTGAGAAAATGTGAAATCATGAAGAAAATTATTTTTTAGCATTATATATTTTCGTCAGGTCTTTTTGTTAAGACCTCGTATCCGTTACTTGTAACAAGAATTGTGTGCTCCCATTGAGCAGATAAACTATGATCTTTGGTTACGACAGTCCAGTTATCAGGAAGGAGCTTTACCTCTTTTTTTCCAAAATTTATCATTGGCTCTATAGTAAAAGTCATGCCTTCTTTTAATTCAACGCCTTCCCCTTTCTTACCATAATGTAAAATTTGTGGCTCTTCATGAAATTTTTTCCCTATTCCGTGACCGCAATATTCTCGAACTACTGAACAATGATTTTTTTCTGCAAATACTTGAATGTTATTTCCAATATCTCCAAGTGTTGCGCCTGGTTTAACAGTATTTATACCTATTTTTAAAGCTTCGTATGTTATATCTACCAATCTTTTTGCCTGTACTGAAGGTTTGCCAACATAAAACATTTTGCTAGTATCGCCGTGGTATCCATTTTTTATAACTGTTATATCAATATTCACTATATCCTGTTTTTTTAAGATTCTTTTATCTGGAATACCGTGACAAACCTGATGATTGATAGATGTGCATATTGATTTTGGAAACCCTCTATAGTTTAGTGGGGCCGGGATACACTCAAGATCTTTTATAATATAATTATGACAAATATCATCCAATTCCTCTGTAGTTATGCCTGGTTTTACATAATCTTCTATCATAACAAGAACCTTTGATGCTAAATTTCCAGCAATTCTCATCTTTTCTATTTCAGTAGCGTTTTTTATCATAATATTATGGTTAAATTAGGTGAATTTAGCTATTATTATACAGATTGTTCTTAGACTAAGTCTATGATATAAAGCTACGCAGTAATAAAAAAAATAACCTGAAATTAATATAGTTATATGGGGTGCTTTAAAAAAAGCTTTATAACTAGTTTTCAGGCCATAATTAACCCTTAGGAGATTTAAATGACAGATATAACTATACCTGCTTTATTAGAAGCAGGAGTTCATTTTGGACATCAGACAAGCTATTGGAATCCAAAAATGGCGCCTTATATATACGGAAATAGAAATCACATCCATATCATTGATATTCAACAAACAGTACCGCTAATGAAAGAAGCTTGTGCGTATGCTGAAAAAATTGCCTCAAATGGCGGCAAAATATTATTTGTTGGCACAAAAAGAGCTGCTAGAGATAGTGTTTCAGAAACAGCTTCAAACTGTAACATGCCTTATGTTAATTATAGGTGGTTAGGCGGTATGCTTACAAATTTTAATACAGTAAAACAGTCAATCAAAAGACTTAAATCATTAGAAGAAGATTCGTTAAAAGAGAATCAAGAGCTCACTAAAAAAGAACAGTTACTTCAGTCTCGTGAAATACAAAAATTAAATAATAGTTTAGGTGGTATAAAAGATATGAAAACTATACCAGATGCTTTATTTATAATCGATGTTGGGTACGAAGATATTGCTGTGAAAGAAGCAATGAAATTAAATATTCCCATTATTGCTGTTGTTGATACAAATAACTCTTTTGATAATATTGATTATTTCTTTCCTGGAAATGATGACTCAATGAGAGCAATAAATTTATATTGCACAGAAGTGTCTAATGCAATCCAAAAAGGACATGAGTTTGCAAAAACACAAAAACCAGTAGTGACAAAAGAAGAAATTATGGCAAAATCAGCTAAAAATTCTTCGGATGAAAAAGTTGTTGTTAAAAAGAAAAAAATAGCTACTAAAAAAGCAGTCACTAAAAAAGCAGTCACTAAAAAAGCAGTCACTAAAAAAGCAGTCACTAAAAAAGTAGCTGCTAAGCAAAATGACGATAAAGAGATCGCAAAAGATCCTAGCTAATAATTGCTAGGAAAGTAATTAGTTTAACAAATTAATAGAGAGAGATTTAAAATGAGTAATATAACTGCGCAAATGGTAAAAGAATTAAGAGATAGAACTGGAGCCGGAATGATGGAGTGCAAAAAAGCGCTAGTAGAATCTGAAGGCAATATGGATAAAGCTATCGAGACTATGAGAAAAGCTGGTCAAGCAAAAGCAGATAAGAAATCATCTAGAATCGCAGCTGAAGGAGTAGTTACTTTGGTAATGAAAGATGGTTATGCAAATATGATAGAAATTAACTGCGAGACAGACTTTGTTGCGAAAGATGAAAATTTTTTAGAGTTTGTTAAAGTAATTTCTGATGCATCAATTGATTCTTATAAAGAAAATTTGGAAGATTTTATGAATTCAAAAAATGCATCTGGAAAAACGATTGAAGAAACAAGATTAGAGCTTGTTAGTAAGATTGGAGAGAACGTAAAAATACGAAGAATTAAATCCATAGATGGTAAAGATTCTTACTTAGGGCATTATATGCATGGAAGTAAGATAGGTGTAGTGGTGACTCTAGAAAAAGAAAATGACGAATTAGCAAAAGACATATGTATGCATGTAGCTGCAATGAAACCATCAGCTCTTAATGCTAATGATATTTCAAAAAATGATCTAGAAAAAGAAAGAGAAATATATATGGCTCAAGCTAAGGAAAGCGGAAAGCCAGAAAATATTATTCAAAAAATGGTTGATGGAAAAATAAAAAAATATATATCTGAAGTTACTCTAGTTGATCAAACTTTTGTTAAGGATAATGATATTACCATTAGTGAGCTTCTTAAGAAAAATGATAATAACGTTCTATCATTTCATAGGATGGAAGTTGGAGAAGGCATTGAGAAAAAAGATGAAAATTTTGCAGATGAAGTAATGGCACAAATAAAAAAATAATTTCTTATGAAAAGATATTTGTTAAAACTAAGTGGCGAAGCACTCATTGGAAAATATGATTACGGTATAGATCCTGATGTAGTAAACGAAATATCTTCAAATATTGTAGAAGTAAGTAAAACAGATAACCAGTTAGCAGTTGTAGTAGGTGGGGGAAATATATTTAGAGGAGCCGGTCTTGCAGAAGCAGGTTTAGATAGAGTAACTGGAGATAATATAGGAATGTTGGCAACAGTCATAAATTCTTTAGCTTTACAGGATGCGATAGAAAAGCTTGATGTTCAGTGTCGTGTTATGTCTGCCGTTAGAATTAATCAAATCTCAGAAGACTACATTAGAAGAAGGGCAATAAGGCATCTTGAGAAAGATAGGATAGTAATATTTGCTGCAGGTACAGGCAACCCATTTTTTACAACAGACACAGCAGCTAGTCTTAGAGCTATAGAAATTAATGCAGACATGGTCTTAAAAGCAACTAAAGTTGATGGCGTTTATGATAAAGACCCCGTGAAATACAAAGACGCAAAATTATTTAAAGAATTAACATATAATGAGGTTTTAAGTAAAGAGTTAAAAGTTATGGACACGACGGCTGTGGTGCTATGTAAAGAAAATAATATTCCATTAAGAGTGTTTAATATGTTGAAAAAAGGTTCTTTAATGAGCATTATAAATGGTGAAAATACTGGAACAATAATAAAATAAATATGATTGATAATATAAAAAAAGAGTCAGAACAAAAGATGACAAAAACTGTTGAGTCATTAAAATCAAGCTTGGCAAAAATTAGAACAGGAAAAGCTCACCCATCTATTCTTGATGGAATTAAAGTAGATTACTATGGTAACCAAAGTCCATTATCACAGGTATCAAGTATTAAAATAGAGGATGCAAGAACATTAGTGCTGGTAGTTTGGGAAAAAGATATGGTAGGAGCTATTGAAAAAGCATTAATAAACTCAGATTTAGGAATAAATCCAGCAGTTGCTGGTACAAACATAAGAATACCAATGCCGCCACTAACAGAAGAAAGAAGAATGGATTTCATAAAGCTTGTTAAAAGTGAGGTTGAACAATCAAGGGTAGCAATAAGAAATATCAGAAGAGATGCAAATTCTAAAGTAAAAGAGATGTTGAAAAAGAAAGAAATCTCTGAAGATGATGAAAAGCAAGCAAATGAATACATACAAAAAATTACAGATTCTTACATAGGTAATGCAGACTCTATTCTAAAAGATAAAGAGACTGACTTAATGCAAGTATAAAAATAAAGTAAAAAATGAAAACATCTAAAAAGAACCCAAAGCATGTTGCAATAGTAATGGATGGAAACGGAACATGGTCAATAAAAAATAATCTGCACAAAAAAGAAGGTCATAAAAAAGGGGTTCAGACAGCAAAAAAAATAATTAGTTGTGCAGTAGACCTTAGTATAAAAAATATTACTCTTTTTGCCCTAAGCAACGAAAATTTAAATAGATCTAAATTAGAATTAAAGAATCTTTTCGATATTTTTTTCTATTCATTTTCGGAAGAAAAAGAATATTTGAAAGATAGCAAAATTAAAATAAAATTTATAGGTGATTTGCAAAAATTACCAAAAAGACTTAAAGAAAAGGCTTTTCTTTTAGAAGATGAGACAAAAAATAATAAGAAATTAAATTTATTTATAGCTTTAAACTATGGTGGAAAGCAGGATATAAATCAGGCTGTTAAAAAATTATTAGATCACGGTGGAAAAAACAAAAGCTTTGAGGATTTTTTATATTCAAAGGATCTTCCTGAAGTTGATTTACTTATTAGAACTGGTGGTTATAAAAGATTAAGTAACTTCATATTGTGGCAAATTTCATATTCCGAATTATATTTCACAGATATTTTATGGCCGAACTTTGGCAAAAAAAATTTTTACAATGCGATAGATTGGTATAAAAATATAAATAGAAAATTTGGAAGAAATTAGATAATGCAGGATAATTTGAAAAAACGAATTATTACAGCTTTAATAGTATATCCCTTATTAGTATTTTGCATTTTATACTCTAATGATCTAGTAATTAGAATGATTTTAAATATTATTATTTTCTTATCTGCTTTTGAAGTTTCAAAGATGTGTTTTTATAATAATCTATACGAAGATAACAATAGAAAGCATTACTTTTTTATTGCTTTAGTTTTTTTATCAATTTTATTATCAAATATTTTAATTAAATATAATCTTTGGCAATATTTAATTATTGCCGCATGTTTGCTATGGGGTTTTATTACAATCTATATTACAAACGTAAAAAAAATTATTATATTGGACAGGTTTAGTTTTATATATATGTTTATTTACATAGTGATTTTAGGATCTTTATACTGTTCTTTGTATACTTTATTTTTATTTTCACCTGAGGCCTTATTATTTTTAATATCTTTAGTATCTCTTTCAGATATTGCTGCTTTTTTTGTTGGAAAATATTTTGGGAGAAGGCCTTTTTTTAATATTATTAGCCCAAATAAAACTATAGAGGGTTTTTTTGGTTCTGTATTAGCAGGTTCTGTTTTAACAATTATATATTGTATTTTCCAAAACTATGAATTTATTTTCACGATGAAGATTTTATTTTTATCAGTATTTGTTATATTTATGTCTGCTATAGGCGATCTATCTGTTAGTTTGGTAAAAAGATTTTCAGGTAATAAAGATACAGGTAATATTTTGCCTGGTCATGGGGGTATTTTAGATAGAGTTGATAGCTTATTACCTGCAGCTCCAATTTTCTTAATATTTAGTTATTTTTTATCTGTTATAATTTGATAATGAAAAATAATGTAATAATATTGGGATCAACAGGAAGTATAGGCGTTAATACATTAGAGGTCCTCTCTATACATAAAGAATTATTTGAAGTTTTTGCTCTAGCTGCAAACTCTTCTGTTGATAGTTTATTAGAGCAGTGTAAAAAATTTAAGCCAAAATATGCTCATATTAATAAAGAAGAAGATGCAAAATTTCTAACCACTTCGTTGAAAAAGTTTAAAATTAAAACAGAAATTTTATTTGGTAAAGATACTTTAAATAAATTAGTCTCACTTGAAGAAGTGGATACTGTAGTTTGTGCAATATCAGGATCAGCTGGCCTCGAGTCTTCATTAAATGCTGTGCAATCAGGAAAAAAAATACTATTAGCAAATAAAGAGTCTTTAGTAATGTGCGGTAGCTTATTTATGGATTTGGCAGAAGAATATAACTCAATAATTCTTCCGGTTGACAGTGAGCATAATGCGCTTCATCAATGTTTTGCTTCAAACAGTACTAAGTCAATAGAAAAAATTATTCTAACAGCATCTGGAGGACCATTTTTAGAGAGCAATATTAACGAACTTAAGAACGTAACTCCAGAGCAAGCTTTAAATCACCCAACATGGAGTATGGGAAAGAAAATATCTATTGATTCAGCAACAATGATGAATAAAGGCCTGGAAATAATTGAGGCCATGTACTTATTTAAACTTGAAATTAGCCAAATAGATACATTGATACATCCTCAGAGTCTTATTCATTCAATGGTTTGTTATAAAGATGGCTCAGTAATAATGCAAGCAAGTAAAAATGATATGAAAATTCCAATATCATATTGTCTTGGTTGGCCTAAACGAATTAGCTCTGGTATAGAGCCAATAGATTTAACAAAACAATCTTCATTAAATTTTTTTGAAGTCTCAAAAGATAAATTTCCTTGCTTTTATTTAGCAAAACAAGTTGGCGCAGAAGGAGAATCATTTCCAACAGCAATGAATGCTGCTAATGAAATAGCAGTGCAAGCATTTTTAGAGGAAAAAATTAAATTTACAGATATATTTAAAATTATTTTTGAAGTTCTAGAAAAGCATCACAAGAAAAAATTATCTTCGGTTGAGGATGTCTATGAAGTGGATAAAAAAAGTAGAGAGAACGCAATAAAACAAATTAAAAAAATTAATTAATATGAATTTAATTTACACAATACTTATTTTTATTTTAACAATTAGTATAATTGTGACATTTCATGAATTTGGTCACTACATAGCTGCAAGACTATGCGGTGTTAAAGTCTTGGAATTTTCAGTAGGTTTTGGTAAAAGGCTATTTGGGAAGAAAGTTGGTGGGGATAAAACTGATTATAAAATTTGTATTTTACCTTTAGGTGGATACGTCAAAATGTTAGATGAGCGTGAAGGAAAAGTGGAAGATTTTGAAAAAGATAGATCTTTCAATAATCAGTCCTTACTGAAAAGGTCAATAATAGTTTTTTCCGGACCATTATTTAATTTTATATTAGCAGTATTTTTTTATTTTCTAATCTTTGTAAGTGGCTATAGTGGATTTCAACCATCAGTTGGTTTGCTAATAAATAATAGTGTAGGAGAAAATATTGGAATTCAGGAGGGAGATATAATCCACTCTGTAAACTCAAGAAATGTAAAAACTTGGTCTGACGCTACTCTTCAAACTATAAAATTTGCTTCAGAGAAAAAAAATATTAATTTAGAGGTTTTAAGAAATAATGTGGTAATAAAATTAAAAGAAGTTGAGCACGAAAAAATTAACTTTGAAAGTAAAAATATTTTTGAAAATCTTGGAATACTAAACTTTGCTAGCAATTCAGTCACTATTGGTCATATTGAAGAAGGAAGCGCTGCTGAAATCTATGGTCTACTTGTGGCAGATAAGATTTTAGCTATTAATGGTGTAAGTGTTAGAAATTGGATTGAAATAGTTAATTTTATAAAAGAAAGCCCAGGTATAAAATTGAGTTTATATATCTTAAGAAATGGTAATAATTTAACTATAAATGTTATTCCTGAAAAGTTAATAAATAGTGGCTTTGAAGCTGGTCGTCTAGGAATCGGCCCTTTAATTGATAATGATTTAATTTCTAAAAATACTATAAAAGTACAATATGGATTTTTTGATTGTATAAAGCTTTCCGTTTATAAAACTTATGATTTTACATTATTGACCTTTAATTTTATCTTTAGATTAATAAAGGGAGAAGCATCTTCAAATAGCATATCTGGGCCAGTTGGAATAGCAAGTTATGCCTCAGATTCTTTTAGTAGTGGATATACAAGTTTCTTAAGCTTACTAGCTATGCTTAGCATTAGTATTGGTATATTAAATTTATTACCCATTCCTATGTTAGATGGGGGGCATTTAATGTATTATTTAATAGAATTTGTAATGAGGAGACCAATACCAGATAAAGTGCAATTAATGTTTCAGCAATTAGGAATGTCATTCTTAATATTGCTCTCCATCTTTGCTCTTTATAACGACCTTTTGAGAATTATGTGATGAATTTTTTTAAAAAAATATTTTTAGTTTTATGTCTTATGGGTGTATTCCATAATACATATGCTGGAGAAAAATTTATTATAGATAATATAGTCCTCAAAGGATTACAAAGAGTTGATGTCGGCACAATTTATGCTTACCTACCATTTGAAGTTGGTGATATATTTGATACCTCAGCAACGCCTAGCGTAATAAAAACATTATTTAAAACTAAATTCTTTAACGATATTATAATTAGCAGAGATAACAATACTATAGTTATAAATTTTGACGAAAGACCTACGATTATTGATATTGAATTTGAAGGGCTTGAGGATATTTCTGATGAACAATTGGATAAAATTTTAGATGCTGCAGATATTGCTCCAGGTAGAATATATGATAGCTCTGTATTAGAAAAAATAAAGTCAGAGCTGCGAGAACAAAATTTCGCAAGAGGAATATATACAGTAGATATTAAAATTGAAGAAACATTACTTTCTGACAATAGGGTTTTTTTGAAGGTTAAAGTTAGTGCTGGTGTTAGAGCAAAAATAAAGCAAATTAAAATAACAGGAAATAAAAATTTTTCAGATAAAAAACTTACAAAAAACTTTGAAACAGCGTTACCAGTTTGGTATATGTTTTGGTCTGACAGCGGCGTTTATTCATCTCCAATGTTAGCTGGTGATATTGACCGCTTAATTAATTTTTACCAAAATAAGGGGTTTATGGATTTTGCTATAGAATCCACGCAAGTATCATTAAGTAAAAATAAAGAAGAAGTTTATATAACTATTAATATAGACGAAGGTGAACAATATATTGTTAATGAAATACATGTTGCTGGAAAATTAATACTTCCAATTGAAGAAATATCAGATTTACTTAGAATAAATACTGGTGAATATATTTCAAAAGCAAAAATTAATCAAACTACAGAAAATATTAAGGCAAGATTGAGTGAAGAAGGCTACGCTTTTTCAAGAATAAATACTATGCCAGAAAAAAATGCGGAAACAAATGAAGTAAATATAAGTTTTTTTATTGATCCAGGAAATAGGGCATATGTAAGAAGAATTAATATCTCGGGCAATGTGACTACTCAAGATGAGGTTTTTAGAAGAGAAATTAGACAAATGGAAGGTGGATGGTACTCATCACTTGCGCTAAAGAATTCAAAAGAAAGATTAAAAAGATTAGCTTTTGTTGACAATGTATCTTTTGAAGAAGTTAGGGTTCCTGGATCTACAAATAAGTTGGATCTTAATGTAAGAATTGAAGAAAAAAGATCAGGCAATTTTACTATAGGTGCTGGACTTGGTGGATCTGGCGAAGGGTTAAGTCTTAATGCAGGAATATCTCAAGATAATTTTTTAGGCTTTGGTAGTAAAGTAGCATTCAATATTAATACAGAAAAAACTAAAAGGAATTACTCATTTAATTTTTCTAATCCGTATCATAATTTAGATAGTGTGAGTAGAAGTTTTGGTTTTAATTTGCAAAAAACTAAAAGTGACGACGAAGATACAGTATCGACTTATGATGCTGATAGGATTGGAGTAAATTATAGTTATGGTCTTCCAATGACAGAAGATAATCGTTTTTATTTATCACTTAATTATTTGAAGTGGGATATAAGAACAAATGATAATAGCCCTACAGAAATTTTAGATTTTATAACATCCAATGGTGAATCATTTGATAATTTCTCTTTTAAAGTTACATATGCTATTGACAAGAGAGATAGTGGAGCATTTCCAAGGTCTGGTTTTAAGACAAGCTTAGGTGCTGAAGTATTTGTTCCTGGAAGTGATCTTGAATACTATAAAATTACTTTTAGAACAGATTCTTATTTTCAGATTAATAAAGAAAAAGATATTATTTTAAGACTTATGGGTATAACAAGATTTGGTGAAGGCTATGGTGGAACTCAAGGCTTACCATTTTATGATAAATTTAGAGCTGGTGGACCCAAAAGTATTAGAGGCTATAGAAAAAATAGCTTATCTCCATTAGATTCAGAAGGAAAACCGCTTGGAGGTGATTTTATGTTAGCAGGTAGCAGCGAGATTATTTTCAGACCACCAGTTGATGTTGCTCAACTTCGAACAGCTTTCTTTATAGATTATGGGGGAGCCTTTAAAGACTACGATTCTTTTGAGTTTGATGATTTAAAAGGCTCAATGGGATTATCAGTGAAATGGATATCACCATTTGGGGGCGTTAGTGTAAGCATAACTACTCCACTTAATAGTGAGAATGATGATAAAACAGAGAGCTTTCAGTTCAACCTTGGCACTAACTAGTTTATAATAATAAAAAATAATTTATTTAGAGGTAATTTAGCAATGAAAAATTTAAAAAACATATTAATTTTTGTAGTAACAATAATTTTAGCTAATCCAATATATGCTGCGGATTATAAAATTGGTTATGTTGATCTTTCAAAAATCTTAAATGAGTCTCCAGCAGCTAAAGCTGCACAAAAAAAACTGGAGCAAGAATTCACTCCTAGAAACAAAAAATTAGAAGCAAAAGCAAAAAAAATTAACTCACAAAAACAAAAACTTGAAAAAGAATCAGATATAATGTCAAAAGATCAAATTGAATCTCTCCAAAGAAAAATAATGAAATCAGAAAGAGAGCTTAAGAGAGATGCAACTGAAGCACAGGAAGATTTTAAACTTAGAAGAAGAGATGAGTTAGGAAAAATAGAAAATAGATTAAAAGAAGTTATATTGAATATTGCTGAAGGTGGAAAATATGACATGATATTTACTAACGCTGATGTAACATATGCGAGTGATAGCTCAGCTATTAATATTACATCAAGAGTATTGAAAAAATTTAACTCAAAATAAAATTTTGTGAACTATACCTTAAAAAAAATATCAGAATTACTTAATGTGGATATTATTGGAGATGAAAGCTACGAAGTTGATCAAGTCTCAAGTCTTGAAAATGCAACTAGTAGTAGTGTGGTTTTTGTCTCAGATAAAAAATTTTTAAAATTTTTAGATAATTCAAAATCAAAAGTCGTAATAACAACAAAAGCGTTATCTAAATCTTGCAATTTAAATGTTATTATTAGTGAAAATCCATATTTACTTTTTTCTAAAGTATCAAAATTAATAAATAAAGTAGATGATTTGGTTTATAGCGTCCATGAATCAGTTTGCACTTCAACAAGAAATTTAAATAAAAAAATTACGGTTGAGCCGAATGTAGTTATAGGTAAAAATGTTCAGCTTGGTAATAATACGTTTATAGGTGCTAATTGTTATATTGGCGACTTTGTGGATATTGGTGAAAATTCATATATTTATCCTAATGTTACAATTTATAATAATGTTAAAATTGGTAACAATATTATTGTTCACTCTGGGACTGTAATTGGTTCTGACGGCTTTGGATATGCAAATGATGAAAAAAGTTTAGTAAAAATACCGCAAATAGGCGGTGTTCAAATTGGAAATAATGTTGAAATTGGTTCTAATACATCTATTGATAGAGGTACTTTAGATAACACTATTATTGGAAATGGGGTTAAGATAGACAATCAAATTCAGATTGCACATAATGTGCACATCGGTGACAATACTGTAATAGCAGGCTGCGCAGGTATAGCGGGAAGCGCAAAAATTGGAAAAAACTGCATGATTGGTGGGGCAGCTGGTATTCAAGGTCATATCGAGATATGCGATAATGTAAAAATAACAGGTATGGCTAAAGTAGCATGTGATATAAAAGAAGCTGGCGTATATTCTTCAGGAACACCATTAATGTTAAATAAGAAATGGTTAAAAAATGCCGCAAGATTTAAACAACTAAATGAATTATTCTTAAAATACAAAAAATAAATAGCAATGGAGAGATGCATTGGATAGCAAAGGTGATATTTTAGAGATAATGAATCTCTTACCACACAGATACCCTCTTCTTTTAGTAGATAAAATATTGGAATTTGAAGAAGGAAAATCTATAATATGCATTAAGAATGTAAGTTTTAATGAACCTTTTTTCAACGGACATTTTCCAGGGTATCCCGTTATGCCGGGAGTTCTTATTTTAGAAGCGTTGGCGCAAGCATCAGGTTTATTGGTATTTAAAACTCCAAGCTTATGTCCGCCGAATGAAAGCTTATATTTATTTGTTGGAATTGATAAAGCTAGATTTAAACGACCTGTCGTACCTGGCGATCAAATAGAACTAAAAGTTGAAATGAAAAAAAGTAAACGAGGATTTGCTGTATTCAATGCTACAGCAACTGTGAATAATGAAGTTGCAGCATCTGCAGAACTTATGTGTGGTTTTAAAGAATTACCACAAAAATTATAGGATAAAGATTTTGTCTAAAATTCATTCAACAGCAATAATAGATCCTTCATGCGAAATAGATCCTTCTGTGGAAATAGGAGCATATTCGGTTATAGGAAAAAACGTCACAATTGATAAAAACACTTTTATCGGACCACATGTTGTCATTTCCAGTGATTGTGATATTGGAAAAAATAATAAAATCTATCAGTTTTCTTCTTTAGCTGAAATACCACAAGATAAAAAATATAAGGGTGAAAAATGTAAATTAGTAATAGGTTCTGGAAATACTATTAGAGAATATTGCACGATAAATCGTGGAACTAAAGCTGGCGGGCAGTCTATGACAAAAGTAGGAGACAATAACTGGATTATGGCTTACGTTCATATAGCTCATGATTGCATCATTGGACATAATAATGTTATGTCAAACGCTACTTCTTTAGCTGGGCATGTAGAGATGGGAAACAATATAGTGTTAGCAGGATATGTACTGGTTCATCAATTTTGTAGAATTGGCGATTATTCGTTTGCAGGAATGGGTGCAGCATTAAATCAAGACATGCCTCCTTATCTTTTGGCTACAGGTAGTTTTGCAAAAACACATGGGTTGAATAGAGAAGGTCTTAGAAGAAATGACTTTGATCAAAAAACTATAAATTCTCTTCATAAGGCATATAAATTAATATTTCGCTCAAGTAATAACCCAGCGAATACAAAAGAATTAGAAGATCTAAGTAAGCAATATAAAGAAATATCTCATCTCTTGAATTTTATAGACCAAAGTGAGAGAGGGGTAATACAGTCATCGAAACAAGATTAAATTTATTTATAGAATAGATTTAACAAGGTCGTAAATAGTGACTTTTGAAGAATCATTTAGTAACTTTTTCTCAAGTAAATCTAAGTTATTAATCATTTCATTTCTATAACTCATGTTATTAATAAGTTTATCTATCTCAGAATAAATATTTTCTGAAGATGCGTCGCCCTGAATAAATTCATGCACAGCTTTTTTCTCCAATACTATATTAACAAGAGATATGAATTTAGTTTTAACTAAAAGTTTTGCAATTAAATATGTAGGATTTGACAATTTATAAAAAACACACATAGGCACTTTTTTAAGGGCAATTTGCAATGTAATAGTCCCAGATGCCGCTAAAGCAACTTTACACATATCAATAGTTTTATAGATATTTTCATTTGTTATTATTTCAACATAATCTTTATTAGAAAAATTTTCTTCGTATATTTTTTCATCAATGTTTTCAGAATTAGCAATTATAAATCTTTCTTTAGGATTTCTTTTATGAATAAGGTTAATCACATCATTTATAATGGGAATATGTTTTTTCACTTCATTTAATCTGCTTCCAGGGAAGAACCCAATATGATTAGCTTCTTTTGAATATTTCTTTTTATAGGAGTTATTTCCAACTAAAGGGTGACCAACATAAGTTGATTTTAAACCATGTTTTTTATAGTATTTTTCTTCAAAAGGAAATATGACAGCCATTTCGTCAACACAATCTTTTATATTTTTTATTCTATTTTCTCTCCAAGCCCAGACTTGCGGACTAATATAAAATAGCACTTTAACTCCTTTTGATTTGGCATACTTAGCCAATTTCATATTAAATTCTTGATAATCAATTAGTATTAATAAATCTGGATTAATAATATCTACAGATTTTTTCATGATATTTAATGCTTTTAACAATTTTGGATATATTTTAAGTATTTCAAAAAAACCAACTACAGATAAACTTGAGGAATCAACAAGTAATTCAGCTTTTGTTTTTTTCATTTTGCTTGAGCCCATACCATAAAACTTTATATTTTCTTGTTCTGAAAAATTATTTATTATATTTGAAGCATACATATCTCCAGACTCTTCACCAGCAACTATTATTATTTTTCTCATATTAATCACTTTATATTTTTTATTACTTCACATATTTTATGCACTTCATCTTCAGGAAGATGAGGGTAAATTGGCAATGAAAGGCATGAGCTTGATAAATAATTTGAATTTTTATAAATTGTTTTATCATTATAGACTTCTTTAAAAGCTTTTTGTTTTTCTAATGACACTGGATAATAAATTGCAGACCCAATAGAATTTTTTTCAAGTTTTTTCATTATTTTGTCTCTAATATTTGAAGATATTGTATATTGATGATAAACATGGTGCCCATAATCTGTTTTTTTAGGCGTAAAAATATTTTCAATGTCTGATAGATTATCATTATAAATATTTGCAATTTTAACTCTCATCATATTATATTGATCAATATATTTAAGTTTGACATTTAAAATTGCTGCCTGAATTTCGTCTAACCTACTATTATATCCAATAGTGTCATGATGATATCTTTTAGAGGATCCGTGGTTTTTTAATTTCCTTATTACATTATAAGCTTCTTCTGAATTTGTAGTTATCATACCTCCGTCTCCATAACAGCCTAAATTTTTAGTGGGATAAAAGCTAAAACAACCAGTATCGCCTATACTACCAACTCTCTGACAATAAATTCCTGAGCCAAAACTTTGAGCGCAGTCTTCTATAATTTTAATTGAACTATCATTTATATCTTTTATGAGATTTTTCACATCAAAAGGATTGCCAAATAAGTGAACAGGTATAATAGCTTTTGTTTTTTTATTAATTTTTTTTAAAATTTCATTTTTGTCTATATTATAAGAACCTAGTTCGATATCAGCAAAAACAGGTTTTGCGCCTAAGTACATTATTGCTTCAATTGTTGATATAAATGTAAATGGCGTAGTTATAACTTCATCGCCCTTTCCAATGTCAAGTGATTTTAAGGAAAAATGTAAAGCATCTGTTCCAGAATTACAAGAAATTGCATATTTTGTACCAATGTATTTAGCTATATTATTTTCTATAGAAACAACATTTTCCCCACCAATGAAGTTAGTTTTAGAAAATACTTTTTTTAATTCATTCTGAATTTCATCTTCTAAAATAGCGTATTCTTTTTTTAAATCAAATTGTTGTATCATTTTTTTATCAGGTTAGAGATTTTTAAAGCATACGTTAAAGCGTTCAAACCATCAGAAGCATCAACAACTGCTTTTTTATTATTTTTTATACATTTTACAAAGCTATCTATCTCGTCTTTTAGTGAATCATTTTGTGGAAATGACTTTTCTTTTTTTTCAATACTTATTACATTTTTATTTTTTATTTTTTTGTAAGTGCCAAGACTACTATTTTGATAATCCAGTGAAAAATATGAATTTTTTTGAAATACTCTCATTTTTCTTTCAATTTTATCACTAATTCTACTCGAGGAAAGATTGCATACGCAATTATCTTCAAAAACTATTCGTGCATTTGCAATATCAGTTTTATTTGTTAGTACGCTTATTCCACTTGCATGTATATTTTTAATTTTTGATTTATTAATCGACATTATAATATCTAAGTCGTGAATCATTAAATCCATAATAACATCAACTTCTGTCCCTCTTATCTTAAAAGGTGATATTCTATTGCATTCAATAAATAGAGGATTTTTCACTTTATCCTTTAGCTCCACAAAAGCTTTATTAAATCTTTCTAGGTGACCTATCTGTAGGATTGTTTGATTTTTTTCGGAAATATTTTTTAGTTTTCTTGCTTCTGCAGTATTACTAGCAAAAGGCTTTTCAATAAGAACATGTTTTTTATTCTCAATAAAAAATTTAGCTATTTTATAGTGTAAGTTAGTTGGAACTACAATACTTACTGCATCTACCTGATCAATAATTGACTTATAGTCATTATAAGATTTAACCCCAATTTTATTAGATATTTCCTCAGATCTTTGCTTATTTGTATCTACAACCCCAATTAGATCAGCATCTTTATTTGCTTTATATTTTTGGGCGTGAAATTCACCAAGATATCCAATCCCTATAACGGCAATTTTGACTTTACTCATGTTAAAATATTTTTTTTATCTAGATTACTGATGTATGATAATTGTTAATTATTATAATCTAGTTTATGGAAAAAAAATATACAATTGTTGGTATTGATGAAGCTGGCAGAGGTCCCTTAGCAGGGCCAGTAGTTGCCGCATCAGTTGTAATAGAAGAAAAGTATCTTCCAAAAGAAATAAATGATTCAAAAAAAGTTAGTGAAAAAAATAGGAACTTATTTTATGAAATAATTATTAAAGAAGCATCTCAGTATGGTATTGGGATAGTATATCCTCGTGAAATAGACGAAATTAATATCCATAATGCTACTTTGGAAGCTATGAAAATATCTTATAATAATATTAATTTTAAAAATTGCAGAGTTTATATAGACGGAATATTTAAGCCTAATATTAATAGTGAAGAGTCATTTGCAATAAAACATGGAGACCGCTTGATTCCTATAATTAGTGCTGCATCAATAATAGCTAAAGTCACAAGAGATAAAATTATGTTAGAAATTGACAAAGAGTTTCCTGAGTATAATTTTAAAAAACATAAAGGCTATCCAACTAAACAACATGTGGAAATGATAAATAAACATGGTATTTGTAAGCATCATAGAAAATCTTTTAAACCAATAAAGTTATTATGAAAAAAAATTTTATACATCTTCATCTGCATAGTGAGTATTCTATATCTGATAGCTTAATTAGAATAAAAGACTTAATCAAAGAGTCGTCAGATAATAATCATCCAGCTGTTGCAATAACTGACCTAAATAATATTTTCTCACTGGTAAAGTTTTATAAGGAAGCTATAAAAAATGGCGTCAAACCTATTGTAGGAATTGAAATAGATCTATTAAATCAAGATAGTAAAAATGGTTCCTCAAAAGTTATATTGCTATGTAAGAATATGAAAGGATTTCATAATCTAAGCAACTTAATTACAGATGCGTATGTAAATCTTGGTGAAGATAATAAATTTTATGTTTCAAAAAGTGAGTTAGCAAATAAGTCAGATGGATTAATAGCTTTATCTGGCGGAATAAATGGTGATTTAGGAAATGCAATTAAGTTGGAGAAAGAAGATTTGATTGAAGATGTAGTTAAATACTGGAAAAAGAATTTCCCTAATAGTTTTTACATTGAAATTACAAGAACAGGAAAAGATTTTGAAGAAGAGTATCTTTCTCGCGCACTAGAGATTGCTGAAAAATATCAGTTGCCATTAGTTGCAACAAATGACGTTAGATTTATAGATAAAGAATCTTTTCAGGCACATGAAGTAAGAGTATGCATAAATAATGGAACTTATTTAAAAGATGAAAAAAGAAAGTCTGATTTTACTGAAAACCAGTATCTAAAATCTTGTGAGGAAATGGAAGAACTTTTTTCTGACTTACCTTCAGCTATAGAAAATTCTTTTGAAATTGCAAAAAGATGTAATATTCAATTAACGTTGGGCGAAACTGCAATGCCAGTTTTCCCACTTGATGATGGGCAAGATGAGAATGAATATTTTCAATCTATCGTCTCACAAAGTCTTAATAAAAAACTTTTAGATAAAAAAATTATAAATAAAGAGCCGTATCTGAAACGTATAAAAATTGAATTAGATGTCATTATAAAAATGGGTTACTCAGGATATTTTTTAATTGTCTCAGATTTTGTTATGTGGGCAAAAAATAATAATATACCAGTAGGTCCAGGTAGAGGTTCTGGAGCAGGATCACTGGTGGCTTATATTATGAATATAACTGATATAGATCCCATTAAGTATGATCTGCTATTTGAGAGATTTTTAAATCCTGAGAGAGTCTCTCTGCCAGATTTTGATATCGATTTTTGTATGGATAAAAGAGATAGTGTAATAGATTATGTTGCTACAAAATATGGCCGAGATAAAGTTAGCCAAATTATCACATATGGAACAATGGCTGCAAAAGCCGTAGTTCGCGATGTTGGACGAGTTCTTCAGTACCCATACCCATTTGTTGATCAGATTGCGAAACTTATTCCATTTGAGATAGGAATTACCTTAAATAAAGCACTTGAAGATCAGGAATTAAAAAAATTATATAGCTCAGATGATGACGTAAAAGAAATTATAGATATGGCTATTAAACTTGAAGGCCTAGCAAGAAATGCTGGAACTCATGCAGGAGGAATAGTTATCTCTCCTGAAAAACTTATAAATTATACTCCATTATATAAGGACACTTCACAAAGCTCACTTTTAACTCAATTAGATAAAGATGATGTTGAAGAAATCGGTCTAATAAAATTTGATTTCTTAGGTTTGAGGACTTTAACAGTAATTGAAAATACGTTAAAAGTAATAAATAAAAATATAGAAAATGAAAATCATTTTGATTTAAATAATATACCACTTGACGATAAGCTAACTTTTGAATTATTAAGAAAGCAAAAAACAAATGGTGTTTTTCAATTAGAGTCTAATGGTCTAAAAGATATTATTAAAAGATTAAAGCCTGATAAGTTTGATGATCTTGTAGCGCTTGTAGCACTTTATAGACCTGGCCCTTTACAATCCGGTATGGTTGATGACTTTATAGATAGAAAAAACGGGGCAAATGTGGAATATTTACACCCTATGATTGAGGATGTTTTGAGACCAACTTATGGCGTAATATTATATCAAGAACAAGTTATGAAAATTGCTCAGGTTCTAGCTGGTTATAGTTTAGGGTCAGCTGATATTTTAAGAAGAGCAATGGGTAAGAAGAAGTTTGAAGAAATGCAGCAGCAAAGAGAAATTTTTGTGACTGGTTGTATAAAAAATAGCATTGAAAAAAAACAATCAGAATATATTTTTGATTTAATGGAAAAATTTGCTGGCTACGGTTTTAATAAGTCACATTCAGTTGCATATGCGCTAATTGCTTACCAAACAGCTTATTTGAAAACACATTACAAAGAACCGTTTCTTGCCGCAGTTTTATCAAGTGATATGGACAATACAGATAAAGTAGTTAAGTTTGTAAAAGAATGTGAATATATGAATATTACTTTGAGTCCTCCAAGTATAAATATGTCAAATTATTCTTTTAGCGTAACAAAAAATAATCAAATTATTTATGGTCTTGGTGCAATAAAGGGCGTTGGTAATGCAATTATTGAAATAATCATAGAAGAACGAGATTCAAATGGAATTTTTACTAGTTTAGATGATGTGTTGAGAAGATGTGGTACGAATAAAATTAATAAAAGAGTAATAGAGGCATTAATAAAATCAGGAGCATTTGATTCATTTGAAAGATCAAGATCATCTTTAATGTCTGCTTATCCAGAGTCTATGAAGATGGCAGATCAAAATTCAAAAAATATTCAGCATGGACAAATAGATATCTTTGGATTTTCTGCAGAAGTTATCGAGAATAAAAACACAAGTGTGCAAGAAGATTGGTCAACAATAAAAAAGTTATCTTACGAGAGAGATGTTTTAGGATTTTATTTGACAGGGCATCCGATAACTGAATATAAAAACGAGCTTAAAAATTTTATTAGTAATGATCTTAAGTCAATTAAATACAACTATAAAGGCAGATCAAGTAAAAATAGTTTGTATAAAATAGCAGGAGTGATAAATAATATAAGAATCAGAACCACTAGTTCAAAAGATAAGTTAGCGCAAATAAATTTAGGTGATGCTACAGATAATATAGATGTAATAGCTAATAATAACCTCCTAGATGAGTCTATAAGTAGAGATGATATTTTAATAATAGAGGGGACACTAAGATTAGATGAATATACAAATAGGCTAAGTTTTAGGGCAAAAGCTATAAATTCGATAGAAAATGCTAGAACTGCTTATGCAACCGGTATTAAAATTCAAGTAGTTAATGAGGAAGACTTATCGGCTTTAGTTAGTAATTTTGAAAATCTATTTTCTAGCAAAGATATGAAGGGAAAATGTTTGGTTAGAATCGATTATATGGCCTCAGGTATTACACAATCGCTAGTTTTGGGTGAAAATTACAAAATTGCACCAACTAGTGATATAATTAATGGGTTAAAAAAATTAGATTGCGTTGAAGGTCTAGAGTTAATATATTCTTCAATGTAATTACCTTATGGTGATATTGTGCTGGAATTTGAAGAACCGATAAAAAACTTAGAAGATAAAATAGAAGAACTTAGAAATATTGGTTCTGATGGAAAAGTCAATATTGTTGAAGAAATCAATGTTCTTCAAAAAAAATGCAATATTTTAATAAAAGACATTTACAGTAATTTAACTCCTTGGCAAGTCACTCAAATTGCAAGACACCCGGAGCGTCCATATACAATGGACTATATAAAATCAATTTTCAAAAATTTTCATGAGCTTCATGGGGATAGGGCTTACGCTGATGACAATGCAATTATATCTGGAATTGCACAATTTCAAGATACATCAGTCGTAGTAATTGGTCATCAGAAAGGCAGAGGAACAAATGATAAGATAAAAAGAAACTTTGGAATGGCAAAGCCAGAAGGTTTTAGAAAAGCATTAAGAGTTATGAAGCTTGCTGAAAGATTTAATATGCCAATAATAACATTTATAGATACACCAGGTGCCTACCCTGGAATAGATGCTGAAGAAAGAGGGCAAAGTGAAGCTATAGCAAACAACCTTCTTGAGATGTCAGATTTATCAGTACCAATATTATCTTATGTTATTGGAGAAGGTGGCTCTGGTGGAGCATTAGCTATAGGTGTTTGCGATCATTTAACAATGCTGGAGTACAGTATTTATTCCGTAATTTCTCCAGAAGGATGTGCATCAATCTTATGGAAATCTCCCGAAAATGCTAATTTAGCAGCAGAAGCGATGTGTATTACAGCTGACAACTTACAGAAATTAAAATTAATCGATGAGCTTATTGTGGAGCCTCTTGGTGGAGCCCATAGAAATGTAGCGCAAATTAGCAAAGATGTATCTTTATCAATTTCAAAAAATCTAGATATATATTTTAATATGGATTTAAAAACATTGATAAACAATAGAAAAAATAAGCTTAGTTCCGTAGGGTATTATCAAGATTAAAATGCAAGCATCAGATTTTGATTTAGAAAAATTATACGCAATCTTTGAATCTTCAATAACTACCAAAATTGATAAAAAAAAATATAACCAATTTTTAGTTGCATATAGTGGTGGTAGCGATTCAACAGCGCTACTATATTTTGCGAACAAGATGGCAAAAAAATGTAAAATAAAAATAAGAGCAATACATGTTAACCATAATTTAAATGCAGATTCTGTTAATTGGGAAAATCACTGCAAATATTTTTGTAAAAAACTAAACATCCCTATAATAATAAAAAGTATAAATATAGTTTTAAAGCCAGGTGAGAGTATAGAAGAGCGAGCAAGAGAAGAAAGATACAGAGTAATTAGCTCACACGCAGACAGTAAGACTATTATGATGACAGCACATCATGCGAATGATCAATCAGAAACTTTTTTGTATCAGCTTTTAAGAGGTTCAGGTGTAAAAGGTTTATCTGCAATGCCAGATTTTAAAAAAATTTTAAACGGTTATCATTCTCGACCATTCTTAAATACAAGTAAAAATACTCTTATGGAATTAGTTAATTTTAAAGAGTTAAAATATGTTATCGATAACTCAAATGATAATACAAAATTTTCTAGAAATTATATAAGAAAAGAAATTTTACCAAAAATAAAAGAGAAGTGGCCAAGTTATTCTTCTACAATATCAAGAGCGGCCAACAACCTTGCAGATGCTGATAAATTAAATAGAGATCTCGCAGAGATTGATATTCAAAGTTTTTTATTAAGTGATGATAATAAAATTAGTACGAGTATTAAAAATTTGGATGATTATCGATTCAATAATGTAATTAGATTCTGGATAATGAAAAATAATTTTAGAATGCCTTCATTAGAGCAAATATATTCAATATATTTGAATGTTCTGAATGCAGGAAATGATAAGACTCCTTTTTTTTCTTGTAGTGAATATCAAATCAGAAGACATAATGAATATATTGAGATTATGAAGCCTCTCAAAAAACATGATTCTTCAAAAATATATAATTGGAAGTTTGGAGAGAATTTAGTTATTCCAAATCTATCAGTAAATCTTAGTTGGAAAAATTTAGAAGAAAGGCTGGGATATAATTTAAATAAAGATGTTGAGGTAAAGTTTAGAGAGGATGGTAAGAATATTGAATTTAGTAAAAATAAAAATTTAAAAGACTATATGCGAGAAAATAAAATACCACCATGGAAAAGAGACAGAACTTTATTAATATATATTGATGAAGAATTGAAAATTATCTGGGATTAATCTAATTATAAATTACTTATTAGTATTAATTTTAAATGGTAAGTATAAAGGACACCATCCAAGTATTCCTGTTATAACTGGAACCAGACCTACATAGCCCCAAAGTTTTGGTTCTATTGGCGAAATAACTCCTATGTAAAATATTAAGCAACCGACTAATACTCTAATTAACCTTTCAAATTTACCTACGTTTATACAAAACATTAAATTTACCTTATTATTTAATCAATATTCATAGTACATGAATAATTTTTTTTTGGAATTATTAATTTTTTTTATAAAATTGTAGAAACATAATATTTTTGTTAAGATATATTCCCGTCTTATATTACTTTTATTTTAGTGTGACTAAATACATATTTATTACCGGTGGTGTTGTCTCTTCCCTTGGGAAGGGTATTGTTGCAGCATCTCTAGGATCTATCCTTGAATCTAGAAATTTAAGTGTTTCAGTTATTAAACTTGATCCGTATATAAATGTAGATCCTGGAACAATGAGTCCCTCTCAGCATGGAGAGGTTTTCGTTACTCATGATGGAGCAGAAACAGACTTGGATCTCGGTCATTATGAGAGATTTGTAAATTATAAAACTAGCAAATCAAGTAATTATACGACTGGTCAAATATATGAGACAGTTATAAAGAGAGAAAGAAAAGGTGAGTATTTGGGAAGTACGGTGCAAGTAATTCCCCATATAACTGACGAAATCATTTTAAATATTAAGAAAGGTTCGTTTGATAAAGATGTATGCATAGTGGAGATAGGGGGTACTGTTGGGGACATAGAATCTCTTCCTTTTATAGAGGCTATAAGACAAATGGGGGTAGAGTGTGGAAAAGATATTGTTAGCTATATACATCTTACTCTTGTCCCATACATAAAGGCAGCAAATGAAATTAAAACAAAACCGACTCAGCATTCGGTAAAAGAACTTAGATCGATAGGTATCCAACCAGATATTTTAGTATGTAGATCTGAAAGAAATATCAGTGATAAAGACAAAAAGAAAATAGCGCTATTCACTAATGTCGAAGCAAAAGCTGTTATCAATTCTATTGATGTGGATGATATTTATGAGGTGCCGTTAATACTTCATGATCAAGGTCTAGATAATATAATAGTTGAAAAATTAAATTTATCTTGTGACCCAGTTTCATTAGATTCTTGGGAAGAATATCGAAATAAAAGAAATAATATTAAGAAAAAAATTAATATAAAAATTATTGCTAAATATGGAAATTACACAGAATCTTATAAGTCACTAAATGAGGCAATTAAGCATGCTGGCGTGCATTCAGGTGTAAACATAGATATAGATTATATTGATGCAGAGAAATTAGACGGTAAAGATTTTTCTTTATTGGAAAATTCAGGCGGCATAATTGTTCCGGGCGGTTTTGGTGGAAGAGGAATAGATGGAAAAATACAAGCAATAAAATATGCTAGAGAAAATAAAATTCCATTTCTTGGAATTTGTCTAGGTATGCAGGCAGCTGTAATAGAATTTTCTAGAAATGTATGTAATCTTAATAGCGCAAATAGCACTGAATTTGATCAAGGCACATTTTATCCAGTCATAGGGCTTATAGAAGAGTGGTTAGACAAAAAAGGTTCTGTGGAATTGCGCGATATAAACTCTGATATTGGTGGTACAATGAGATTAGGGGAGCAGGAGTGTATTCTTAAAAAAGATTCAAATATATATAATGCTTATAAAATGAATTCTATATTTGAAAGGCATCGACATAGATACGAATTTAATAATAAATATAAAAAAATACTAGAAAAAGGTGGGTTAATTATCTCGGGTAGTTCTTCTGATGGTACATTGGTTGAGGTTGTTGAATTAAAAGATCATCCTTGGTTTTTAGGATGTCAATTCCATCCAGAGTTTACGTCTAAGCCGGTCAAAGGACATCCTTTGTTCAAATCTTTTGTGAGTGCAATTAGAGATATAAAATGAAGAAAAAATTTGATTTTAATAAAGATAGAGAGAATTGCTTTTTTTTAATAGCAGGTCCTTGTGTAATCGAAAGCGAAGAATTGAATTTTGAGACTGCAAGAAAACTTAAAGAGATAACCGAAAGACTTTCAATTCCTTTTATATTTAAGTCTTCTTTATATAAAGCAAATAGAACATCAAAAAATTCGTTTAGTGGAATAGGTTATTCTAAAGGATTAGAGATACTTAATAAAATAAAATCAGAACTAGATTTAATGATTTTGACAGATGTGCACGAAGATTCTCCTTTAGATGAAATAGCTGATGTTGTAGATATATTTCAAACCCCAGCGTTTTTATGCAGACAAACCAATTTTATACAAAATGTAGTTTCACATAATATTCCCGTAAATATAAAAAAAGGTCAATTCTTATCACCTTGGGAAATGAGTAGTGTTGTAGAAAAAGCTAAAGCAACAGGAAATAAAGATATTATGGTTTGCGAAAGAGGCTTTAGTTTTGGTTATAATAATTTAATATCTGATATGAGATCTTTAGTGATAATGCGTGACACAAATTGCCCAGTAGTTTTTGATGCAACACACTCTACTCAGTTACCTGGTTTAAATAAAGATAGCTCAAGTGGACAAAGTCAGTTTATAGCACCTTTAGCAAGAGCTGCTATTTCAGTGGGAATATCTGGAATATTTATGGAGACGCATCCAAACCCCGAAGAAGCTCTATGTGATGGGATGAACTCTCTGCCCCTAGACTCAATTGAAAAACTACTGATAACCTTAAAAAATATCGATGATGTATCGAAGGAATAAATTTTTTATTTTTTCATCGATTATAAATAATCTTTAAAGTAAAATAACATTATGAAATCAAATATAAAAAAAATTGTAGCAAGAGAAATTATAGATTCAAGAGGAAATCCTACCTTAGAATCCGAAGTATACCTAGAATCAGGAGTAAGTGGGAGAGCTGCAGTACCATCAGGAGCTTCAACAGGCTCTAGAGAAGCTTTGGAGTTGAGAGATTTAAAATCCTCAAGATATAATGGAAAAGGGGTTTTATCTAATGTTAAATTTATTGAAACAAAAATAAATGATGCATTAAATGGATTAGATTCAAATAATCAAAAATCAATAGATCAAGTTTTAATCGATCTTGATGGCACAAATAATAAATCAAAACTTGGCGCAAATACATTACTTGCAGTATCTCTAGCAAATGCGAAATCCTCTGCCAATAATAATAATCTTTCTCTATTTAGAAGTATTAAACAATCAGAAGAATATATTATGCCGGTACCAATGATGAATATTATTAATGGTGGCTCACATGCGAATAATAGTGTAGATATTCAAGAATTTATGATAATGCCTGTTGGGGCAAGCTCTATAAAAGAGGCAGTTAGATATGGCGTGGAAGTATTTCATGCTTTAGGAAAAATTTTAGATAGTAAGAACTATATTACAACTGTAGGAGATGAAGGGGGTTACGCCCCAAATTTATCTTCTAACAAAGAAGCCTTAGATGTAATTATGCAGGCAATTGAAAAAGCTGGCTATAAACCTGGCGAAGATATTATGCTAGCTTTGGATGTTGCAAGCAGTGAGTTTTACGAAGATGGTAAGTATAATTTAGAATCTGAAGGTAAAAAATATACAAATAGTGAGTTTATACAATTAATTAAATCATGGACTCAGTCTTATCCGATTGTGTCTGTAGAAGATGCTCTAGATGAGAATGACTGGGATGGCTGGTCAGAACTAACAGAAGAACTAGGTGATAAAGTTCAATTAGTCGGAGATGATTTATTTGTTACAAATCCAGAAATTTTCAAAAAAGGTATCGATAAAAAAATTGCTAACGCAATACTTATTAAGCTTAATCAGATCGGAACACTTACAGAAACTATTGAGGCTATGGATTTAGCTAAAGTAAATAAATATAACTCAGTTGTTTCTCATCGTTCAGGAGAAACAGAAGATACTTTTATAGCTGATCTTGCTGTTGCTTATTCAGTAGGTCAGATTAAAACTGGATCCTTGTCAAGGTCAGACAGAGTAGCTAAATATAATCAGCTTATAAGAATAGAGGAAGAGCTTGGAGAAAAATCTCATTATCCCGGAAATACAATATTTAAAAATATAATCAATAAATGAATAAAATAATTCTTGCGCTATCTTTTTTCCTAATCGTTCTGATATATAAATTTACTTTAAGTGATAATAGTTACTTTAATTATAATGTTTTAAAAGACCAAGTTAAGAATATTAAAGAAGAAAATATGATTTTTTCTGAAAAAATTGAGGTTCTTGAAGCAGAAATAAGAAATTTAGAGACAGGGCAAGTTGTAATAGAAGAAAAAGCTCGTAGTGAATTGGGTCTCACAAAAGAAAATGAAACCTTTTACCAAATTTTAAAATGATATCACTATGATTAATGAATTAAAGAATAATGCCGAATTAATTTGTATAATACCAGCCGCAGGAAAAAGCTCCAGATATGAAAAATCAAATAAAATTTTTGAATCTTTGGAAGATAGAGAAGAAAATGGGCTGGATGTCCTAAATGCTTCTATTTTAAACATAAATACTTTAGGTGTAGTAAAAAAAATTTATATTGGCTACGATGATTCATCAAAAGATTTCTGTGAGTTCAAAGAAATTATAAATAATACTGATAGCGATATTGATGAAGCAATTTCATCTGAAGAAAAGTTAGCAATTGGATTATTTAAAAAAATATCATTCGTTAAGGGTGGAAACACACGACAAGAAACAGTTTATAAATGTTTGCAGTATATAAAAAGTTTTAAAAGTGACAATGAAAATACATGGGTTCTTGTTCATGATGCAGCACGACCTTGCGTATTCCCATTTGAGAATCTAGAATTTATTAATAAGACAATAGAATGCGATACATCTAGTATTATGGCTATACCAATTTCTGATACTATAAAAAAAGTTGATGCAGAATCTAAAATTTCTCAAACACTTTCAAGAGAAAATCTATGGCTTGCGCAAACTCCGCAAATGTTTAAATTCAATATTTTATACGAATCATTAAAGTACTGTAGTGATAATAACATTTCTGTAACAGATGATAGTCAGGCGCTTGAGGTGTTAGGCTATAAGTGTAGAGTTCATATGGGAAAACCATATAATAATAAAATCACTTACCAAAGTGATTTGTCTTATGCTAAATGTATTTATGAGCATATGTATAAATCATTATATGAAGATGGAGAAAATTAGTATGATAAAAATAGGTCATGGTTATGATTCACACAGATACAAAGATGGTGACCATATAATTATTGGTGGAATAAAAATTATTTCAAAACGAGCAATAGTTGCTCATTCGGATGGCGATATATTAATTCATGCCATATGCGATGCTTTACTTGGAGCGTCTGGAAATGGTGATATGGGATCCTATTATAATAACTCAGAGAAATATAAAAATATTGACAGCTCAATTTTTCTTCAAGATGTTGTGAAAATTATTAGAGATGATAATTTTTCAATAATTAATATAGATGCCACTATTATAACTGAGAAACCAAATATATCTAAACATGCAAAAAAAATAGAAGATTCTGTGTCGAAAATATTAAATATCAAAAGTGAGCAAATAAACATAAAGTCAAAATCTAATGATAAATTAGGCTATGTTGGAAGACATGAGGGAATTGAGGCGCATGTTGTATTACTAATTGAAAAAGTATGATTTTTTTTATAGACACTGCTTTTGATATAACAAAACTAGCAATAAAAAAAGAAAATTCTTTCTATGAAGAAACTATAGATGCTAATACAAATATTTCGCAGGTATTAATTGATCGAACTAAAATTATTTTAGATAAATCTAGATCAAAGAAAAAAGATATTAAATTAATAATTTTTAACCAAGGCCCGGGAAATTTTACAAGCCTTAGAGTGGCGCTAGCATATATTAAAGCAATGGCATTCTACATAAATATTCCTATAATTACTTTAAATTCTTTTCAGATATTAGCGTTATCTGCTAATAAAAATTATAATGAATATCCTCTAATTGTTGCCATAGACGCAAGAATGAATGAAGTTTACTATGTGGAGTATACAAGTTATTCTGATATTTTTGTTAAAGGTAAGTCTTATAGTTTATTTTCTTATGAAAAATTTTATGGAATATTGAAGAATACGAAAAAAGAAAAAATTTCTATTATTAAAAATAGTGATAGTTTTCTTTCACATACTAATAATTACAACAATTCTATTGTTGAAAAAATTATTAGCCCTCATAATATAAATATTCCTAATATACTTAAAGCTGTAGAAAAAAATTTTCTTCATAGTGAAGAAAACATAGATAAAGTATGTCTATTATATATTAGAAATAATGTTGCACAAAAATATAAATGAATAAAGTGATTTCATTAATGGGGCCTACTGCTTCTGGAAAAACAGACTTAGCAATTTCATTAAAAAAAAACTTTAATATTGAAATTATTAGTGTTGACTCTGTAATGTTTTATAAAGAATTTAATATTGGTTCAGCAAAGCCAGACTCAAAAACGTTAATAGATTTTCCTCATAGATTGGTTAATATTTTGGAACCATGTCAAAAATATTCCGTAGCTCAGTTTTATCAAGATTTATTGATTGAGATTAGTAATATTCATTCAATGAAAAAAATACCTTTATTAGTAGGTGGTTCTATGATGTATTTTAAAACATTCTTTTCTGGGGGGCTTTCAAAGCTTGATGAAATTTCAGATGACACAAGAAAAAAAGTAGCTGACATGCTTAAAAATAACAACCTTGCTTACCTATATAGTTATTTAAAGAAAGTTGACCCAGAGTCTTCTAATAAAATTCATTTTAATGATAAGTATCGAATAGTCAGGGTGTTAGAGATTTATTTCTCAAATAAAGATAAGCCAAGTGATATTTTCAATAAGTGTTCAGAAAATGTCCAGTACTTTGATAATCTCAATTTATCTATAATTCCTAGTGAAAGAAAAATTTTACATAACAATATAGAGAAAAGACTTAACATTATGTTTGAACAAGGATTTTTAAACGAAGTTTCAAATCTAAAAAATAAATATACAGGGTTGTATTTACCAGCAATGCAGACAATTGGTTATAAACAGGTCAACGAATACCTTAATGGTGGTTATGATACACATGTTATGAAAAGTAAAATGTTATTTGCAACTAGGCAGTTAGCTAAAAGACAGATTACTTGGTTAAGACATCTTGATGCTACAACGGTGTATAGTTCCACAGATTATGATAATATTAAATATAGAGTTAGTAATTTTTTAGAAGACATTTAACGTGCAGATGAGGATATAAAAATGATAAAAACCCAAATACTGCAAGAGCCTTTTTTGAATGCTCTCAGGAAAGAAAAAATACCAGTCTCAATATTTTTGGTAAATGGTATTAAATTACAAGGTCAGGTAGATTCTTTTGACCAATATGTGATCATATTAAAAAATACAGTTAATCAAATGGTTTACAAGCATGCAATATCAACAATAGTCCCGACGAAAACTGTCAAATTAAAAACAGAGGATTAATAATATAAAGGAATATGAAATTTGATTGATATAAATAATTTTTCAAATAAAGCTTTATTAGTTCATATCGATAAATATCCGATTGATATAAATAATTCAAAAGAAGAATTTCATGATTTAGTTGTTTCTGCGAATATAGAATTTATAGATAAAATTTACTTAACCCAAAAAAATAAAAGTATTGGAATTAAATATTATATTGGAAAAGGTGATGCTGAGTTAATTGAAGAAGAGGTTAAAAAAAGTAATGCCAAGCTAGTTATTTTTAATGTAGATCTTAGCCCTAGCCAAGAAAGAAATCTTGAGTTACTTTTTTCTGCTAGAGTTCTCGATAGAACTGGTTTAATTTTAGATATTTTTTCCCAAAGAGCTTTTTCTCATGAAGGAAAGCTTCAGGTTGAGTTAGCTCAATTAAACTATTTATCCACAAGATTAGTTAGGGGCTGGAGTCATCTTGAGAGGCAAAAAGGCGGTATTGGTTTAAGAGGTCCAGGAGAAACCCAGCTGGAAACTGACAGGAGACTACTGCGAGCTCGAATAAAAACTATTAAAAAAAGACTTGTTAAGGTTGGTAATCAAAGGCAATTAAGTAGAAATCTTAGGTTGAAACATAATACACCAAGAATAAGTATTGTTGGTTACACAAATGCCGGAAAATCTACTTTGTTTAATTTATTAACAGATATGAATACATTAGCTGAAAATAAGCTTTTTGCTACTTTGGACCCTATTCATAGAAAATTAGAATTAGAGTATAAGAAGAATGCAGTTATTAGTGATACAGTTGGTTTTATAAGGGAGTTACCTCATCATCTAATCGAGTCATTTAAGTCTACGCTATCAGAAGTTGCAGAAAGTAATTTATTATTGCATGTAATTGACCTTAGCGATGATAATTTCTCAGCATATATTGAAGAGGTTGATAGTGTTTTGGAGAGTATTGGAGCAAAAGATATACCTAAAATCTTAGTATTTAACAAAATTGATCAAAACTATAATCCTGAAAACTTTACACATTTAGAGAAAGATTCTTTTTGTTATGTTTCAGCAAAAACAGGTTATGGTATGGAAAATTTAAGGAAAATAATATCTGAAAAAATTTTTGAAGACTATGAATTTCTTACTGTAAAGCTTGATAATAGCCAGGGCATGGTAAGGTCTTCTATCTATGAAAATTGTAATGTAATAGAAGAGATTTTTGAAAAATCTGGTCATAACACGATTAAATTTATGTCAAATCAAAGTTATGTGAAATATTTGGTTAAAAAAGGTCTTATAGAAAGAAAAGTGATAGAAAAGCTTAAAAATTCACAAGAAATTTATAAAACTGGATAATTATTCTATATAATATTGTTATACTAATTTAAAACTTAATGAGTTAATTTAAAATGGAGAGTAAATAATGCCGTGGAATCAGTCTAATAACGATAAAGACCCTTGG
>JABHAT010000028.1 GCA_018674175.1 Gammaproteobacteria bacterium | reverse complement strand
TTTCCCAGCGTTTTCCACCTATCAAAGCTTCTAGGATAGATATAGCTCGACCATCACCATATCCATTTCCTGTTTTAAAAGGACATTGCTCATAGTATTCTGTGCCGTATATAGAAAGAGCATATCCTGTTGCCCAACCTACCTTTCTTAATGGCTTATTTAGTTGCGAGGTATCACCAGAAAACATTTTTATAAAATTCTCTGATGTTGCCAAACTATCGCAAAAACCAAGTTCTTTAAAAAAAATTTTGCTATGCGAAATATAAACGGGAGTTTCTATTGGTGAAGGGTTTACAGGCACGTAATGTCCGCTAAATACCTGTCGAGGTAAGTAATCTATAGCATCTACCTTAGAATCTGGATCAACGTTAAGTGTGTTAACAAGAGAATAGTCTGCTAACTGAGATATATCATGGAGTGTTTTTATAGTTCGATAAGTTTCTTTAGTTTTTTGCATATACCTTCCATGTTTTAAAACATAAAAATCAAAGATAAAAAGAAAAGATTTACAATACATCTTATCTAGACTACTTATATAGTAAATAATTTACTTAATTATAAATAGTTTTTTGTTTACAGTATAATACAAAAAATATAATAATTAATAGCTTTCAGTGTAAGATAATGTAGTGACACATTTAAAGTTGCGCTAAACCATAAAAGCTTGTAAAGCTTGGCATACAAAGGTATTTAAAATGAAGATAAGAGTTTATTATGAAGATACTGACGCTGGTGGAATAGTTTACTATGCTAATTATTTTAAATTTACAGAAAGGGGGAGGACAGAGCTACTTAGAGACTTAGGTGTATCACAGTCCAAAATACTTAAAAAACATGACATTAAATTTATTGTACATAGTGTATCTATGGAATATATAAATCCAGCATTTCTAGATGATCAGTTAACAGTAGAAACAAAAATAAATAATTTAAAAAAAGCATCCGTAGATTTCAATCAAAATATCTATAAGATATTGAATGATAAAAAAATTGACATAGTTAGATCAAAATGCAGAATAGTTTGTATAAATAGTAATCAAAAAATAAATGCTATACCTGATTTAATTTTAAAAAAGTTTTTGGAGGAAGTATGAATAATGGTTTTTTACACCTAGCATTTAATGCAAGTTTTTTAGTTCAAATGGTAATGATTATTTTAATTGGTCTTTCTATTTGGAGTTGGACAATAATATATGAAAAAAGAAAGCAATTAAAAGATACTTTAAGTAGCACGATTAAGTTTGAAGGAAAATTTTGGGCTAATTTCGATAGCCATAAATATTATATGCAAATGAAGGACAAGAGAACAAAAACTCCTATGGAGGAAATATTTTATAAAGGCTGGCATAAATATGTTGAAATAAATTTTAACGATAAACTAATTACACCTGAATCAATACCACAAACTTCCCTTAGATCAATGCAAGTTGCTATATCTATAGAAACAGAATCATTAGAGAATGGTTTGCAGAATCTTGCAACTATTGCCTCAGTTAGTCCCTATATAGGACTTCTTGGAACAGTATGGGGAATAATGAACTCTTTTCAATCTTTAAGCCAGACTACACAGACAACAATTGCAATAGTTGCACCAGGTATATCTGAAGCTTTAATTGCAACGGCATTGGGTTTAATAGCAGCGATTCCAGCTGTAATAGCATATAATAAATTTAATCACGATATATCAATTATAGTCTCAAAATATGAGAACTTTGCAGAAGAGTTGACAGAAATACTTCAAAGAAAACATATCCCAGAAAAAGCTGAAGAAAATATTACATCTAAATTAATATAAATAATTATGAGATATAGAGCTAAAAAAAAATTATTAGCAGAAATTAATATAGTTCCATATATTGATGTAATGTTAGTTTTACTTTTAGTATTTATGATAACTACTCCCTTATTATATGAGGGGCTTGATATAGATTTGCCAACGACTGAAGCAAATGATGTTGACATCAGTAAATTTGAAGAGCCTCTGATAGTTGAAATAAACTCAACTGGTGAAATTAGAGTTATACAAAAAGATAATTTTAATCAGAAAGTAAGCGAAAGTGACCTAGCTGACACAATAGTTTCAATCTATAAAAATAAAAGTATAGATAAGGTATATGTTAAAGGAGATAAGAATATAGAGTACGAAAAAGTAATTAGACTAATCTCAATATTAAATAAAGGTGGAGTTGAGAATATTGGATTGATAACTTTACCAACAGATGAATAAGTATAATAAAAAAAGATTTCCAATTTTATTTAAAGTATTTGTAGTACATTTATTTATTATTCTTATTATTGACATTAATATATCGGCAGTAGTTAATAAAGATTTGAAAAGTCTTAATGAGATTAATAAGGCAAAATTTTTAAATTTAAAAAGTATAAGCTTAGAGGAACTTGAAAAAAAACGAAAAGCAGTTAAAGAAAAAAAACGTAAATTAGAGGCTTTGAAAAAAAAGCGTGAACTAGAAAAAGAAAAGAAAAAAAAATTAGCCGCACAAAAAAAGCGTGAACTAGAAAAAGAAAAGAAAAAAAAATTAGCCGCACAAAAAAAGCGTGAACTAGAAAAAGAAAAGAAAAAAAAATTAGCCGCACAAAATAAA
>JABHAT010000029.1 GCA_018674175.1 Gammaproteobacteria bacterium | reverse complement strand
GACACCATTTTTTATGGCGCCATCTATTATAATTTCTTCTTTCCCAGAAAAAACGTTATCTGTTAGGTTTACACATATGTCGACTAATTTATTACTCATTATCTACACACTTCGCATTTAGTTCTATCAAAAGCATTGATAACTTGCTGACATTTTGGGCATAATTTTTTATAAGTTGGATTCAATTCTTTGTCTAGAGTAATTCTGTCATCAAAAACAAAACACTCTCCATCCCAATGCTTACCTTCCGTTTCATTTAGATAATTAATTATTCCGCCCTTTAGCTGCTTAAATGAATCTATTCCAGATTCTGACAAATAACCTAGTGCTTTTTCACATCTGATTCCACCAGTACAAAACATTACTACCTCTGCATCTATATCTTTGAGTTCTTCTGCTTTTTCAGCAAACTCATCAAATTTTAAAATGTTTAAGTTTTTAGAATTTTTAAATGATCCAATATTAATCTCGTAATTATTCCTAGTATCTAATAAATATACATCTTCGCCATCATCTAATTTTTTTTCTAATTCTTTTGGCTCAATATAGTTTTTCTTAATGTCAAAAATATTATTAATATCTTTCTTGATACTAATAATTTCTGGTTTTACTTTAATTTTAAGTTTTCTAAATGGAGGTTTTTCAGAATAAGTATGTTTAAATAATATTTTTTTAAATAAATCATGCTGATGAAAAAGTTTTTCTACAGATCTTACAGAGTCTTCATTTCCAGCTAAATTAATATTAATGCCCTCTATAGAGACATATACTGTTCCAAAAATACTTTTGCTTTCAAAAAAACGGTTTACTTCTTCGGCGATATTTTCTGGAGACTCTATTCTGACAAATTCATAGCCTGTAGAGTTTAAACATTCTTTATTTCCAACAGACATTTAGAAACCTTCTGTTGAAGTGAATAATCCCACTCTTAAATCCTTAGCTGTGTATATTTCTCTACCATCTACTGATACTATGCCGTCACCAATACCCATAATAAGCTTTCTAGTTATAAGCCTTTTTATATTTATTTTATAAGTTACTTTTTTTGCTGTTGGTAATATTTGACCAGTAAATTTTACTTCTCCAACACCTAGTGCTCTTCCTTTTCCAGGATGCTGCGCCCATCCTAAATAAAAACCAACTAATTGCCACATTGCATCAAGTCCAAGACATCCTGGCATAACTGGGTCACCTATAAAATGACAATCAAAAAACCATAAGTCAGGCGTTATATCTAATGATGCATCTATATAGCCTTTGTCATACTCACCACCTGTTGCGCTTATTTTAACAATTTCATTAAACATAAGCATTCCGGTATTTGGTAATTGCGCATTACCTTCACCAAACATGTTCCCTTTGGCACACTCTAAAAGCTCTTCGTGCTTATATGAATCTTTTTGTTCAATCATGAATCTTGCTCCGGTTGTGCATGAAGTATTACAGGTTTAAATTCTGTTAAAACTTTTAATCTATCTAGCGTTAACCTTAATTCTCCAATATTATTTATGGATGTAAAACCAGTTTCCTTTATTACATCCTGGTAAGATGATAATGTTTCGCCAAATATTAAGATTTCATCACCCTTTATAAGACTTCTTATTTTTCTTAATTCATTAGGTAAAAATTGTTGATCACCATATTGATCAACTACTACCATTAATGCATCACATCTTCCTTGCTCATAGCTAAAGAGTATTTCATCTGCTGAAGTAGATGTTCCAACATATGTTGGCATCCAATCCGAGTCCTCGCAAACAAGGCATAATCTTAACATACTTAAATTATCATTATTAGAGATTGGGGCAATAATTAATATCTTACTATTCCCTTGCTTACTTGATTTACTTGAATTTATTAATAAAAAAGATTGCATTAATTCTACAACAAATTTTTCTTGGGCTTGCCTAAAAGTTCCTAATTTACATTCATCTCTTACATGCTGTATTAATGGCGCAAATAAATCTTCTAATAAAAAAACTGCGCCTAGTTCTTGGTATGCAATCTCAAATAATTGTATTAGCTTTTTTGCATCTAACTCTCTAATGGCTTCTATTGATCCATCAAAATGCTCCATTACGGAACCAGTGCTAGGTCTATTAGTTAAAGATGTTTTAACAGCGGTTGCTGATTCGTCAGACTCAATTAAATTTTCTAAGTTTTTAATGTTTAAATTTGCAATATCTCCAATCCTTCTTCCCCCACTTATAATTCTTTGAAGTAGCATTAGTTTTTTTACATCATTATCTGAATAAAGCCTTCTGCCGTTTGAGCTTCTAGTTGGCTTCACTGCCTTATATCTTCTTTCCCAAGCTCTAATTACATCTGCACTTAGACCTGTTCTTCTTGATACTATTTGTATTGGATGTTTTGTTTCACTCATTTTATAATCTTATTATGTTGAAAATTTTATTAGTTTTACCATGTACATATATATCTGTGCAGAACATATACATATAAATAAATCATTTTGTTATATATTTGTCAAACATACTGTTTATCTTTTGTTATACATTATAATGAAAATTATCTATTTTGTAAAGCTATTGTCCATAACAAGTGGTTATCATAAGAGTAGAAAAGTATTTTCTTTCTTCGCAACTTTGCTATACTGACCTAGTACTTTTCATTCATTCTGTAAGGAGGACGAGATGAAAAAATTTTTAATAAACGCTAGATACTATTTGGCACCACTTTTAATCTTTGCATCGCTTTTTGGTGTAATAGCTGGTGGACCATGGGTATGGACAGGAGTATTTTTATTAGGTGTAGGTATCATTGTTGATACTTTAACCCCTGCTCAAACTATGGGTGCTGGATTTGATGACGATGGTGAAACAAACGGAAACCCAGCATTGTTGAACATTACAATGTATGCAATGTTAGCAATATTTGTATTTATACAAATAGCTATAGCATGGAGAATCTTTCAATACGTAAACGGTATTGAGTATACAGGTGCAACAGCTTCATTCTTAGGAATGACTTATTACACAGGTATAACAGGCGCACAATTAGTTGGTGCGGTAGTTTCTTCAGGAATCTTTGCAGGAATTGGAATCATATACGGTCATGAGCTAGCTCATACTAAAGGATTCAGTTTCTTAATCGCAAGATGGATGATGGCACTAAGTGGATCATCACATTTCTGTTATGCGCACGTATACAACCATCACTTAGAGTTAGGATGTGAAAATGATCCTGCAACAGCTCCAAGAGGAAGAAGTTTATATGCACATTTACCTAAATCACACTTTGGACAAAGTAAATTCCTATATACAATGGAAAAACAACGTCTAAAAAGATTAGGAGTACCTTTCTTGTCATGGCAAAACAGATGGATTAGAGGTTATGCAATGTCATTACCAACAATCGCATTATTCTGGTATGCAGGTGCTTGGACAGGTTTAGCATGTATGGGTCTAATATGGTTAATCTCTAACTTTGAGTTAGAAGCATTAAACTACTTAGAGCATTATGGTTTGATCAGAGAAACTGGTTCGCCAATCGATTACAGACACAGCTGGGATAACTCAACATTATTCACAAGTTGGTTCTTTATAGAAATTGGAAGACAAGCTGATCATCATGATAGAGGTGAAACACATTTCTGGGAATTAGATGAAGTGGGAGCACCAAACTGTGGTAATGGTTACTTTACATTATTCGCATTAGCTCTAGTACCACCTTTATTCCACAAATACATGAATAAGCAATTGGCTAAGTGGGACGAAGAAGAAGCTTCAGAAGGTGAATTAAAAATCGCTAGTGATATGAATAAAATCGCTGGTTACACTGGTTAATCTTCAAAAAGTTAGACTTTGTAATACTAAAAACGCCCCCTAAAAAGGGCGTTTTTTTTATGGAATGAGTTATAATAGATATTCATTTGAACAAGGAAAATTAATATGTTTAGCGAAAAAAAATCATTTATATATGCGTTACTTTTTATAGTAGTGGCATTTACAGCACTCTTTTTCTACAACAAACAACCTTACACTGAAGGAACTTTTTGGGAAGTGAGTAAAGATGGTGAAGTATTAGGGCATATACTTGGCACTATACATATGAATGATGAAAAGGTTACTAAACTAAATAAGAAGGTAATGGATATTTTTGATAATTCTGTTGGTTATTCAATAGAGGCTTTCCCAAGTAGTCATTTATGGAACCCTTATCACGGGTTTGAAAATATTAAGAAAAAAATGATGTTTGAAGATAAAACCTTGGCAGATGTTGCTGGTGAAAAAACAGCTAATGATGTTTTTCAAATACTAACAAAGAATGGTGTTAATAAAGAATACGCTACAAAAATTAAACCCTGGGCTGCAATGTTTAGTATTGCGGCAAAATCGAAACACTCGGGTCCAATTATAGATCATAAGTTATTAGACCTTGCCAGTATCCAGGAAAAAGAAATATACCAAATAGAGTCTCCGGAAGAATTATTAGCAGCATTTTATGCTATGCCTATGGAATCTCAAGTTGAATTATTAAAATCTAAAATTAAACACTTTCCAAAAATACAAGAAACACTAGATGATATGGTTGATGCGTATATGGAAGAAGATTTGCAAGGACTAATGGATGCAAGCACAAGCTTTGTAGATAAAAATGATTATCAAAAAAATAAACATTTGCAAGTTTATTTGAAACATTCTGTTTATATAAGAAATATTGTTATGGCTCATTACATGAATTTGCCTTTTTTATATGGTTTGGATAGATACAAAGGACAAGGAGGTACATTTGTTTGTGTCGGAGCTCTTCACTTACTCGGTGAAAAGGGTGTTCTAAGTTTACTAGAGAAACAGTACGGCTTTGAGATTAAGAGGATAAAATTTAAATAGTTGAAATTATTTATTTGCTTCGTTTTTAGAGTGAAGTAGATCTAATAAAATCGCTATTATTAAATTTAATATAGTCAGCTTACCTAAAAACACATAACTTAAAATATATACCCATGACCATGAATATATTTCTATTAGAGGATACAAAAAGTAAGTAATAGTATCATTAGATAACAAAATAGCCATTAAACTAAGAACTGAGTCTGCAAGACTACCCCACTGGTCGGGGTGTGTTTCTCCAAAAAGTATCACGCCTATAATTGAATATACATAAGTCAAAATAATAATGATGGCTGTCACGTATAGAATTTTTACTCCAGCACTTTGAATTGTCCTAAAATTAGTTATTGCAATTTTTGGAACCATTTTTGTTATTTGCGGTTGCGATAATAACCTAAATAATCTTAGAATCAATAAATTAGAAAAAAAGACGTGAGGTATAAATGATAACAAAATAATTACCGCATCAATGTAAATCCCTGCGTATGAAAATTTATCACCTACTATGGATTTGCTATCCCAGACACTATGACCAAAGTATCTTACAATAATTTCAAAAGAGAAGTAGAGTGAACACACTAACTTTATTATATGAGCATATTCACTATAGAAATCATTGCTTGGAACAACTGACATTCCAATGACAAAGGCCACAAATACAATTAAAGATAGTGAAAATATTTGAAAGCCTAGATTATCATTTAACCTAGTACAGAAATTATAAAATCTAGATTCGAGATCGATTTTTTGCATATATAACTTTTCATTTTTAATTAAAATAAATATTAAAAAAAAGCAATCCTTTGCAAGGGATCATCTTAGGAGTCAGACAAAAATCTTTACCAGTTTAACGCTCCACCAGTTTGATATTCAGTTACTCTAGTTTCAAAAAAGTTTTTTTCTTTTTTAAGATCTAACACTTCAGACATCCATGGGAATGGATTCTTAGCGTTTTTAAATTCTTCTGGCAAACCAATTTGGGTTAGACGTCTATTTGCTATGTACTGCAAATACTCTTCAAACATTGGAGCATTTAATCCTAATATACCTCTTGGCATAGTGTCGTATGCATACCTTGTTTCCATCTCAACTCCTTCTAGAACTAATTTGACCATATCTTTCTTAAAGTCTTCTGTCCACAAATGCGGGTTCTCAACTTTGATCTGATTAATTACATCTATTCCAAAATTCATATGCATTGATTCATCTCTTAAAATATATTGGAATTGCTCTGCAACTCCAGTCATTTTATTTCTTCTTCCCATAGAAAGAATTTGCGTAAAACCAACATAGAAAAATATACCTTCAAAAACTACATAAAAGGCTATTAAATCTCTCAAAAGCCTTTGATCCATTTCTGGAGTTCCTGTTTTAAAATTGATATCACCCAAGCTTTGCGTATAAGGAAGAGCCCATTGTGCTTTTTTTGCGACAGATGGAATTTCACGATACATATTAAATAATCTACTTTCATCCATCCCTAATGACTCTATACAATATTGATAAGCATGTGTATGGATTGCTTCCTCAAATGCTTGTCTTAATAAATATTGTCTACATTCAGGATTAGTAATATGTTTATAAACAGCGAGAACTAAGTTATTTGCTACTAATGAATCTGCTGTAGAAAAGAAACCTAAGTTTCTTTCAATGACCATTCTTTCATCTTCAGTCAGACCATCATCACTTTTCCATAAAGCTATATCAGCCGTCATATTTACTTCTTGTGGCATCCAATGATTATTACAAGCTGACAAATATTTGCTCCATGCCCAATCATATTTAAAAGGAACCAATTGATTTAAATCAGCCCTGCAGTTTATTATTTTTTTATCATCAACTTGAATTCTTCCGGCTCCAGTTTCTATATCTTCAAAACCAGTTAAACCAGTATCCACTTCTTGGCTGGGAATTCCTGGAGAACTCAAAGGAGCTTCTTTTTCAATTTTCACTTCTTTCTTAACAGGCTCTAAGGTCTGTGCTATTGGATCGTCCCATAATGATGACATAATTTTTCTCCTAAAAGTTTACTGACATGCGTCGCAGTCAGGGTCCAGTATTGAACAAGCATTACTTGTTTCTTTTTCATTATTAACGGCATTTAATTTACCATCTGCCATTGTGCTTTTTTCTACATGAGTAGCGCCCATGGTTCTTAAGTAATAAGTTGTCTTTAACCCTCTTACCCATGCTAGCTTATATAAATTATCTAACTTAGGCCCTGATGGTTCTGCCATATATAAGTTCAGTGATTGACCTTGATCAATCCACTTTTGGCGTCTAGATGCTGCCTCTATTAACCATCGTGCATCTAATTCAAAAGCAGTAGAATAAATATCTTTTATATCCTGAGGCACTCTATCAATTGACTTCAAATTACCGTCAAAATATTTTAGGTCGTTAACCATAACTTCATCCCAAAGACCGTGTTTCTTTAATTCATTTACTAAAGCGAGATTAATAACTGTAAATTCGCCCGATAAGTTAGATTTAACATATAGATTTTGGTAAGTTGGCTCTATACTTTGAGTAACACCAGTTATATTTGATATTGTTGCAGTTGGGGCAATAGCCATTGTATTAGAATTTCTCATACCAACTGCTTTAACTCTTTCCCTTAAACTTTTCCAATCTAAGTTTTGAGTTTTATCAACAGATATATATTTTTCTCTTTGTTGCTCTAATAAATCTATTGAATCTATTGGTAAGATTCCTTGCGACCAAAGAGACCCTTCGTATGTTTCGTACGTACCTCTTTCTTCTGCTAAGTTCGTAGAAGCTTTAATAGCAAAATAACTAATATATTCCATTGATTCGTCTGCGAACTTAACTGCTTCATCACTCGCATATGGAATAGAAAGTTTATATAGAGCGTCTTGGAATCCCATTAAACCTAAACCAACAGGCCTATGTTTCGCGTTCGAAAATTCTGCTTTATCAACACTATAATAATTATAATCAATTACGTTATCTAACATACGCATTGCCGTGTTGATAGTTGCTTCTAATTTTTCTACCATTATTCCGTTTTCATCAACATGCGCTGCAATATTCACAGAACCTAAATTACACACAGCAATTTCTTGATCAGAAGTATTTAAAGTTATTTCTGTACATAGGTTTGAGGAGTGAACAACACCAGCATGTGACTGAGGTGATCTTATATTACATGGATCCTTAAAAGTTACCCATGGATGTCCTGTCTCAAACAACATACCCAGCATTTTTTTCCATAAATCTAATGCCGGCATTTCTTTGTATTTTTTAATTTTCCCAGCTTTAGCTTGCGCTTCATATTCTTCATATTTTTTTTCGAATTGAATTCCTGAAATCTCATGAAGTTCTGGGGCTTCATCTGGAGAAAATAATGTCCACGATTTCTCTTCGACTACTCTTTTCATAAATAAATCTGGAATCCAGTTAGCTGTGTTCATGTCATGTGTTCTTCTTCTGTCATCACCAGTATTTTTCCTTAAATCCAGAAATTCTTCGATATCTAGATGCCAGGTTTCTAAGTAAGCACACATTGCTCCTTTTCGTTTTCCACCTTGGTTTACAGCTACAGCTGTATCATTTGCAACTTTAAGGAAAGGAACTATTCCTTGAGATTTACCGTTAGTTCCCTTAATGTGAGTTCCCATACTTCTAACTCTTGACCAATCATTCCCAAGCCCTCCTGCAAATTTTGATAACATAGCATCATCTGTTATACCATCAAAAATACCGCGCAGATCATCAGGAATGGTGCTCAAGTAACATGATGAGAGCTGCGGGCGAAGTGTTGCTGAGTTAAACAACGTAGGAGTTGAGCTCATAAAATCGAAAGAAGATAATAAACGGTAAAACTCTATAGCTTTTTCTTCCTTGTTTTCTTCGTTGTTAGCAAGACCCATAGCTACTCTCATAAAAAAAGCTTGAGGAAGCTCAATCTTAGTATCTTCTGATTGAATAAAATATCTATCATAAAGAGTTTGAAGCCCTAAATATGTAAACTGCAAATCTCTTTCTGAATCTATTGCATCTGATAAAATATCTAAATTATATTCATCAACTAATTTTTTATCTACTAGTTCAAGTTCGCATGCTTTACTCAAATATTTTTTAAAGTAATCTTTATATACATCTTTCATCTGATCTGATGTTGCTGATAAACTCTCTCCATAAATAAAACTTAGAGCTTCTGTTCTTAGATTATCAAGAAGTAATCTTGCCGTTACATAAGTATAATTTGGTTCTTTTTCAATTAAAACCCTTGAAGACATAACTAATGCTGTAGAGACGTCCGCCAGCGTTATACCGTCGTAAATATTTTTCTTAAGTTCGTCTGTAATTGGTTTGGTAGAGACATCATCAATACCAAAACATGCTTCTGATATAATTAAATTTAATCTATCTGTATCTAATGGGGATTTACCCTCAACACTAGTTATATTAATCTTAGAAGCGCTATCTTTGTTTTCTTGACTAACGTCTTCAATCTCTCTTTCTGAATTTCTTTGCTCCCTGTATAGGACATATGATCTTGCAACTTTTTGGTGACCACCTCGCATTAACGCAAGTTCTACATGATCTTGAATATCTTCAATATGAAATGTTCCGCCATCAGGTATATTTCTAGCTAAAGCATTAAAGACACTATTACTTAACCCAGAAACTGTTTCATGAATTCTTGTAGATGCTGCAGCTTGATTTCCTTCGACGGCTAGAAATGCTTTTGTCATTGCAACAGATATTTTATCAACATCAAAACCAGCAATACTTCCATTTCTTCTTACGACCCTATATTTTCCTGGGGCAGTAATGTTTAATTCACCGATGTTTTGAGCACTTTGAATAGCTTCTTTTGATACCGAGGAGACTGATGAAATGCCTAAACCTAGGTCTGATTCGTTATTATCCATTTTCCTTCCGTAATATTATTTTTATTATGTATTATTTTTACTATTACTACTATAAGATGTGTTGAGTGTGCTAGTCAAGCACAATATGCTGTGTTTAACCATTGTTTATCTTGGGTATAACCTGTGTATAAATTATGGTATTTAATGGCTTATTTGTGCTTTTAAAGCCTTTTTTTACTAAATATATAAGAAATATACATTAAAATTAGATAACTAATTCTTTTAAAAAAAGATAAAATAATGGACATATTATGAGCGATATTAAAGAAATACCAATTAATGAAATAAATATAGAGAATAGTGGTGAAAACTGCTCTGCTAGTGAACCATTTGCTCTTAGAATATTAGACGCAAGTATGTCGCCAGAATTCGAGATTAATCACATAATAATTGTAGATCCAAGTATTACACCAAAAACTGATGATTATGTTTTATATGAAACAAGCAATAGCTTAATAATAAGAAAAATTGATTTGGGTGAGAAAATTACTCTAAAAGCTTATAATTCAGGCTTTTCGGATATGATAATAGAAGATACAAGTTCAATACTAGGGGTTATTACTCAAAGGTCAGGAACAAGAAGGAAGTTTCACAAAAGATATGGATAAAAAAAAGCGCAGGTTAAGACTGCGCTTTGAAATACCACTTGTAAGAAAGTGGCTTGGAGGAAACTTTTTATACATACATTTAAGGAGGAGCTATATATATATTAGTACTTTATGATATTATAATATATTAGTCAACATAATTTTAGGAATTTATGTCAATATAATGAAAAGTGGTAACACATCTTATAGAATGCTGGATCCTGACAATTGCGCTATGTGCGGCATGTGTCTAAATCATTGTCCAACCTATAAAATTAGCAATAATGAATCAGAATCACCAAGAGGCAGAATATCAATAATTCACGGTCTAAATGATTCTTTACTAGAACCAAGTGAATCTGCTCTTAAACACATAAACTCATGTACGCTTTGCATGGCATGCGAAACAGTATGTCCGGCAAAAGTAGACTTTTATCAACTTATGACAGATGCAAGAAATAAATACTTTAAAGATCAAAGAATAATTTTTAAAATCAAGACAGTCTTGATTTCTTTTTTATTAACAAAAAATTACATTAAAAGATTTATTACTTTGGTAGTTTCAACACTCAACAAAAAGCCCCTAAATAAAATTAATAAAAAATTATTCAAATTCATGAATTACACACAAATACAGGATAAATATGCAAAGATTAATTATAATACTCAAGGCAATATAGGGATATTTACCGGTTGTGCATCAAATATATTTCAAAGCGATGTCGCAAATAGCTGTGTCAAAATACTAAAAAAAAATAATATTAATTCAGAGATAATTAAAAATATTGAGTGCTGTGGCTCACTAAATTACAACAGCGGAAGAATAAAAAAAGGCAGTAAACAAAATATAGCAGCAATGAAAGAATTTCGTAAGGATAAATATGAAAAAATTATTGGATATGCGAGTGGGTGTAGTACTTTTATAAATAAAAATAAGAAAGATGCAACCTATCAAGATGCAACTTCATATGTTCTTGAAGTCTTAGCTAACAATAAAAATAATAATTTTAAAATTACTAACAAAAATATTTGTATACATATGCCTTGCACAACAAAATCAGCTGAGATAGATTTTTCTAAATTAATGGCAGTTCTTAATAATATTCCTAGCCTAAAAGTTTTTACTTTTGAAGATAATTATTGCTGTGGAGCTGGAGCACAAAACATATTGCATAATAATGAAAATTCAATAGATATTATTAAGCCAAAAATAGAATTTATTAAATCAAATAATATTGATTTAGTTCTTACGTATAATGTTGGCTGTTCTTTAAACTTTATTAATTCAATAAACTTAAAAAATATAAATAAAGTTCAAGTAATGCATCCTATAACTTTTCTAAATTCAAACTTAGTATAATGAGAAAATTTACACATAAAGATAATCTAATTATTAGGTCCAACGAAATGTTAAATATCTTATTTAATATACAAAGTTCAGGGAGAGAATATCCGGCGAAAGATATTTCAGAATATGAATTAACTGAGTCTGAAAAAGATCATGTGACAAATATAATGAGAGTTAATCATTCTGGTGAAGTTGCTGCACAAGGCTTATATATTGGGCATGCATTGTTAGCAAAAACTCAAAATCAGAAAAAAATGATGCTAAATATGGCATCAGAAGAAAAAGATCATTTAGAATGGTGTGACCAAAGGATAAAAGAGCTTAATGGGAATACTAGTATATTTAATCCTGTTTGGTTTTCAGGGTCTATTGCCATAGGAATGCTATCAAGTATGACAAATGATAAAAATGCATTAGGTTTCATTGAAGAAACTGAAAAACAAGTTGCAGAACATTTAGAGTCAAACATAAATAAAATTCCAAAAAAAGATAATAAGACCTATAGTATTTTAAAAAAAATGAAATCTGATGAAGAACATCATGGAGAAACTGCACGCGCTTCAGGATCGTCTAAATTATCAAATAATTTAAAAAATATAATGAAAATTACAGCAGGTTTTATGAAGTTTGCTTCTTATAAAATATAAAGAATTAGTACTCTAAATTTATAACTTTTTCCAACTGCTTCAGTAAGAAATTTAGATCTTTTTTAGATATGATATAAGGAGGCATAATATAAATTAAGTTTGAAAAAGGTCTCAACCAGATTCCACGCTTAACAAATTTTTTTTGAATTGACCCAACGTTAACTTTATTTTTCATTTCTAGAACACCAATAGCTCCAATCACCCTGAAATCTTTTACTGCATTATTTTTTGAGATATCTTTTAATTCTTTATGCAAAATTTCTTCTATTTTTTTGATTTTTTTCTTCCAGTCATATGAAAGTAATAAATTAATATTTGCTAGAGCAACAGAGCAAGCTAAAGGATTTGCCATATATGTTGGTCCATGCATAAATATACCTGGTTTCTTTATTGAAATTGACTTCGCAATTTTTTTTGAAACCATGGTGGCAGCTAAACTCATATATCCACCAGTTATAGATTTCCCTAAACACAATATATCTGGAACGATTTTTGCGTGGTTAAAGCCAAATAATTCTCCTGTTCTTCCAAAACCTGTTGCAATTTCATCTAAAATTAAAAGAACATTGTACTTTGTACATAACTTTCTTAGCTGAACCAGGTAATCAGGATGATATATTCTCATACCACCTGCACCCTGCAATATTGGCTCTATTATTACTGCTGCAATTTTTGTATTTTTATCTTTTAATTTTTTTTCCATCTCCTTTAGACTTTTACTTGTTTTTCTACTATATGAATTTATATCTTCAGGACAAGCAACATAATATTGTTTTATTAAAGAATTTTTAAATATTGAATGTAAACCATTAATTGGATCACTAACTGACATAGTTCCTATTGTGTCACCATGATATCCATTTCTTACTGTCAAAAATTTCTTCTTATTACTTTGGTTTTCTGAATGCCAATACTGAATGGCAAATTTCATAGCGACTTCTACAGCCACTGACCCTGAATCAGAAAAAAAGACTTTTTGTAAGCTTGAGGGCGTTATTTCATTAATTTTTTTTGCAAGATCTGTAGCTGGTTTATGTGTAAGACCTCCAAACATGACGTGAGAAAATTTCTCTACTTGTTTTTTTATTGCCTTATTTAAAACTGGATGGTTATAACCATTTATTACACACCACCATGATGACATACCATCTATTAATATTTCTCCAGAATCTAAGTACAGATTGACGCCTTTAGCTTTTTTTACTCCATATATAGGATTTTTATCTATGGCAGATGCGTATGGGTGCCATACAAAAAGTTTATCATTTTTATGCATATTTATTTTCTAGTATATTTCTAAGCTATAAGTTATTTCTACTGCCTTACTTAATATAATGCAACAAGAGCATTGTTTTTTTACTGATAATTTAATTATGTTTTCTAGCTCTTTCTCATTAGATTTATCAGATTTTATTTTATAATTTAAATGTATTTTATTTATTAATGATGGCTTTGCGTCTGTTCTTTTAGCGTCTATATCTATTTCAAAATTTAAAATTTCTAAACCTTTATACTTCGCTACACTTATTACATCAAAAGCTGTGCAGCCACCCATACCAGATATTAAAAGCTCTGTTGGCCTTGCTCCATTATTTTTCCCACCACTATCAACTGGGCCATCCATACTTATTTTATTGCCACTTTCTGTATTAGCAATAAAATTTACACCATTTTTCCATTCAATTTTTGTTTTCATTCTTGTTCCTTTTCAATATCATTATCATTATAACTTGACCATGCGCTCCATGATCCAACGTATATTCTAGATCTTCTTAATCCACAATACTCCATTGCCAGAAAATTATGACATGCTGTTACACCGGAACCACACATATTAATAATGTCCCTAGATTTATCTTTATCAATATTTTCGAACAACTTAATAAGATCTAATTTTTTTTTAAATTTACCATCTTTCTCTAGGTTTTCTTTAAAAGGCATATTAATTGCCCCTGGAATATGTCCTGCTTTTTTGTCAATTGGCTCTATATTACCTAAAAATCTTTGTTTATCTCTCGCATCCAAGAGATATAGAGAGCTATCTTTTAGTTTATTTTTTAATTCAAAAGTGCTTATCAAATATTCTTCTTTATAACTGTATGTGATATTTTCTTTTTTATGATTTTTTGGTATAGAATTATCTGTAGAAAATTTAGAGGATACCCAGGACTTATAGCCGCCATCTAAAACCGCACATTTTTCAATACCAACTAATTTTAACATCCACCAGAATCTTGCACACATAGAACTATTTTCATCATCATATACTATGATTTGAGATTTATTATTTATACCGTAATAATTTAGCATATTAGAAAAACTTGATATATCTTTAAGTGGGTGTCTCCCCGAATTGTCTGTTACAGCAGAAGATAAATCAGATTCTAAGTTTATATAATTTGCATTTTTTATATGAGACTTGAGATAATTTGAATGGCCTAAATTTTTGTCCATTAAATCAAATCGACAATCAAATATAATTAAATTTTTATCATCTATAATACTATTTAGGTTTTCAGAGGATATTAGCGTGGAGTACATTTATTTTTTCTTATATCTATTTAGGTAGATGACATATAGGTAATATATTACTACGAACAATCCAATTAATGAGACTATTTGTCCTTGTGATAAATCTTCTACATTTGCAACAATAGCAGATGCGAAAATTAAAACTGCTAATCCAAATCTATTTCTTTGCCAACCTTGCATATAAGCCACCTTATTATTAACGCTTCCTTTTTAAACCATGCTCAACTGCTATTACAGCTGCCTCAACTCTTGAATGAATTTCTAGTTTTCTTAATATTGATTTAACATGAAGCTTAACTGTTCCATCTGAAATTCCAAGATTTTTTGCAATTAACTTATTACTTTGACCTTCAGCTAGAAGCTCTAAAATTTCACTTTCTCGTGGTGTTAGCGTGCTGATTAAATTACTAATATTAATTTCTGAATCATCACCTTGGTGAAATTTTGCTAGAATCTGAACAAGGTTGGGAGCGACTATTGTCTCTCCTTTCAATACATCTTTTAGAGCAACAACTAAATCATCAGGCTCCATATCTTTAAGTAAATATCCACTTGCCCCATTTCTCAACGCTTCTATCAAGTCCTTCTCATCATCACTTGTTGTTAACATTACAACTGGTAATGATTTTTTAATTTCTCTAATATTTTTTAGCACTTCTATACCTGAAACATCTGGCATCCTAAGATCTAATAAGATTATATCTACTTCATTATCGGTTATTGCTTTTAAACCATCAGCACCATTACTTACAGATGTAATCACATCTATCTCATGTCTTGTTAAAAGCCTTTGTAAACCCTCTCTAAATAGCGTGTGGTCATCAATAATTATTACTTTTATTTTCATATATCGTTAATGGTTAGTAATCTTTTTCATTAAAAGATAGAATAACACGAACTCCTTCTCCAGGTTCGCTTTCTATTTCTAAATGTCCGCCAATTTGATGTGCTCTATCTCGCATTATTCCTAGCCCTACATGTTCGCCCGTATCTTCATTATCATGCCCAATAAAACAGGATTTAGCTATTCCAATACCATCATCTTCGATTATTAGAGAATATTTGCCAGTTTCATATGACATTAATAATACTCTAACTATATTTGCTTGAGAATGTTTTTTTACATTAATTAAAGCCTCTTGTGTAATTCTTTTTATATGTAGTTCGTCGTTTTTATTTAAATTTATAACTGGAATTTTATTTTGAAAAAATATTTTTATGTTAGTATTTTCTAATTTAAAATTTTCTACAAGAGTTGATATTTCACTTACTATATTATCAATTTTTGGTGGCGTTCTGAAGTGACCTATTAATTGTCTTATCTCAGTATTTGCTAATTCAATACTTTCGTCTAAAGTCTCAAGCTCGTCTGTAATTCTTTTATCAGTATATAACTCGGCGGTTTTAAATTTTCTATTATTTTTCATATAAATAATACCTTGAAGACTCTCATCAAGAACTCTCACCTGGAGTCTTAAACTTGCAAGTGTTTGAGCTAATGAATCATGCAACTCAGAAGCAATAAGCACTCGTTCCTCTATAATTGCAAGACGATTTGCTTCTTTATTTTTTTCCTCTTTATATTTTGAAAACTGATCAAGCTGCTCATTTGTTTTACTTAATTGGTTCTCAAGCATTTCAGAAACAATATTTAAGTTACTTGACAGGGTTTTCAAATCTTTTGAATCCGAAGTTTTAATCCTTGAAGTAAGATCACCAGACATAATATTTAAAGCCCACTGACTTAAGTCTTTTATGAATTCATCTAAATAATTATTTTTATTCTTTTGGCTCGACATAATTTGGATCTTTTGGGTTTAGAAAAATAAAATTAAATTGATTTTTCTCCAACTCTACATAATCAATAGTCATTCCATCGCACATTTCAAAAGATATATTTGATATAATTATTTCCAGTTCATTAACATTTAATATTTTATCATTACTAGTAATATTATCATCAAAGCCAAGTGCATATTGAAAATTACTACCTTCTTTTTTCATTACCGCAATTCTTAATTTAAAATTCTTATTCTCTTCTTTGTCAATTTCTTTCTTAAAAATTGTTTGAGCTTCTTTTGTTATGTTAATCATTTTTACTCTCTTCGATAAAATTTATAAAATATTTTATCCAAGGACAGTTTTTAGTATGCCTTAGATGTGAAAAATTTGCTAATAAGTTTTTATACTGAAAGCCATCAGATATACCATTTATCCCAAAGCCTCGTGTTATATTATAAGCATAATTTTTAGAATTTTTATTTAATAATAATCTTGCGTGATGAAATTCATGAGCACTAATACTGCTATTATTCTTCATTCCCCACAAATGATTTTTATTAATTTTTAATTTTACATATCCTCTACCAACTGGCTTTTTATCCATAATAATATTTCCTGGGATAACTCCAACCATCTTATGTTTTTTATTATCGTAATTTATACTTTCAGAAAGATACATAAGTCCTCCGCATTCTGCATAGCATGGTTTTCCTGATTCAATAAAATCTTTAACATTTTTCATTAGATTCTTATTTTTTTTTATTACTGGGGCATTAGTTTCTGGGAATCCACCACCAATAAATAATGCATCAACTTTTGGTAATTTTTTATTTTTAATAGAATTTATTTGTATAATTTCAGCCCCGTATTTTTCAAAATTCTCTATATCGTCAGGGTAATAAAACCCAAAAGATTTATCATAAAACACACCTAATTTTAATTTTTTCTTATTTGTTAAAAAATTTGCTTTTTTTACATCTTTCTTACTTAATTTATTTTTTTTAAAGTTTATTCCAATTTTATTAAATTTTTTTTGGTCTATTGAGTCATTTATAATTCTTGATATTTGTTCAATTTTTTTATTGGCTATTTTTTTTTCATTAACAGGAATTAACCCTAAATGTCTTTCCGATATTTCTAAATCTTTACTTTTTCTTATTGATCCCAATATTTCTAAATTTGTATACTCTTTTACGGCATTAATTAATTTATTTTCATGCCTTTCAGTTTTTACTTTATTTAGTATTACGCCCTTAATATTGCATTTTTTTTCAAAATTTATATAACCCTGTAATAAAGGTGCTATACCACGAGTTATACCTTCAGTGTCTATTACTAATATTACTGGAGCATTTAATAACATCGACATTGCCGCATTATCATCTATTCCAGATACACTTATACCGTCATATAATCCCTTATTACCTTCTATTATATTTATAGTAGATTTTTTTTGATCGTAAAAATTGTTAATTTCTTTTTTTGTTTGAGTATTGAAATCTAAATTATAACTACTTTTTTTTGACGCTAATGAAAGCCAACCCATATCAATATAGTCTGGACCTTTTTTAAAAGTTTGAATATCTTGATTTAAATTAGATAATATTCTTGATAGACCTAGTGATACTATTGTTTTCCCAGATGATTTGTGGGCTGCAGATATATATATACTTCTACTTGTGCTATTTTTCATTCCGTCTTAATTTTTTCTTTATTATTAGAATATAAAGTATGTTCGTCATCAAGATTTTTTGGCGTGAAATCAAGTATCATTATTGCAAATATGTAAATGGCTGCAGATATACCTACTCCACCTAGGCCAAGCATAATCTCATAAATACTTGGTGTGTATGAAGCTATTGCCCCATCATAAAATGAACTGTTTTCTGTGTATCCGGGAAATAAGTCTAAAGGATACGCTTGTCCAGATATAATAATAATATATAACATTGTAAAACCACCAAAAATTACTAGTAGTGACGCTAATAATATTCCTAGCGGAGATATTGATAATTTTTTATTATATAAAATAAATAAAGGTAAAATTGTACCAATACCAATCTGACATACCCAAAATAATAACGTATATATATTATCTGAAAATAATAAGAAAAATTCAAAATCATGATTTTTTGTAACATACAAACTTGTTAAGTGAGATAAGATAGTTATATAAAAAACTGTAAATATAAAATATATTAAAAGCCTTCTAAATCTAGCTATAATTTCTGATCCTAGTGGCACATCCAAACCTTTATCCATCCAATATAATATACTGTAGAAAATTGCTGTCCCCATAAGAAGAGATAAAGCAATAAATAGTGGTGCAGCTAAAGCACCATAAGCTTCTTTAGCAACTAAAAAAGCAAATATTGATCCTGTGCCTGTTGTTAATGTTATTCTCCAAATAAAAGCAAATGTTCCGACCTTGCCAACAAATTTATTATATCTTGCCTCAAACATCATCCAGAGATATAGCGCTATAACTGCCATAAACCCACTATATAAGAAAATATTCCATGCAAAAATAGATTTAAAATTAAATGTTGTCATTGCTACTATTAGGCGATCCGGTCTTCCTAGATCTAAAACAAGTACCATTAGTCCACCTGTCAACAAACAAATTGCTAATAATGCAGAAAGCCTTCCCAAAGGTTTATAAATCTTAATATTGAAAACAGAGGAAATGGAGGCTATATTTAATATACCAGACGCAGCAATTATTAAAAATATTGCAAAAACATGAGGTAAGCCCCATACAACTTGGTTATTCATCCCAGTAAGCCAATGACCTTCATGCTCGAGTGTTAAAAATGAATAAAAACCTAACGCTATAAAACTTAAAACCACAACTCCAAAAAAAAATACTGCCTTGGAAAACTCTATGATTATATAGTCTGTTTTATCTCGCATAATCTAGATACCTCTATATCTTACAGCTGTATTTAACCCAAGATCACTTCTTACTTCTTTGGATTCATATTTTTTTAGTTGCTTAGATATATCACTTTCAACATCATTTAAATCTCCAAACAAAATTGCTTGATGTCCATCTTTCTGACAGGCCTCTGCACACGCAGTATTATTTTCACCATTATCTATTTTATGCACACATAAGTTACAACTCTCAACACAACCTTTTCCTCTAGGAGCATGCGGCAACTGATTCTCTAAATTTTCATGAACAAAAGATCTAGCTTTATATGGGCAAGACATCATACAATATCTACATCCTATGCATGTATGTTTGTTAACTAAAACAATACCATCTGCTCTAATAAAAGACGCTCCAGTAGGGCACACATCTACACAAGGTGGATTTTCACAATGCTGACACATCATTGGAACATTTATAGATTCCTCAGTAGTCTCACTTGTTAATGTTAATTTTCTAATCCACTGCGTATCTGTTGTTGGTCTCCCAAAATCCTCTATACCATGTTCTTCATTACAAGCCGTCACACACGCATCACATTCATCTGTACATTGATTTGTGTTAATAAGCATACCCCATCTAATTTTTGAAGATGCTGGCTCATCTAAATCTCTACCGTGTGCAAGCTGTTGAAAAAAGACACCAGGAGCAATTGTCGAAACTCCCAGCATAGTAGAGCTTTTCAAAAAATCTCTTCTATCTAGTTTTATTTCATATTTTTTCATTTATTCAGAGTCCTTTACTTTTTCTACTACTTTTTTGAAAGGTTTTGATGCATGGCAATCGAAACACTCAACTTGTGCAGCTGCAGCTATATGGCAACCTGAGCAAAAATGCTCTTCTGACTTAACACTTGGATAGGTACCATTAGCAGAAGGTTTAATATGACAATTTATACAGTTGTTTAAACTATATTTTTGAGTTCTTATACCCTTAACAACGGTGTCATGACTTTGCTGCTTAATAAATATATGGTGCTGAGACCGCATTATGTCTGTCGGTTCTACACATTTATCAGCTACTGATCTATCTATATTATGTGGAATATTTTCATGCGTTATAGATGCTCCACTAAATAAGATTAAAAAAAAAGTTAATAAAATCTTTAAAGATAACTTTTTATACATACTGAACTTCTCCTCATAATTCAGATATTATTTCGTATATAATTTTTTATACTTAACTGAATTAATGATCACCTAGTGCCATATCAATATAACCGGTTGGGCAAACATCAGCACATATATGACATCCAATACATTTTGCATAATCAGTATCTACATATCTTCCCGTAGTACTTTTATCTTTCTTAACCCTAAATACTGCATCCTGAGGACAATAAATTACACAGTTATCACATTCAAAACACATCCCACAACTCATGCATCTTCCCGCCTCTTCCACTGCTTGATCTTCGGTATAACATTTTAATCTTTCGTCAAAATTACCTAAAATATTTTCAGCTTCTGGGCCAACATCTTCTCTTAAATTTCTAGGTGTGAATGGGAAATGAGCTAAATGCATTTTTTCAGTACTAATAATTTCTTGCGCAGACCTATCTTCATAGTTATGTACGGAAAATTCTAATTCATCTGTTCCCCAATGTGCGCCTGGCTCATATTCTGCTGGCTGCAAACCTGTTTCTTTTAATTTTTCTAATAAATTAAAGTGATGCACATCAACTTTTGGTCGTTTTTTTAATTCTTTTAAATCAACTTGATCTAAAAACTGATCAATAGTTTCAGCAACAATTGAGCCTTGGCCAATTGCTGTAGTCAATAGGTGTGGTCTAACAATATCTCCACAAACAAAGTGACCTGGTTTACCAGGAACTGAGTAGTTTTTATCCGCATCTATTAAATTTTTTCCGTTATTAAGTTCTTCGAGTCCATCCAATACACCACTTTGTCCAATTGCTGCAACAATTAAGTCAGCTTCAATAACAAATTCTGTACCATCAATCTTCTCTGGTCTTCCTTCCTTCATTTCACATTTTGCCATTCTTAATGCATATGCTCTGCCTGTCTTTTCATCCAATAAAACCTCTAAAGGCATTACTTCATCAAGAATTTGAACACCCTCTTTTTGAGCATCATGAACTTCATGTTCGGAAGCAGTCATTTCAGATTTCTTAAATAGTGTTGTAAGAGTTACATCATTATGTATTCTTTTTTCAGCAAGTTTTTCGTCGTGCTTCGAACCATTCTTTAATATATTTTCAGGCCTAATATCTTCTGACAACTCATCTTTAAGTGTACCTAGTCGTCTTGATGAACAGACAACATCAATTGATGTATCACCACCACCTATACAAACAACTTTCTTTGCAGTCACATGTAATCTTTTTTGTCGAGAGGCTTCAAGATATTGAATCGCTGAAATACAATTTGGAGCGTCGCTATTTGGAACGGGCAAATCTCTACCTGTCCAACATCCAATTGCCCAAAGAACTGCATCATAATCTTTCTCTATACTTTCAGCAGATATATCCTTTCCAATTGTAGTGTTCAACTTAACTTCGATGTGTCCCATATCTAGAATTCTTTGAATTTCAGGATCTAAATATGCATCAGGTGTTCTGTAGCTTGGGATTCCAAAACGCATCATCCCTCCAAGCTTATCATGTGATTCAAATATAACGCTTGCATGTCCAAGTTTTCTTAACTGATATGCGGCAGACATGCCTGCAGGTCCGCCTCCAATAATCGCCACTTTTTTTCCACTCATTTCATTAGTGCATGAAAATGAGAAACCTTCGGCTACTGCTTGATCACCTATGTATTGCTCAACCCCATTAATTCCCACATAATCTTCAACATCATTTCTATTGCAACCTTCTTGACATGGTGCAGGGCAAACTCTACCCATCATCGAGGGAAATGGATTTGCTGTTGTAGATCTTCTAAATGCGTATTCTTGCATGCCAATATCTGAAGGTGCTTTTTCTATACCTCTAACGATATCTAGCCAGCCTCTTATATCTTCTCCAGAAGGACAACTTCCTTGGCAAGGTGGAGTCCTATGAACATATGTCGGACATTTATGAGATTTATCTTGCTCAAAGATGTCATTACCTAAATTTTGATAAGTATGAACACCATCCTGGTATTTCCTAAAGGTTAACTTTTTTTCTATTGCATCTTTGTTTGCTGACATAATCTTCTCCTTGCTTTCAAATAATTATAAAGCACTATGCTGCTTCATCTATATCCTGTTGTGGGTGGTTTTCATCGTCATTTTGATCATTTTCATCTCTTTGGCCGGTTAGAATTATTGCATTACTAACTAGCTGATGAACGCTCACTATTTGATCCATAGAAAAGTCATAATATGGAAAAACTTTAGCAAATTGGCTTTTGCATATTGCGCATATTGCTGCCATATGGGTCACACCATGATCTTCTACTACCTTCCTCAATGCTTCCATTCTTGGAAGTGCTCCTTTTACTCTCAATTCCATTAAATCATCTGTTAAGAGACCACCTCCACCTCCGCAACAGAAAGTACCTTCTTTAATTGTATCTTTCGACATGTCGTGAAAGTTATTACAAGTGGCTTTAATTACTTCTCTGGGAATCAAAAACTGTCCGCCAGCTTTGTCGCCCATTCGTGAAGCTCGAGCTACGTTACAAGAGTCATGATATGTTAAAACCATGTCATCATTTAATGACTTATTAAACTTTAATTTATTATCTTGTATTAACCCATAAGTAACTTCACATATATGTTGTGGAATTGGATAATTTTGGTCTAAAAAATCCCAAGGGCCGGCTAAAGTATTTAAAAAACTATATGCTACTCTCCATGCATGCCCACATTCACCAAATACGATCCTCTTAACCCCTAATTCTAATGCTGCTTCTCTAATTCTCATTGCAAGCTTTCTCATATTTTCATAGCTTCCAATAAACATACCAAAATTAGCAGCTTCACTTGCATGGGAACTTACTGTCCAAGAAATTCCTGCTTCATGGAAAACTTTTGCATATCCTATTAAACCATCAACATGTGGCTCTGCGAAAAAATCTGCTGAAGGCGTTATTAAAAGTACATCTGCACCTTTAACATCTAATGGAAATTTTACTTCGACACCAGTTTCTTCTTCTACATCTTCCTCAAGTCCCTCTAGAGTGTCTAGAAGCGCTGGTCCGGGTAAGCCTAAATTATTCCCTATTTTATGAACTTTACTTATAATTTCGTTACAGTATTTTTGACCTACACCGATAGTGTCCATTACTTCTCTTGCTGCCATTGAAATTTCTGCTGTATCAATTCCGTACGGGCAATAAACAGAACATCTTCTACATTGAGAGCATTGGTGGAAATAAGAATACCAGTCATCTAAAACATCTTTTGTTAAGTCTGTTGCGCCCACTAACTTTGGAAAATACTTTCCTGCAAATGTAAAATATCTTCTATAAACTTTTCTATATAAATCTTGCCTAGCTACAGGCATATTTTTTGGATCAGTCGTTCCTACGTAGTAATGACATTTATCTGTACATGCTCCACATTTAACACAAGAGTCTAAATATACTTGCAGACCTCTATACTTACTCTGAAGATCACCCATTTTTTTTATAGCAACATCATGCCAATCCTCTACAAGCTCACCAGGAAAACCTAAAGGCTCATTATGAGAGTCTTTAGCAATGAAAGGTTGACTATGAGCCATCACATCTTTCTGTAGTTTAGGAATAATCGGGTATTCTCTTAATTCAGGTGTTTCAAATTTCTTATCTGCCATAACTATCCTTCGATTAAATTAATTTAATTTTTTTCTAGATCTTCTGCCCACTTAGCAACATGCCTTTTTTCCCTAGCATTATCAACCTGATTTCTTGATGGACTAAAAAATAAACCTGGTGCATGAAGTAATTTACTGTAGGGGAAAATAATCATTAATGATGCAACCATTAATAAATGGGAAACTAAAACAGGATCAGATGGAATATTTTGAATATTAAAAGTCATTAGCCCTATAAAAAAAGATTTAACGCTAATAACATCTGCTCCTAAATAGAAACTCATTGCCATACCAGTTGTTGTTATAGACAAAAGCAATACAAGCATCAAATGATCTGATGGTGAAGAGATATACCTGACTCTATCAACTATTATTCTTCTAGTTAATAATCCAGCTAAACCTATAAACATTAGTATTGATCCATATTTACCAAATGGCTGTATTATTAAAACCCAAAACCAAATAGGGTCAATAAAATATCGAAGATGTCTAAGCATATCTAGAAATAAACCAAAATGAAAAAGCCATCCAAATAACCATGTTACTTTGCTGGATTTAAAGAGACTTTCAAAAAAAACTACTTCTTTAGACATTCTAAAAACAACACCTGCTTGGGTTGTAGGTGCAGGCATCGTAGGTATTTTTAATGGAGCTGGTGTATTCTTATATTGTAATATTTTGCTTATCAACCCATAAGCGAATACAAAAAAAGCTAAATAAAATATAGCAGCAACTGTGAAACTTAAAATTGATATCTGCATTTTTTACTCTACTCCACTCCAGCAAATAATTTATACGCAACCTGTTGGCTTCGGCAAACCAGCATACTTACATGCTTGTTTGGCAGGACCATATGGAAATAACTCATATAAATACTTACTGTTCCCTTTTTCTTTGCCCAATCTTTTACCAATTTGTTTTGTAAGAACTCTTACAGCAGGAGCAATTTGATATTCTTCATAATACTCACGAAGAAAATTGATTACTTCCCAATGAGATGTATCTAGTGGAGCTCCATCAGCTACTGCCATAGCCTCAGCAACATCAGTATCCCATGTATTTAGGTCTGCTAGATATCCTTCTTCATCTACTTCATAACTTTTTCCGTTAACTTCTAATGACACATCAACCTCCGATTATTAAAAAAAAATTCTACAGCCAGGATTGTACTGAATCATGTTCAGTGGTTAGATCAACAAACTCTTCATACCCAACAATCTTGACTCCCTCTATAACATTATCTAAAGATAAACCTCTTGCCTCTAAATCAGGCTTTAAAGCGTACATATTAAAATCTTTCAAAGAGCTCTCTATCATTTCTGTAAATTTTGTAGCTTTCATTACAGATATAACCGCATCTTCAATAAATAAAATACTGTTGTCTTTTGCGCACATTGAAATACAAGATGTAACTGAGGAATTCTCAAATGGCGACTTATTTACTGTATGTAACATATTCATAATTATTCCTTATTAAAAACTCATAACAATATCTTGCTCATTCATAATTTTTGAAAGATCTGCTCTCGAAACTAAATTTATAGAACTTTTTTCAGCATAATCTTCGTCTTCATCTTCCCATACTAATTCTTGTAAATCTGATAATACTAAACCTCTTTCCTCTAAAGACTCTTTATCAATAAAAATTTTCTTAATCTCATAGTCACCTAAAGCAGCATATGTTGAAGAAAAGTTTTTCATTCCAATGCCATCTGTCTTCTGATCTTTCATTAACTGGTAAACACCATCATCTGTAAAAGTTAAACTTACTTCTTGGTCAAAAGCGGCTGTTATTAAAACAACTTCTAAAGATTCAAGAGCATAAATTGTTCCGTAAGGACTTTTTCTATTTACATACATGAATTTTTTTATAATTGCATCTTCACTCATTAACCTAATCTCCAAAAGTAATCAATCTGTCAGATTGAATCCCAGCTTCAACAAGCTGTCCTAGTCCAGAAATTCTAAAGCCTTCCTCGATATTATCCGAATCTTTTCCATTTCTTTCAGCCTCACCTTTATCTAGAATTCCTCTTCTTTGAGCCGCTGCTACACATACTACTAAATCAATACCATGATTCTTTGCTAGTGCAGACCACTCTTTTGTAATATTTCTGTCGTCCTGAGGAGGCGTTGCTAGTCTTGTTGCATTGTTAACACCATCGTTATAGAAAAATACACGATAAATTTCGTGACCTTTTTCAATAGCAGCTTTTACGTATTGAAGAGCTGTATCTGAAGCTTGATGCTGATATGGCCCTTCATTAATTAATATTCCTAGTTTCAAAATATCTCCTCTTTTTATTAAAATCTAATATGAGTAGATGCGTTAAGACTATTTCTTGCTCCCTTCCAATTATTAATATGGAATTTTGTAAAAGGTAGCCCTGTTAGCTCAAAGAATCTAGGCCAACCAATTCTTTCAACCCAGTCACTAATTCTTTCCCAGTCTTTTGCATCATCTCTATATGCTCTTAGAATTTTTTTAACGATAGCTGTAGCTTCAGGCCACCTTGGTGGATTATTTGGAATACCAGCAGCTACTAATTTTTGAAAAGATGGTTTTCCTCTAGCATTTGAATGATTTCCTCCCACCCAAACTGAAAGCTTTGTGTGCTCTGCATCATTAATTTGCATTGGGGGACATGGTGGGTAACAAGCACCACAACATATACATTTTTTCTCATCAACCTCTAAAGATGGTTTTCCATTAATTTGTGCTGGTCTAATTGCAGCTACTGGACATCGTGCTACAACTGAAGGTCTTTCACAAACATTTGAAACTAAATCATGATTTATTTTTGGTGGTTTTGTATGCTGAACATTAATAGCAATATCGCCTTGTCCACCACAATTAATTTGACAGCACGATGTAGTCATATGAACTCTGTTAGGCATATTCCATCCTTTGAATTCATCAATAACCTCATCCATCATTGCTTTTACAACTCCAGATGCATCAGTACCTGGAATATCACAATGCAACCAACCTTGTGTATGAGATATCATTGCAACAGAGTTTTTTGTTCCACCAACTACAAAACCATTTTTTTCTAACTCAACTATTAGTGGTCCAACTTTGGATTCTTGGTCAACCATGTATTCAATATTACTTCTAATTGTAAATCTGACATAACCATCCGCATATTTATCGCCAATGTCACATAGTAAATTTAGACTAGTTACATCTAAAATTCTTTGAGTACCAGCTCTAATTGTCCATATAGCATCACCGCTATGCGCTACATGTTTTAAGACTCCAGGACGTGGATCTTCATGATAAGCCCATTGGCCATAATTTCTTCTCATTACTGGATGCATATATTGAAATGCATCAGGACAACCTGTTTCTTTAGGTGGTCTATGTGCAATAGTTGCTTGTTTTTCTGACATTATTTATTCCTTATTTTAAAATTTATTGAAAAAAAAATTAAGCTTCTGCAGCCTCTAGTTTTTCTTTAAACCATTTTTCGGCTTCGTCATCCCATCCATCCATTCTGACGTAAGAACTTGTTGTTGGGTCTGCCACCATATTAGGATCAACTTCTAAGCCAATACCATCAAGGAAATTAACAAGACCGATTCTTTCTATCATTTCTCCACAACGTTCATGCTCTAGACCATTTTCAGCCCAAAAGTCTATGGTTTCTTCAGCTAATTCTGTAAGCTTTTCATAGTCTTCTTCTGTATCTAATTTCATGAAAGGAACTACTACTGTTCCCATAAGATCACCAACTTTAAGTGTTCTTTTACCACCCATTAGGATAGTTGCTCCTTTATCATCACCTGGGCTTAAAGCTTTTGGCATTACATTTAAACAATGCATACACTTAACACAGTTTCTGTTATCAACCTCAAGCGTGTCATCATCTTTTAAAGATAAACAATTTGTAGGGCACCTAGTAATTACATTATCAATTACATACTTTCTTCCTTTTTCCTCCACAAAGTTTTTTACTTCTTCTTGATCAACTTTCATATCGTCTCTCCATGTACCAATAATCGCGCAATCAGCTCTTTCAATAGAGTTAACGCAGTCGTTTGGACACCCAGAAACTTTAAATTTAAATTTGTAAGGCAATGCAGGACGATGAACATCATCGGTGAAATTATTTAAAAGTGTTCTATGTATTTTAATTTCGTCAATATTTGATTGCTCGCATCTTGCGGCACCAACACAGCACATTCCTGTTCTTACACAAGGTCCAGCTCCACCTAAATCCCAACCATATTCATTTATTTCATCAAAAAAGTGTTGAGTATTTTCTGTTGTTGAGCCAATAAACATTATGTTTCCTGTTTGACCATGGAAAGTCTGAAGACCTGATCCATGCTTTTCCCAACTTTCTCCAAGCTGTCTTAACATTCCTGTTGTATAGTAATTTCCTGCAGGAGGCTGAACTCTTAAAGTATGAAATTCTCTAGACTCTGGAAAAGCATCTCCAACTTCAGAAAATCTTGGAATAATTCCACTTCCATAACCAAATACACTTACAGTACCACCTTTCCAATATCCCTTTCTTGTCTCGTAAGAGTGTTCTAACTGACCAAGTAGAGAATTTGCCATACCTGAAATTCTTTCTTGGGGATGTTGGTCTCTTAATCTTTTGATTCCAGATATGAAACTTGGCCATGGGCCGTGCTCCAACTCATCTAACATAGGGGTTACATGTTTATCAGCCACTCTTATTCTCCTTTGTATTACATTAAACTTATCTATAGATAACTTTATTTTATGAGTAATTAAAGGCTAATGACATCGTTCTTTTGGGATGCTTTTTCTATCTCTTTTGATCTGATTTATGTATCTCTAAATAGGTATATAATTAAATACACGCTTTTAAATATAAATAATAACAATATCCTATCAAAAATAATAAGAAATGTCATACAATCGTAAAATGAAATCACCTTTTCAAATAGAAAATGAAACTGAGTATAAAGAATGGCGAAAGAAAAAATTGTCGCTATATCCAGTAAAAAAAGAAAATCTTTTTACAAAGTTTGATAATAAAGATTTAAGTAACATTGGTATAGATTCTCTAAAAAAGATTATTAAAAAATATAATTTTGCATCATATGAATTTAACACAAAACTTACTGATGCAAATATTCAAGAATTTTGTTCTAGGTTACAATTAAAAGATTCCATATCAAATCTCCTTGCAAATGAAAATGATATTTCAAATATAACAGATCAATCTACGGTAAAAGAAAAAAAATCTGGCGTGGAATATATACCATACACAAATAAACAGCTTAATTGGCATACGGATGGCTACTATTATCCCATAAAAGATTCAGTAAAATCCTTTTTATTACATTGCGAAAATCCTGCAGCTAATGGCGGGCAAAATATATTACTAGATCATGAAATTATGTATATTTATCTCAGAGATCATAATCCTGATTTTATAGAGATCTTAATGCAAAATAATATAATGGAGATTCCAAAAAATAATAATATTTCTGGTAGCTCTTCTATAGTAGGTCCAGTATTTTACACCGATGAGGATGGTTGTCTCAATATGAGGTTCACTTCTAGACAACAAAATATTATTTGGCAAAAAAGTGATATGATTAAAAAAATCAAAGATTATATTTTTAGTTTTATCGCTGAAGACAATAAATACGTGATTAATATTTTGCTAAAAGAAAATCAAGGTTATATAGCGAATAATATTTTACACAAACGAGAAAAATATATTGATGGAGAAAATAAAAGATTACTAAAAAGACTTAGATTTTCAAGGAGAGTGGAATAAAAAATGTTAACTATAAGTGAGATATTGATACAGCAATACAATATGAAAACATATAAAGATCTTAAAGATTTTATATCTAAAAAGATTGATGAAGGAGAGATGTTTTTATCATTGGACATTAAGCCTAATTTTGAGGACACACCTGATTATTGGGAAACTGATTTAGAAAATCTATTTACTTCACCAAAAAAATAATTTATGTATTGGGAAGAAGACAATCAAGATAGTCCAAACAAAACCGATGATAAAATAGTTGATATATCTTTCAAGGTTAATTGCACTAAAATTTCTGCAGATCATGCTTGCGATCTTTTTAAAGCTGTAATAAAAAGATTTCCAAAAATTGATAAAATTGATAATTTGGCTATTCATTCAGTTCATGGGGCAGAATCTGGTGCGGGATGGGAAAGACCAGAAACAGAAATTTATTTGTCAAAAAGAACACGATTTTGTATTAGAGCACCATTGGATTTCGCTGATGAATTTTACAATTTAGATGGAGAAACACTTAAAGTTGGAAAATACGAAATGAAACTTTCAAAACCCAGTATTAAAAAATTAGTTATTACGGATACTCTTTTTTGTAGATCTGTAGTAGTTGAAAACAATAAGAATGAGAACGAATTTCTCGCAGATGTTAACTCATCTCTGAAATCAATGGATATTAAGGTGAAAAAAATGCTATGTGGCAAAGAGCATATAATTAAAATAGAAAATGAAAAGCTTATTGGTAAGACTTTATTAATCACTGATCTTGAAAAAAAGGACTCAATTAAAATACAACAGCTCGGAATAGGTATTGGAAAATTATATGGATGTGGTATCTTTTTACCTCACAAAAGTATAGCTCCTGTGGCTATCTCGAAAAGTAGTGAATAAAATATAACTAGTTTGGGAGGTTAAAATGCCGACAATAGAAATTGCGGGGAAACAAATAGAAACAACAGAAATGGGATATTTGATAAATGCTGAAGATTGGTCTAAAGATCTTGCTCAAGCAATTGCTGATAGTGAAAAATTAGAGCTAACAGAAAGACATTGGGATGTAATAAATCATCTGAGAGATGAATTCTTTAATAATGCTGGAAATCAACCGAATACAAGAAAATTAGTAAAGTTTTTTGAAAAACTTTGGGGTGAAAAGATTGATGCTAAAGTTCTTTACGATCTTTTTCCTGGCGATCCAAGTAAACAGGGTGGAAGAATATCTGGTTTACCAGAAAGCAGAAGAAAAGGCGGTTATTAAACCTATCCAATTTGGACTAGTGGATTTTATGTTGGTAACTAGGTTATCATTAGATTTTAGTGGATAAAGAAAGGGTGGATTAAATGAGTGACAGTAAGCAAGAAAAAATACAAAAAATGATAGCAATGCAAAAGAAATTTATAGCTTTAGATAGAGCACAAGGAGTTGAAGCATCTGAATACTTTGCGCCAGACGATGATTCTGAAATATCGGGTTTTAGAGAAGAGTATAGAGATTTAGCAATGGATATAGTTGATATTGCACATAAAGAGAAAGGCTCTAAGAAATAAAAAATGCATGAACTAAATGTCATTCTCGGTGAGAATGAGTACCCTCTTAAAGTCAAAAAAAAAATCATAGCTGAAGCCCAGTCTTTTTTTAACCAGATGGATTCCGATATGAATAAAGGTTGGCAAATGAGCAAAAGCTGGGTTGAAAATCCTAACCAATTTCAAAAATGTCAAATAGCTGCAGATCGTTTATTTACATCTATTCATTTAAATAAAAAAGAAACGGCAATTATGATGGCGGCTTATATTATTAATCAAATGCCAGATATAAAGGTTATTGATATAGATATATCAGGAAATATGGAAGAGACTTCTTTCTCCTGACGCCTTAAGCAAAAACTATCCAAGTAGTAGCTATATATTTCTGCCCTGAAACAACTTCCGCGCCCCTATGTTTGTGCGTCCAAAATGGAGGAAACAATATTAGTTTTCCAGCTTCAGGAATAACATTAACTCCTTGATGTAAAAAATCTGTTGTTCCGCCTTGTTTTTCTTCCACATCATTTAAATAAAAAATAGCTACTAATTGTCTATTACTAAAATCATGGCTGCCACCATCGATGTGCCAATGATAAAATTGACCTGGGCCAGTTCTTTGAATTCCGTATCCCATGTCTTTAAATGGTCCTTTAAAAAAATCTATTTCGTTCTTGAATTCATTCAAAGAATTAGCTAATGCTGTAAAAAATAACTTATCTACATCTCTCCAGTTTTCTTTACCACTGATAAAAAGATCTGTAGATTTTTTTATATCAAGGTCTTTGTTAAGATTCTGGCCAATTTTACCCTCATAATGTTCTTCTTTGTTTTCTTCAAATCGTTTAATAATGTTTAAACAATCATCTTTTTTTAATGCGTTTTTAAATTCATATATAAAAGTATTTGGCTTTATCTCTATCATAATTAATAATGTATAATGAAATTATAAATTTTATTTGGTTAATGTTTTAAATGAGTATACAAAGAATACACGGCACTTGGAATCAAAAAGGAAAGAAAAAGCAAATTGGTCAAATTGCTAGCGCACTTGCTGTAAGTATATGGAAAATATCAAAAAAAACTTTATTGAATTTAGAAAACGAAGGTTTTGATACAGACACTTGGTCAGATAGATTGGAAATCTTAAAAGAAGTTTCATGCTTTCAAATTTATATTACAAACAATGAAGTTAAATCTTATGGTACTGAAAAGAAGATAATTTTTATAACAGACATTGCTAAAAAATTAAATGAAACGGTGAACATTAATCAAGTTGACTTGAAAATTCCAGATAAAAATATTAAAACCAAATTCATTAATCTTTTAAATGACCGAATGGAAGAATACTCTGAATTAGAATACACAGAAGAGCCAAGTTACAAAGCTAGAATTATACTAGGCAATCACCTAATGGCTCAGATGGGTGAATTGGATAATAACTGGATAAGAATGTACGTTATAGATCAGGAGGTCCCAAAAATATTGTTATCTTTAAGAAGACCTATTGAATCCTTAGTAAATAAATAATTTTACTTCTTCCAATTACTTAAATTGGCTAAGTTTTTTTGCTGCCCATCTTCAAAACCTGCATCATAAGCTTCATTTGTTCTTGTCTCTTCTCTTGGAGGATGTCCTAAAAAACCACCCTGCCAACCAAGAATATATTCTTCTTGGATACCTTGTTCTTCCATTTGTACTACTGCATTTCTATATGTCTCGTTCATTTTTCCCCTCTTATTTACTTTAGTTTATTTAAGATTTTATATAATTATAGTTTAAACTGCATTATAAAAAAATTCTTTTGCTTTACCACTGTCTATAGTATTTTTAATTTTACTAGCTGCTTCATTAAAATCAATATTCCTTATGATAGATAAAGAAAGTGCCCCAGTATATATTAAAGTATCTTTTGCTGGGCCATCTTTACCGTTTAATGCTTCATCACCAATTTCAACAGCCTTAGTAGAAAAATCTTGAACATTAATATCACTAGAAATTTCATCTAATTTTATTTCATCTTGCTTTTCTAATTCCGGAAGAGGTACTGCTCTCATATTTTGCTCAATTGATATATTTTTTGGATTAAATTTAGTCTCCTGCATCTCATTATTATCCGAATAATAAAAGACCTTTCCATCTCCTCTTAATGCAGGCGAAACTCCACCTTCCACACCTTTAACCAATATTGCTGAATCAAATCCTGCAACTTTTGCTAAATCAGAATACACGGGTGGGTAAGCAGCATGGACATAACCAGTCAATAGATGAGTTTTTTTTCTAGCTCTAATAGGTCCTACAAGGACCTCTATTGTTGTCAATATAGTTCTTTTTACCATTCTTGTTCTCAAGTCTACTAAATCATATAGTGGCTTACAAAATTCTCCTTGATCAAGATATGCCCAACCAATATCTTTATTTTCTAAAGATACCGAAGCTTCTTGTGAATTTTGCTCTACATTTATTCCTGCAGTTTCTAATATTCTTTTTGTAGTTAACCCAAATTTTGGGCCTACTGTTTTTACTCCATGAGTAATACAAGGAATACCAATAGAAGCAAATACTGCTGGAAGAAAAGCACTTAATGGTGTGTTCCTAAGAAAACCATTGTATGGTTCTGCGATATCAAGAAGTTCATCGACATCAGAAGTAATTATATTTGATTTATCAATTAATGCTTTAAGGGAGCCTATATTTTCATCCATAGTCTCTCTTTTCATTCTCATTGCAATCAAATAAATTGCAGCTTGCACAGGATCAGCATCATTATCAAGAATACTCAGCATCGAATTATAGCTATCCTCTACAGATATATTTTTACTAAACTCAGGCCCAGTGGCAACCTTCTGAATTGCTCCTCTCAAAACTTTTTTTGACAATTGATTCTCCTCAAAACATTTATAATTTATATATTATATGTATATACTATCAAAATAAAATATTGTTAATGGGATATAAAAATGAAAAAAGATGAGGTCGAATTAAGTAGTGGTTTAAGTGCTTTTGAAGCTAAGCATTTTTCTAGAGCAATGCAACTATTATCACCACTTGCAGAAAGCGGAAATACAGAAGCTCAACATAGATGTGCGATAATGTATCAAAATGGTTTGGGTAATAAAGCAAATCCATTGTTAGCTTTTAAATGGATGAAAGCAGCTGCCGAGAGCGGTCATGCCTTAGCGCAACATGGTTTAGGATTTATGTACATGGAAGGTGATTGTGCTGAAAAAAACGGAGATGCCGCCGTGCTTTGGTATACCAAAGCTGCAAGCCAAGGTTTAGTTGGATCTTTAACAACTTTAGCAATGATGTATGAGGAAGGTAATCCTGTAGAACAAGATAAAGAAAAAGCTAAAGAATTATTAAAAAAAGCTGGATTTTAGAAAGATATAAGTAATAATATTATTTAATAGACACATTTAACAGATGAAAATATGAAAAATATTTATCAAAGATTAAATAGATTGTTATATGCAACAACTTTGACATTGTTTTTAACACATCCTTTTAATATAATTTATTACTTTTTAAAAGGTGAGTCTTTCTTTCTTCTTATAGGTGGCGAATCTTCCTTCTTTAGCTTTAATAGCAAATTACTTCCATTTAGCGAAAGTACAATTGCTCTTAGCGCATTATTAATATTTCCTTCTTATTTATTAATTAGGTGGGTTTTAACTGGAAGGTTTACAATCAGACCGTCTTAGTATTTACTCAAAAAGATCTGTGACTGCACCTTTAGATGCAGAGCTAACTAAAGATGCATATTTAGCTAATACACCTTTTTTATATTTTGTTTTAAATTTCGGTAACTTTTTGATTCTTTCTTTAATTTCTTTTTTACTGATTTTTAAATCAATTATTTGTTTTTGAGCATCAATTATTATTCGGTCTCCATTCTTAATAACAGCAATTGGACCTTTAATTGCGGCTTCAGGAGAAACATGACCAATTACAAAACCATGGCTACCACCGGAAAATCTTCCGTCTGTCATTAAAGCCACATCTTTTCCTAAACCTTGCCCCATAATTGCACTTGTTGGGCCTAACATCTCTCTCATTCCAGGACCTCCTTTTGGCCCCTCGTATCTTATGACTACAACATGTCCTTTTTTAACTTTTCCATCCAAAATTGAATTCATAGCAATTTCTTCTGAATCAAAAACTATAGCTCTACCCTCAAACCTTAAACCTTCCTTGCCAGAAATTTTGGCAACAGCTCCTGCAGGAGCTAAATTTCCATAAAGAACTACGAGATGGCTATCTTTTTTAATTGGATCACTTAATGGTCTTATTATTTTTTGCTTTGCTGGATACTTTTTAACATTCTTCAAATTTTCTGCTAAGGTCTTGCCTGTAACAGTTATACAGTCTCCATAAAGCATGCCTGCGTCTAAGAGTATCTTCATTAATGGCTGAATACCACCAATACCAACCAACTCCGACATCATATATTTACCACTAGGTCTTAAGTCTCCTAAAACAGGAACTTTTTTTCCGATTTTTGTAAAATCATCTAGTTCCAATTTAACCCCAATTGCATTTGCCATAGCTAATAAATGAAGTACGGCGTTTGTCGAACCGCCTAAAGTAATTACAATCGTAATGGCATTAATAAACGCTTTTCTTGTCATAATATCTTTTGGTGTAATATTCTTTTCTAATAAATTTTTCATCGCCTTACCAGAATTAATACAATCTAGTTTTTTGTCTTTAGATATTGCTGCTTGAGAAGAACTTCCAGGTAGACTCATACCCAAAGCTTCAACAGCGGAAGCCATTGTATTGGCAGTATACATTCCACCACACGAGCCGGGCCCTGGAATTGCATTTTCTTCAATACTCTTTAACTCTTTTTTTGAAATTTCTTTTTTTGCAAATTGGCCTACTGCCTCAAATACGGAAACAATATCAATTTTTTTATTCTTATAAGTACCAGGCATTATCGTGCCACCATATATAAATAAAGAGGGTCTATTTAATCTAGCTAAACCTATTAAACAACCAGGCATATTTTTATCACAACCGCCAATTGCTATTACACCATCAAAGCCCTCGCAAGCTGAAACAGTTTCTATCGAGTCTGCTATTACTTCTCTTGAAACTAGAGAATACTTCATACCTTCTGTTCCCATTGAAATACCATCAGAAATAGTAATAGTATTAAATATAACTGGCTTCAAATTACTTGCTTCTGCTCCTTGACTAACTGAATCTGCTAATTTATTTATATGCGAGTTGCAGGGAGTTACCTCACTCCAAGTTGATGCAATACCAACTTGGGGTATGCTAAAGTCCTTGTCTTTAAAACCAACGCCTCTTAGCATTGCTCGACTTGGGGCTCTATCAAAGCCTTTTACTATTTCGCTTGAAAATTTAGTATTCTTTTTTTTCATTATTTTTCAAATATTACGTAATGTTCAATTTCTAATTCTATGCCAATCGATTCACCTATTCTATGGTCATGATGACTTGGTGCATAACAAAGTAATGGGTATTTATCATTATATAATAATTTATACAAGAATTCTGCGCCTCTAAATTGTTTTTCTATAACAATTGCTTTAGTACTACTTTCGTCATTATGTATAATATCATCTGGTCGCAATAACATTTCTAAATTTTTATATTTCATTTCATCTTTATGAAACTTATTTTTGTCAAGTAAACCCAAAGGAGTTTCAAAAATCCCATTCTCATTTTTTACTATTGGAACAAAAACACCTAGTCCAATAAAATCTGCTACAAATTTATTAACTGGTTTATGATAGATATCATATGCATTTCCAATTTGTTCAATTTTACCATTATTCATTATCGCTACTTTATCAGCTATATTGAATGCCTCATATTGATCATGAGTAACAATAATAGAAGTAATGGATAATTCTTTTAGTAAAACTCTGACATCGGTTACTAAATCTTCTTTTATATCTGCATCAATATTCGAGAATGGCTCATCTAATAAAATTATTTCTGGAGACGGAGCTAATGCTCTAATGAGAGCTACTCGCTGCTGTTCCCCACCTGATAGTTCATGAGGATATTTATCCTTATGCTTGTCAAGATTTACTAATTTCAATAAATAATTTACCCTAGCTTCCTTATCTGCTTTTGTCATGCCTTTAAGACCGAAAGCTATATTAGATTTTATATCCATGTTCGGAAATAAAGCATAATCCTGAAATACCATTCCCATTTTTCTATTTTGAACAGAAATATTTTCTAAACTATTTGATATACACACACCATCTTTTAAAATAGTTCCAGAAATTATATTTTCGAACCCAGCAATAGCTCTTAATAAAGAAGTCTTTCCGCAGCCGCTTGGGCCCAATATGCAACCTATTTCTGACTCCTCTAAATCAAAATTAATATTAGAAAGTATTTTTCTATTATTTTTATCTTTACCAAAATCTAGTGATAAATCAGAAATGATTAGTTTTTTATTCATAAGCAAATTATACCTTATTTCTTTTTCCTAATATATTTTTTGTAATTAAAATAACAGGAATAATCCCGGCCAGAACAATCATTATCGCGGCATTGGAAGCATCTGCAATTTTTTCATCAGAGGCTAATTCAAAAGCTTTAACCGATAAAGTATTAAAGTTAAAAGGTCTGAGAATTGAAGTTAATGGCAGCTCTTTCATAACATCGATAAATACTATTAGAAAACTAGTCAGCAAGGAAGTTTTGAGCATAGGGAAATGAATTTTGATTAATATGTTTTTTGTACTAGCTCCTAGAGATTTTGCTGCGTCATCTGTTGCAAGACTTATGGACTCTAAACCTGAGCTAATAGTTCTCGAAGAAACTGTTAAAAATCTTATACAATAGGCAAAAATTAAAATAAAAAATGTACCACTAAAAATTAATCCTAGTGAAAAATTAAATTTAACCACTAATATTTGATTTATATAATTATCAAGTGCAGCAAATGGTATTAAAACTGCTATTGCTACTACCGGTCCAGGTATAGCGTAGCCTAAAGTAATAATTTGCATGAATTTATTTGTTATACTTTTCGGACTAAATCTTTTTATATAAGTAATTAAAAGAGAAATAATAGTTATAATTATTGAGGCTAAAAATGCTAAAAGTAAAGTGTCATTAACTATACTAAAAAAATCACTATCCCAACTTTCGTTGGAAATGAAAATAGACCAATATATTAATTGAAGAAATGGAATAATAAATCCAAAAGCTATTGGAAAAATACATATTACAGCGATAAAAAAATTATTTTTTTTAGATGTAATTCTATAGTTCAATTTTGATTGGGTTTTAATATTTTCCGAATAACGAACTTTTTTTCTTGATTGTTGCTCTATAAATACGAAAATAAAAACTATACTCAGTAACAATGTTGCCATTTGAGTTGCTGTTACAGTATCGTTCATACCAAACCATGTTCTAAAAATACCTGTTGTAAATGTGGGCACACCAAGAAATTCCACAGTTCCAAAATCTGCCAGTGCTTCCATAGCAGCTAAGGTTACCCCTAATATTATTGCTGGTCGAGCCATAGGTATTGATACCTTTAAAAATATTTGAAACTGAGATGCTCCAAGTATTTGAGAATTCTCATGCAGTTCTTTTGACTGCTCAAGAAAAGCACCTCTAGCTAATATATAAACATAAGGATAAAGAACTAAAGAAATCATAATTATGGCGCCAAATAAATTTCTTATATCTGGTAAAAAACTTGTACTATCTATTATTCCTACATAAGTAATAGCAATAATATAGGCCGGCATAGCCAATGGCATCAGTAAGAGCCAAGATATTATCTTTCTAAAAGGAAAATCATATACCGATGTTAGCCATGCGGTTGTTGTGCCAATAATAAAAGTACAAAAACCTACGCCGATAGCTAAAGAAAGGGAATTTACAAAATAATCAAGTAAAACATTCTCTGCTATGTGATGCCAATTATCATTAAATGGAATAAAAATTGATGAAGCCAAAAAAATAAATGGCACCATAAATATTAATGCAATGACTAATGCTAATCTTTCTAAATTTAAAATTTAGTATCCCCTGATAATTTATTGCCAACCGACTCTATCCATTAATTTTACAGCATTAGTATTTAAATCACCTAATTTATTTATCACGCTATCATCTAATTTAATTTTACCCCAACTGTCAAGTAAATCAGTGGTGCTAGCGTTTTCATTAACAGGGTATTCGTTATTTACTTTTGCGTACCATTCTTGAGACTCCTTACTTAATAAAAATATAATAAGCTTATGTGCATTTGCAACACTTTTAGAGTATTTTGCTATTCCAATAGCACTTATATTTACATGTGCGCCTCTATCATTTTGGTTTAAAAAATTTATATCAACTTGTTTAGCAATTTTTCTTTTTTCTTCATCTTTTGAGTTAAGCATCATTATATAATAATAGTGATTTACTATTGCAACATCGCATTCATTTTTAGCAACCGCTGTAATTTGTGCCCTATCATTGCCTGACGGTTTTTTTGCAAAATTTTCGACAATATTTTTTATAATTTTTTCCGCCTTCTTTTCCCCATGATTTATAATCAAGGATGCTACTAGAGACTGATTATAAATATTATTTGAAGATCTTACGCAAATTCTACCTTTCCAATTATTTTTCCCCAAATCCTCAAACTTTGTTATTTCATTGTTACTTACATTTTTTTTTGAATATATTATCGTTCTAATTCTTTTTGATAAACCAACCCATTTTTTATCTATATCAATATAATTTTTAGATATGTTCATATAGGTCGTATCAATATTTTGAAGTAAGCCCATTTTTTTTGCTCTGTCTATTCTTCCAGCATCAACTGTTATAAATATATCTGCCGGAGAGCTTTCACCCTCTGCCTCTATTCTTTTTATTAATGCATCTGATTTTGCAGTTACAATATTTACCTTAATCCCAGTTTCTGCATGAAATCTATCAAATAGTGGTTTTATTAACTTAGCTTTTCTACCAGAATAAACATTTAGTTCGCTAGCATTACTTATTGCAGGTGAAAAAGTAAATATTAATACTAAAATTACTTGCAAAGCTTTATAATTACGAAAAAAACATGTATTTTGCATTTATATTTTCCTTAATATAGTTTTGGTTGTTTAAGTGATAAATGATAATATTTCTCATTTGCATATGCAAATGAATCTATTATGAAAATCTGGAGTAATTAATTATGTCAATGTCTGATAGAGATGGTTTTATTTGGTTCGATGGAGAGTTAGTTCCTTGGCGAGAAGCAAAGGTACATGTTTTAACACATACTTTACATTATGGTATGGGTGCTTTTGAAGGTATAAGAGCTTATGAAACAAAAGATGGTACAGGAATTTTTAGACTAGAGGACCATACGAAAAGACTAATAAATTCAGCAAAGATTCTTGGTATGAAAATACCTTTTTCTCAAAAAGAAATTGAAGATGCTACAAAACTCGTTGTTGAAAAAAATAATTTAAAATCAGGGTATATAAGACCAATGTGTTTTTATGGTTCTGAAGGTATGGGACTTAGAGCAGATAACTTAAAAGAGCATTTGATAGTGGCAGCCTGGGAGTGGGGATCTTATTTTAGTGATGATAACCTAGAGAATGGCATAAGAATAAAAACATCTTCCTACACAAGACATCATGTTAATGCGACAATGTGCAAAGCAAAAGCTAATGGAAACTATATTAATTCAATGCTTGCTCTACAAGAGGCATTAAGTTGTGGATATGATGAAGCACTTTTATTAGATGTTAATGGTTATGTAGCTGAAGGGAGTGGCGAAAATATCTTTATTGTTAATGATAAAACTATTTATACCCCAGAAGTAAATTCTGCATTGGATGGTATAACTAGAAGAACAGTTATGAAAATTGCCGAAGATGAAGGCATAGAAATTAAAGTTAAGAATATAACAAGAGATGAAATATATATATCAGATGAAGCATTTTTCACAGGAACTGCAGCAGAAGTTACTCCTATAAGAGAGCTTGATGACAGGTCTATTGGAAATGGTTCGAGAGGTCCTATAACTGAAATACTACAAAAAAAATTCTTTGATATTGTTAACGGAAGAACTGAAAAATATAAAAATTGGTTAACAATTATTAAATAAATAATATGTCAGTTAAAAAAAATAAAGAGTTAAAAAAAATAATTATTAAAAAAAGTGACCTACCTTTAAGCTGCCCAAGAGAAAATTATTTAAAACTATCTCACCCAAAAATATTTTTACCCATTGAAAAAAAAGACAGTAATATAATTAAATGCCCATATTGTTCTACTTTGTATGAACTAGATGAAGATGAAGCAGCATAAAGATCAAATTTTTGAGTAAGAAAATGCTAATTTCAGTAATTATTACAACATATAATAGCCCTGATTTTCTAAAAAAATGCATAAACTCATTTCTATTTCAAAAAGATAAAGATTTTGAATTAATCGTAGGTGACGATGGATCTACGCAAGATACAAAAAAAATAATAAGCCAATACAAGAATTCAAAAATAAAAATTTCCCATGCTTGGCATAATGATGAGGGCTTTCGTGCTGCTAAAATTAGAAATGAGGCTGCAAAACTATCATCCGGTGAGTATTTAATATTTATAGATGGAGATTGCATTGTATTTGATGATTTCATTGGTAATCATAGAAAAATTGCAGAAAAAGGTTTTTTTGCTAGAGGTAACAGAGCTATGTTGTCAGAAAAATTTTCACAAAAATTAATAAATGAAAATACAAATATCAATCTGATAAACTTTAAAAATATTATTAAATTAAGAATTCAGAGAGATATAAATAGAATTTTTCCAATTTTAAGATTTACAAATTATCCTTTTAGGAAATTAAAAAAACGAAAATGGGAAGGCGCTAAAACCTGTAATCTAGCGTTATGGAAAAAAGATTTTGAGAATATCAATGGTTTTGACGAATCCTATATTGGATGGGGAAGAGAAGACTCAGATTTGGTTGTAAGATTAATCAATAATTATATTTATAGAAAAGAAGCAATATTTTCCACTGGCCTAGTACATTTAAAGCATAAAATTAATAGTAGAGAAAACTTTTCCAAGAATGATAAACTACTTAAAAAAGCAATTATAGAAAATTTAACATACGTAAAAAATGGATATAAAAAATCATGAGTCTATTTAAACAATCTAGAATCTTAGTGATTGGCGATGCAATACTAGATAAATATATTTTTGGATCTACAAATCGTATATCTCCAGAAGCTCCAGTCCCTGTCTTAAAGATTGAAAAAGATATAATGAAACCTGGGGGTGCAGCCAATGTTGCTGCAAATATTAGTTCTCTTGGTTTGAATGCAAGTCTTGTAGCTAATATAGGAATCGATAATAATGGAAAAGTTCTGCGTAAAATTATTAAATCTCTAAATATAAATCTTATTTCTAAATCAGATAAAAACTATATAACAACTACAAAAACAAGAATTATAAGTCAGAATCAACAGTTGATGAGAATAGATAATGAAATTGATATTAAGAAAAATATTAAGAAAAATATTTCCATAAGTATAGAAAAGTTAATTAAAAACTCTGATGCTGTAATTTTTTCAGATTACAATAAAGGGTCTTTAAAGAATGTTACTGAATTAATAAAAATAGCTAATAAACATAAGAAACCTGTTTTCATTGATCCTAAAGGAAATAATTTTAATATTTATAGAAATGCATTTGCTATAACACCCAATTTAAAAGAATTTGAAAATATTGTTGGCTCCTGTAAAGACCATGACGAAATTATAAGTAAAGCAAAGAAATTGTCTACCAAATTAGGTATCCACTCTATATTAGTAACCCTAGGTTCTGACGGCATGATTTTAATTAGAAAAGGCAAGAAACCAGAACATATCAAAGCGACCTCAGTAAATGAAGTGTTTGATGTAACAGGTGCTGGCGACACAGTGATAGCTGTTCTTTGTGCTGCATACTTGTCTTCTGCAGAAGATGATCTGCATTTTGCATCTGTTGTTGCAAATATTGCAGCAGGTGAGGTAATAAAAAAATTAGGTGCTCAGTCAATTAATGCTGAAGAGCTAACATCAATTGTATATAAAGATACGAATTTAGAAAGTGATACAGAAAAAGAATACTTTAAAAAGCTAGATGAATTGGACGATTTTGACAGAATTATAAAAAGTAAAGCTAATTTGAAAAAGGTTTTAGATATTATAAGGTACCTTGGATTTAGCATTGGATTTACAAATGGGTGTTTCGATATATTACATCGTGGACATACAAAGTATTTGGATAGCGCTAAAGATTCTGTAGACTTTTTATTTATTGGTGTAAATGACGATTCTTCTGTGAAAAAGCTAAAAGGACCAAATAGGCCAATTAATAATATAAAAGATAGGATGGAAATGCTACGAAGAATAACTCTAGATGATGCATTTATTATAAAATTTAGCGAACCAACCCCAATAAAACTTATTAAAGAAATTAAACCAAATATTCTTATGAAGGGTGGTGATTACAAAATTAATCAAATTATAGGAAGTGATTATATTAAAAAAAATAACGGTTCAGTAAAAATAATTCCTTTTATAAAAGGTTACTCAACAACAAATATTATTACAAAAAAAAATAAATCATAAAATTAAAAGCTAATGCATATGCAAAAACTACTAATTATTCCGCAAAATTGGCTTGGCGATATCGTAATGTCGCAAACACTACTTAAAAGAGTAAAATTAGAAAATCCCGATACAAAAATAGATATATTGGTAAACTCAACATTTAAAAGTTTAGTTGAAAGAATGCCAGAAATTAATAAAGCGATAATATTGGATTGTGGGCACAAAGAACTTGGGATATTTAAAAGACTTAATCTAGCAAAAAAAATAAAAGGATCTTATGATCAAAGCATAGTTTTATCAAGATCAATAAAGTCTGCCTTAATACCATACCTAGCAAGAATACCTATTAGAACTGGTGAATTAGGTGAATCACGATATGTTTTGATTAACGATCTTAGAAAATTCACTAAAGAAGATAGAAGAAAAACTGCATTCAGATATGTCTCTATGTTTACAAAAAAAGAAAAAGCGTTAGATGAAAAATATTACCCATCTCTAAAATCAGACCCTAAAAACATTAAAATACTATCTGATAAATATAAACTAGATTTAAAGAAAAAAATAATTATTTTTGCTCCAGGAGCTGCATTTGGCCCATCCAAAATGTGGCCTGTAGAAAAATTTAAAGAACTTGGAGAAAAGTTAAATAAAGATTTTTTTATTCTAATACTAGGAAGTAAAAGCGAAAAAAAAATTGGTGATCAGATTGTTACCAATAAAAATATTATTAACTTATGTGGCGAAACCTCAATTACAGACGCAGTCGACTTGATGCATGTTTCTGAGTTTTGTATTTCCAATGATTCAGGATTAATGCACTTAGCTTCAGCTACAAATACTAAATCAATATCTATATATGGCGCAACATCACCTGAATTAACGCCACCGTTAACTAGCAACAAACAAATACATTACAAAGATTTACCATGTAGTCCCTGTTTTGAAAAAATATGTAAGTATGGTCACTATAATTGTTTAGCAGAAATTCAGGCAGACGACGTATTTAAATCGTTCAAATAGTTTTTAATTCCTTCCTCAAGACTAAAAAAATCATAACTATAGCCTGCTGATTTTAGTTTTAAAATATTTGCCTCTGTAAAATTTTGATATTTTGGTACGAGATTTTCTGGCATTTCTATATAATTAAAATTACGATCTTCATCTTTGTAATATTTAAAAATATTATTTGCTATTTCGTTAAAAGGCTCAGCATTTCCTGTGCCAACATTATAAATATCATGCAATGATTCTTCCATAAAGAACATATTTATTGATACAACGTCATCTATATAAATAAAATCTCTTTTTTGCTCTCCATCACCATATCTACCCGTGCCCTTAAAAAGTGAAATTCTTTTAGACTCTAAATACTCATGATTCATTTTATAAGCCATAGAAGCCATTTTGCCTTTATCCTCTTCGCCTTTTCCATATACATTAAAATATCTCAAGCCTACTGCTGGGTATTCTTGGCTCATGATATATTTATCAAATAATAATTTTGATTCCGCATAAATGTTCAGTGGTGATTCATTTTCTGGTATTTCACTTGAGCTTTCATTCAAGCCATATACAGCAGCACTTGATGCATATATGAATTTTGATTTGTTTAATTTGGCAAGTGAAAATATTTCTTTTGAGTATTCATAATTAATATCCATCATATAATTTTTATCATATTCCATAGTGTCAGAGCATGCTCCTTCATGGAAAATACACTTTATACCCTTAAGGTTTACCAAGTCTGTGTAATGCCTATAATCAATATACTCTAAACTTGAGAATTTTTTTGGCTCAGGAAATTTTTCTTTATCATCTAATAATATTAAATTCTTTATTCCCATTAAATTTAATCGCTTTGCAATATTATAACCAATAAATCCTGCTGCTCCTGTAACTAATATCAACTTACGCTCCTTTCTTTAAAATATTTATCAATTTTTTCAATTACTTCTTCTGTACTAATTAAACTCATCACATTTTTATTATTATTTTTATATCTCCATTTTGCTTGATGAGATTCCAATCCTTTATATTTTAGTAGCGCTTCATTGTATTTATCAATACATAAATCTCTGCTGTTATATGGACCTGCCCTTACAGTGTTTGTTACTCCATATAATCCAATTGCAGGTTTGCCCGCGCATGTGGCTATATGGATTGGGCCGCTATCTGGGCTAATCAGTAGCTCTGAGTTTTTAACTAGAGAGTATAGCTCATGCAAATTCGTTCTTCCTGAAAGATTCAGAGGTTTTGATTTCATAGAGCTGATAATATCTTTTACAAATTCTTCTTCAAAAGAATTGGAAGAAGAAGATAATACACATTGTATACCAAAATTTATATTTATATAATCTGCAACTGCAGCATATCTATCAACCAACCAGTTTCTATTAGCACTTCTCGAACATGGGCTGAGTACGAAATATTTATCCTGTAATTCAAAAAATTTTTTAAATAATTGTTTTTTTGTAATTCTTTCCTCAATATCCCACTTATAGATAAAATTACTTTTTTCAATACTTAATACATTTAAAAAACTTAAAAAAACATCTACGACATGCGAATGTTTAGAGCTTTGTATTTTTTTATTAGAAAATATACTGTGTAAATCACTAGATCTATTTAAATCATAACCTATCTTAATTTTAGATTCTATGAGCAAACTAATAATATTTGCTCTTAGTGAAACTTGCATAATAAACATAACATCAAATTTAATTTTTTTTAATTTCTTATAAATAGAAAAATAAGATTTTAAAGTATTATTTCTATCAAATACTATATATTGAATACCATTGATATTTCCAATGAAATCAGCTTCATTTTTACCAATTACCCAAGAAATTTTTGCATTTGGATATTCTTTGCGAATCGTAAATATAAAAGGAAGCATATGGCATATATCGCCTATTGATGATGTTCGTAAAACACATATATTTTCTACTTTTTGCTTATTATTTTGCATATAATGAATAATGGACGAAATTATAAAAAATAAAAATATATATATTCAATATAATCCTGATGTCTTTGATAACTTCTCTAGTAAATTATTTAATACTGATTATATATCTAAAGAAGGACTAATCAAATCTGTAGCAGATGGAAGAGGTAAAGCACTTGAATTGCAGTACAAAAATGAAAGATATTTTTTAAAACACTATATTAGAGGTGGCCTTGCTGCAAAATTTTCCTATGATAGTTATATATTTAGTTCATTATCATCAACTAGGGCTATAAAGGAATACAATATGCTTAATATTATGAAAGAACAAGGTCTACCTGTTCCGAAAGCAGCAGCACTACAAATAATAACTAATCGCTTTACATACAAAGCAAATCTAATTACTTGTAAAATAGATAACAAAGGAACTTTGTACGAATTTATAATAAATAAAAAAATGAATCATGATTTATGGAATAAACTATACATGACTTTGGAACAATTTTATCAAAAAAATGTTTACCATTCTGATCTGAACTCTAAAAATATTATTATTGATAAATACAATAATATTTACTTACTTGACTTTGATAACTCATATTTTTTTTACGAAAAAAAATTATTCAGAAAGAGTGTATTGAGGTTAGAAAGATCTTTAAAAAAGATAGAAAATTATAATGACGAATTTAAAAAAAAATTATTGGATTTAATTAATTTATAATTTCTTCATTTTTTAAAAAATCTATATACTCATCTAAAATTCCAGAGAACTTCATGAATTCTATTTTTGTCTTAGAGCCAATAATATCTGGATTAATATTTTCAATATAATCTATTACCACCGGCAAAGGATTTCTATCTTTAATTATACGTACTTTAAGATCTTTTATTTCATCTTTCACATTTTCTAAATTTGGACCAACAAAAATAGCTCTTCCAAATGCAGCAGGCTCTAAAATATTTTGGACGCCCCTGTCTGAAAAACCACCACCAACATATACGAATTTTGCTTCGTTATAAAAATCAATTAAATCCCCAAAAGTGTCTAAAACAATAACTCCATCAGTAAGATATTTTTCATTGCTATGCAATGAAAATTCTGAATAATTCTTTACCTTAATATCAAGGTTAGTAAAGTATTTAATAATCTCATTTGCCCTAGTTATATGTCTTGGAGCTATTACAACAGGTACTTTTTTTTCAAGTAAATAGGTAATTGATGATTTAAAGACTTCTTCATCTGGTTGATGAGTAGAAGCCATTAAAAAGAAATTTTTTTTATTACTATTATTATTTTTTTCTTCAATTTCTTCAAAGCAAGAATATTTAAGGTTCCCTAGATGAAACAGTAATTTTTTATTAACTTTAAGATCTAAGTATTTATTTTTTTCATAGTTAGATTTACACAATATAAAACTACATTTATTTAAAGATTGTCTATATAAGTTTTTTATAATTTCATTTCCATTAAGTATTTTTTTTGAAAACCGAGCATTTATAATACCTATTTTAATATCTATTTTATTACATGATTCATAAAAGTTTGGCCATATTTCAGTCTCGTATATTACTATGTTTTTAAATTTAATAGAATTTAACCAAGGAGCTATAAAAATTTTATAATCTAGTGGAAAATATATGACATCAAGTTCAGGAAATAGTTCTTGCACTCTTTTTTTTCCTGAAATAGTGTTCGTAGATATAATTACAGTATTATTATTTTTTATTTTTTTAATTAAAGATTTTATACCATTAACTTCTCCAAGTGAGGCACAATGTAAGCATAAACTATATTTTTTGTTTTTTAAATTTCTAATATAACCAATTTTATTTAAGAGAAAATTAATATCTTTTAAATAAATAGAATAAAATATTAAATAAATAAAAACTATTGGAAGTATTGCTAGGAGCGCAACCTTATAAATTAATTTGTATATCATTTAATTCAGCCATGTGTTTATTATCTTAATATCTTTAATAGATAGCGTCCCTATAGATTTTTTTAACTTCAGCTTACTAATTAAGTATTCATATTTTGCTTTCGAATAATTCTTTTTTGCTTTAAATGAATCCTTAAGAGCAAGTAAAACATCTGTTGTTGATCTGGTACCAACTTCAAAGCCTGCTTTATTGTATTCCACTGATAATTCATTTGACTCTAATGCCTTCTTTGAATATTTTACTTTACTAATACTTGATTTTAAATTTAAAAAAGCTTGCCTTGTATCCCTGATTACCTCTCTTTTCTTTTTCAATAACTCATATCTTGTTTTTTCTTCTAAGTATGAAGCTTGCTTACTGCTATAGTAAGTATTTCCACCTGAAAATATTGGAATGTTAAGCTCTATACCAATAAAGTCATTGTTTGAATCAAAGGCTCCAGATGTCCCTCCTCCTTTATCAGTTTCTTTTATAGTTCCATATATATCTATCGTGGGAAAATGCTTTGCTCTTTCATATTTAAGATTTGCCATTGCAACGTCTTGCGCCCTTTTATATGCCAATAAATCTAAATTTTGTTTGGTAGCAAAATCTTCCCAAGATTTAATATTATCTGGGTCAGGATTCTTAACTTTTATATCAAGACTTAGTAATGAGAAATTTTTAAACTGCTGACCAGTTAAAACATATAAAGACTCTTTTGTGAGATCACTTAGATTTTCTGCCTCAATATATTGTGTTTCTGATAAATCATAAGATGCTCTTGCCTCCGTATAATCTGTTATAGCAATAAGACCTACTTCAAATCTTTTTTTGGCCTCATCTAACTGAGATTTTATGGCTGCTTTTTCTGAAGACACATAAGTAATATTGTCTATACTATCTAGTATATTAAAATAGGCTTCTGCAACTCTAATTATCAGATCTTGCCTTGCGGAGTCTCTTTCAGCCAATGATTTAGCAACCTCAAATTCTGATTTCTCTAATAATGCAAATAAATCTCTTCTATACAAGGGTTGTTTTAAATTAATACTAAATTCATCAGTGGTAAACTGTGATGTTGAACTTGATCGGCCATAAATTGCTCCATCTATAGATTCTCTCGTTCTTTTGCTACTTGCAGAAAAATTTAAGTTCGGGAGTAAATATGATCTCGCGATTGGATATTCTTGGATAGTTGCCTTATGTTTAGCTTCAGCTGACAATAATTCTGGATCATTTTTTATAGCCACGTTATAAACTTCTACTAAATCTACTCCGTAAGATGCACCTATTGGAAAAATATATAAATTAAGAATACATAAAATGTAAAAAAAATATTTCATAATAAATTTATTAATAAACTGCCATATTATGGTCGATTGTCTTGGCCCAAGAATCTATACCACCCCTTAAGTTTATAATATTTTTAAACTCGTTTTGCTCAAAATATACGCCCACCATTCTGCTTCTTACACCATGATGGCATATAAAAACTATTGTCTGATCTTCGTCAAAATCATGCATCTTATTTTGAATTTCTGATATTGGTATATGAATAGATTTTTCTATATATGCAACATTATATTCCCAGTTTTCTCTTACATCAATTAATGCAGTATTTGGATTATTGGCAATATACACATTAAGCTCAGAAGCTGTCATTTCTATCATAGATTTAATTATACTAAAAGTTTAAATAATTTTTTTTATTAAAATTATTTAATGATTCTAATGTAGTTTCAAATGACTGATTACATAAAAGTTTGGTACCTGAAACACGCTCAATTATATTTGCATACATTACCGGTTGTTTTCCAATAACAGCAAACATTCTGCCGCTGTCTTTAAGTGCAACCTCAAGTTTTTCTACTCTTGATTCAATTGAACCAGTCAATACTATAACATCATAGTTTTTTTCAGGAGTCCAGTTAGAAAAAACATCTCCACTCAGATAGTTTACATTGAAAATATTGTAATGATTATGAGATTTTTTTGCTGACTCTAACATATTTGCATCAATATCTAATGTATCTACAGACTTACCCATAATTGATAAACAACAAGTTAAATAACCGCTTCCTGTACCAATCTCTAAAATTTCATCATCTTTATCAATATTTAATAATTGTAAGATTTTTGCTGTCATCAATGGTTTTAACATAGAGTATTCATTTCTAAGCGGAATATCGTACTCAGCATATGATAAATTCTTGAATTCTTCTGGCACAAAATCTTCTCTATTTACTTTGGATATGCAGTCAATAGTATTTTGACAGCTAATACCTTCCGGTTTTAGTTGGCTTTCAATCATATTTTTTTTATCTATCTGCATAATTTCTTACTAATTCAAGATATTTAGTTCTTTCAACTATAACAAATACACTTGCAAACTTCTTTTCTGTCAGATAAGTTTATTTGGTTAAAGATTTTTTGCAACATGAAACATTTTAATCACATAATTAAAGTATAATGACTTTAAATATGTTGTATTATAGGGGCATTATGTCATCAGATAAAAATATCAGGAAAGAAAAAAAAATCATCGAGCTGAATGAGAATTCATCAAATGCGCTAAAAATTCATAACCCATGCCATAGAAAAGTGTATGTACCCATGGAAACTGATAGTAATGTTAAAGTTGGTATGAAAGAAATTCTGCAGCATCCTACAAAAAACCAAGATGGGACAACTAAAGAAAACCCTCCGATCCCTATTTATGATACTTCTGGGCCATATTCAGATGATAATTATGAGATAGATTTAGAGCGCGGGATTAATAAAATGCGATCAGAATGGATATCTTCAAGATCAAAAAAATTTAAAGGTAATTGCACACAGATGTATTTAGCTAGAAAAGGCATTATTACTCCAGAAATGGAATACGTAGCTATAAGAGAAAATATTCTACTTGATAGAATTGCGAATGACGAAGAATACAAGCATTTAATGAGTCAAAAGCCTGGAGATTATTTTAAAAATAATACTCTTGTTACCCCAGAGTTTGTTAGGAAAGAGGTTGCTGAAGGTAGAGCAGTTATTCCTGTAAACAAAAATCATCCAGAAGCTGAGCCAATGATTATTGGAAGAAATTTCTTAGTAAAGGTTAATACTAATATTGGAAATTCAACTGTTACTTCATCTATAGAAGAAGAAGTAGAAAAGATGATTTGGTCTTGTAGATGGGGTGGTGACACTTTAATGGATTTATCTACTGGTAAAAATATTCACAAGACAAGGGAATGGATAATAAGAAATTCTCCCGTACCAGTTGGCACTGTTCCAATATATCAAGCTTTAGAGAAAGTTAAAGGGAAGGCGGAAAAATTAACCTGGGAAATATATAGAGAAACTTTGATTGAGCAGGCAGAACAAGGAGTTGATTATTTCACAATTCATGCTGGCGTCTTAAAAGAGTATATTCCTCTAACAGCAGATAGAACTACTGGCATCGTTTCTAGAGGTGGATCTATAATGGCAAAGTGGTGCATGACATATGACAAAGAAAATTTTACGTACACTCACTTTGAAGAAATATGTGAAATTATGAAGAAGTATGACATCACTTTCTCATTAGGCGATGGCCTAAGACCTGGTTCAATTGCAGACGCAAATGACAAGGCTCAATTTGCTGAACTCAAAACCTTAGGTGAGTTAACAAAAGTCGCATGGAAACACAATGTTCAAGTAATGATCGAAGGTCCAGGTCATGTACCAATGCATTTAATTAAAGAAAATATGGAAAAGGAATTAAAAGAATGTTCTGAAGCACCTTTCTATACTTTAGGCCCTCTAACAACAGATATTGCTCCTGGTTATGATCATATTACATCAGCCATTGGCGCTGCCATGATAGGCTGGTATGGTACCGCAATGTTATGTTACGTAACTCCAAAAGAGCACCTAGGCTTACCAAATAAAGAAGACGTCAGGGAAGGAATTATTGCATATAAAATAGCTGCTCATGCAGCAGATCTTGCAAAAGGAAAATATGCTGCTCAATTAAGAGACAATGCCTTATCACAAGCTAGATTTGAATTTAGATGGGAAGACCAATTTAACTTAGGTTTGGACCCAGAAAAAGCTAAAAGCTATCATGATGAGACACTACCCCAGGAGCCAGCAAAAGATGCACATTTCTGCTCTATGTGTGGGCCAAATTTTTGCTCTATGAAAATTACTCAAGATATAAGAGATTATTCTGCTAAGATAAGTATTGTGAGTATGAAAGATATCACAAATATTAATAAATCCTTGGATTAAAAAAAATATAAAATTGAAAATCTCGTAACTATCATCTACTTATCTTCATTTCATATAAAGTTTAAACATATTTAAATATGAAAAAAATAAAATTTAGTTTTAACTCAGAAGTTGAAAAAATTATTAAGAAATTTAGTCTTAATAACGATTGGAATAAAAATATCAATCAAGATATAGATAAATATAAAAACAAAAAATTTAATAAAAAATCATTCAATAGAAAAGATCTCAAAAAATTAGATTTTGTCACAATAGATGGTGAAGATGCTAAAGATTTTGATGATGCAGTTTATTGTGAGAAGCATGAAAGTGATTGGAAACTTTACGTAGCCATTGCGGATGTTGCTCATTATGTAGAAAATAATTCTAATATAGATAAAGAAGCAAGAAAAAGAGGAACATCTGTATATTTTCCTGGTTTTGTAATTCCTATGCTTCCAGAAATACTATCAAATAATCTATGTTCGCTTAGATCTGGTGAAGATAAATTCACCGTAATGGCGGAAATTATAATTGGGAAAGATGGTAAAATTAAATCTTACAAATTTTATAATGCCCTTATAAGCTCTTCAGCTAGATTAACTTATACTCAAGTTGATAATTTTCTCAACAATAAAAAATCTATTACAGATAAAAATGTTATAAAAAATATTAATAATTTATTTTCACTATATAAAATTCTAAAAAAATCTAGAGAGAAAAGACATGCAGTGAATTTTGACACCCAAGAGTTCTCATTTTTAATTAGTAAAAATAATGAAATCACCGGTATAAAAAATAATATTAGGCTTGAGTCACAAAAACTTATTGAAGAGTGTATGATTGCCGCAAATGTTGCAAGTAGCTTATTTATAAAAAAAAATAAGTCTAATTCGTTGTATAGAGTGCATGATGAGCCAACGCTAGAAAAAATTGAAGATGCTTCAATATCTCTAAAAAACCTTGGATACAGCTTAAATAAAACTAAAATTATTTGTACTGAAGAAATTAATAAGATTATAGAGTTATCTAAAAAAAGACTTGATGACCACCTTGTTACATCAATAATTTTAAGAGCAATGGCAAGAGCTGAGTACACACCAAAAAATATTGGTCATTTTGGTTTATCTTTAAAATCTTATAATCATTTCACATCTCCTATTCGTCGTTACCCTGATTTAATTGTACATAGAATTATAAAAAATATTATTGAAAAAAAAGAAAATCAATATGATTTTAATAATTTAGAAAAAATTGGTACGCTTTCTTCAGAGAATGAAAGAAATGCAGAAGCAGCAGAAAGAGAACTACAATCTATACTATTATGTAATTACGCTACAAAATTTATAGGCAAAAAATTTGATGCTACTGTTAATTCTGTAGTGAATTTTGGTTTATTTATAGCTGTTAAAGAAGAACCAATTCAAGGATTAATTCATATTTCATCCCTGGGAAATGAATATTTTATTCATAATGAAAAAAAGAATATTTTAATAGGTGATAAATCAAAAAAAGTTTTTAAAGTAGGCGATAAAATTAAAGTGAAATTACAGAGTGCTTTTCCTTCAGAGAGAAAAATTGACTTTGTATTGGTTAAATAATGAAAAAAAATTCATCAAAAGATAATGTGGTAGGAATTCATGCTGTAAGAATTTTACTCAAGATAAGGCCTTTTGACATTTATGAAATATATTTATCTGATAAAGATTCTAAAAAATTTAGTGATATATCGTATGAAGCAGAAAAAAATAATATAACTATTCAGAAAATATCAAATGAAAAAATATTTAATATAACAAATGTTAAAAGTCATCAAGGTGTATTAGCAATCGCTAAGAAGAAAGAAGATATTCCAGAGAAAGATCTTGCGAGTTTTCTAAAAAATAAAGTTAAAAATCAAATAGTTCTAATTTTAGATGAAGTATCAGACCCAAGAAATTTTGGAGCATGTTTGCGAATATGCGATGCATATAATGTTTCTGCAGTAATTATTAAAGATCATGATTCTGTAAATGTAAATGAAACTGTTAGAAAGGTTGCTGCTGGAGCTGTTGAAACAACACCTATCATTAAAGTTAAAAATATCTCTAGAGCTATAGATGTACTTAAAAAAAATGATTATTGGATTTATGGAGCAACAGATAGAGCTAGTGATGATGTTAATGATATTATATTTAAGAACCCAATTGCTTTAATTATTGGAGGTGAATCATCAGGATTACGCAAAAAAACACTTGAGAACTGTGATTTTACCTTAAAAATAAATATGAATGGAGTTGTTGAAAGCCTTAATATGGCTGTAGCAACAGGCATTTTAATCAATACTATATATTCAAAAATAAAATAATTGCAGTCTCACCCCCCATTCTGTAATATGCATGTTCCTTGTTCTACTTAGAAAACCTAAGAGACAATAACCCATAAGGAAAAATATGAGACATTACGAAATAGTTTTTTTAGTGCACCCTGATCAAAGTGACCAAGTGCCTGCAATGATAAAAAAATACTCTGGAATAGTCACAGCTAGTGATGGAAAAATTCACAGAGAAGAAGATTGGGGAAGAAGACAATTAGCTTACCCTATCAATAAAATTCATAAAGCTCACTATATACTTTTAAACATAGAATGTAATTTAGAAGTAATTGAAGAGATATCATCAAACTTTAAATTTAATGACGCAGTAATTAGAAATATGATTCTTCAAAGAAAAACTGCGATTACTGAAAAATCATCAATATTAAAAGATGAAGAAGAAGATAATAACAAAAACAATGAAGTTGCGAAAAAACCTGAAGTAGTTGAAGAAAAGGAAGTACGCGCTGAAAATGGAGCTCAAGATGTCTAGATATTTTAAGAAAGCAAAATTTTGTAAGTTTACAAAAGAAGGTATATCTGAAATTGACTATAAGGATTTAAATCTTATTAGAGAATATATTACTGAAACTGGAAAGATATTACCAAGTAGAATTACTGGGACTAAAGCAAAGTATCAGAGACAAATATCAACAGCGGTAAAAAGAGCTAGGTTTTTAGCTTTGATTCCGTATTGTGATAATCATTAAAAATATAGGAAAAATCAAATGGATGTAATACTACTAGAAAAAATAGAAAATTTAGGTGATTTGGGCGACAAGGTTAATGTTAAGCCTGGCTTTGCTAGAAATCATTTAATCCCAAAAGCTAAAGCTAAGTATGCAACCGAAGAAAATTTGAAAGAATTTGAAGAAAAGAAAGAAGAGCTTAAAAAAGCTGCTAAAGAAAATCTTGATATCGCTATAAAAAGAAAAGAAAAAATAGATGGGTTTACTATAAAGATAGCAGCAGAAGCTAATGAAGAAGGTTTATTATTTGGATCAATTGGACCATATGAAGTTGAGAAAGAGCTTGTAGAGAATGGCCAAGAGGTCGAAAGGAAAGAAATTAGAATGCCAGATGGAGCTATTAAAAAGATTGGTGAATATTCTATTAGCATTCATCTAGGTATAGATACTGATGCAATAATAAATCTAATTGTCGAAACAAATAATCAAAGCTGATAATATAAAATATTAAATTTATTTAGCTTGGTTATTTATAATGAGTAAAAACCTTACATTTCAAAGTCTTAACAAAATCCCCAACTCAATCGAGGCCGAGATTGCTGTACTTGGTGGTCTTATTTTAGATAATGAGTCATGGGAGAAAATTGCCGATATTCTTCAAGTTAATGATTTCTATAATGAGCAGCATAGAAAGATTTATTCTTGCATAGTTGGGTTAGTTGGTGACAATACTCCTTTTGATGTAGTAACAATTAATGAGAAAGTTAATACATCTGACGATAAGTCTTTTTCTACATATTTATCTGAGATAATTAATCAAACGCCCTCTGCGGCTAATATCAAAGCTTATGCAAATATTGTAAGAGAGCAATCCATATTAAGGCAATTAATAAGCGTTAGTAACAACTTAATAGAAAAATCTCGTGATGGAGGAATAGATAGTAAATCATTACTTGATGAGGCGGAAAGAACGATATTTAATATATCAGAAGAATCCCAAAAAACAAATAGTGGCTTTCAAGATATCAATAAATTAGTTCAAGAATCACTTAAAGAGATTGAAAAAAGAGCTGAGAACGGAGATGCTGTAACTGGTGTTGCAACAGGCTTTACAGATTTTGATAATAAAACTACAGGTTTGCAGGGTGGAGATCTTATAATTGTAGCCGGAAGACCGTCTATGGGTAAAACAAGTTTTGCAATGAATCTTGCAGAATATGCATCTTTAAAAAATGATGCTGTGACAGCAATTTTTAGTATGGAAATGTCAGGAACTCAGTTATCTACAAGATTAATATCTTCTATGGGAAGAATTAATCAGCAGAAAATTAGAACGGGTAAGCTTACAGATGATGATTGGCCAAGATTAACAAATGCAATAGCATTATTATCGAAAGCAAATATTTTTATTGATGACACTCCTGCTTTAACGCCTACTGATATAAGAGCTAGAGCAAGAAGATTAAAAAGAGAGAAAGGTTTAGATTTAATAGTTATAGATTACATGCAATTAATGCAATTATCTAATAATTCAGAAAATAGAGCTACAGAGTTATCTGAAATATCAAGATCTCTTAAAGCCTTAGCAAGAGAATTGGATGTCCCTGTAGTTGCATTATCTCAATTAAACAGAAGTTTAGAAAATAGAACAGACAAAAGACCTATTATGTCTGACTTAAGAGAATCCGGTGCTATAGAGCAAGACGCTGATTTAATAGCATTTATATATAGGGATGAAGTATATAATGAAGATTCTCCTGATAAAGGAAAAGCTGAAATACTCGTAAGAAAACAAAGAAATGGCCCAATATTTACTACCACATTAACATTTCTTGGCGAATGCACTAGGTTTGAAAATTATACTCCTGAAATTTACTCTGCGCCTGAAGCATTCAAATGAATGGGCATATCTTAATCAATAAAAAAAATATTGCTCATAATTTATCTGAGATAAAAAAATATTCTTTAAATTCAAAAATAATGTCAGTAATTAAATCTGATGCTTATGGTCATGGGATGATTGAGGTTGCAAAGTCATTAAATGATTCTGATTCTTTTGCAGTGGCAACAATAAAAGAAGCTATGTATTTAAGGGGTAAAAATATAACTAAAGAAATTGTTTGTTTGCAAGGTTTTTCAAATAATGAAGAGCTTATATATTGCTCTGAAAATAATATTAGACCAGTTATTCACGATTCATCTCAAATTAACATAATGGATACCACAAGTCTCTCAGGTAGTATTAAATTGTGGATTAAAATAGATACAGGAATGAATAGATTAGGATTCAATAATTTAGATTTTCAGAAAGTATTTAATAAAATTAAAGAGAATAAAAAAGTTGTCCATCCTATTGGCATTATGACTCACCTTGCATGTGCAGATGAAGACGATGATAAGTTTTCAGATATACAAATAAGTCTTTTCAACGAAATAGTTAACGAAACTAATATTGAGTTAAGTATATTTAATTCAGCAGGTATTATTAAATACTCTAAAAATACTAATGATATAAATTTTTGGTTAAGGCCGGGTCTTATGCTTTATGGTATAAGTCCATGTCGTTTATTAAAAGAAGTTAATCTCAAGCCCGTAATGACTTTAACTGCACCAGTAATATCTATAAAAAAATGCAAAAAAGGTGAGACTATAGGTTATGGTCAGACACATAAGTTAGAAAATGATACAAGAATAGCTGCTATAGGAATTGGTTATGGTGATGGTTTTCCAAGAAAATTAAGTAATACAGGAAAAGTTTTCTACAATAATAACTTTTTTAATATAGTCGGAAGAGTATCTATGGATATAATTACTGTAGATATTGGAGATAAAGATATAAAAGTTGGTTGCAATGTAGAATTATGGGGTGAAAATATAAATATTAAAGAAGTAGCAAACTCGATTGATTCAATACCTTATGAGTTAATGTGCGCTCTTGGAAATAGACTGGATAAAGAATATATTTAAGATTCTGCTAATTCCTGTAATTTTTTAAAGTCAATTTTTCCACTGCCAAGAATTGGGAACTCGTTAATAATCTTTATTTTTTTTGGGAAGTATAAAGAGGATTGACCTTCTTCTTTCATTAATTTCATTAATTCAAAAAGGTCTGCTTTTTTATTATCTGTAAGAAGTATCAAAGTTTCTCCTTTATTTACATCCTTAATATTACAAACGGCACTATAATTTTCTGGCCATAGTTTTTTTGGAAAATTTTCCACTTGAGCTAATGAAATCATTTCGCCTGCAATTTTAGCAAATCTTTTTAATCTTCCTAAAATAAATAAGTAACCTTCATTATCAACAAAAGCAACGTCACCGGTATTATACCAACCGTCATGAAAGTCTTTTTTATTGATGTCTTTTTCTACCTGATAACCTAGCATAATATTTTTTCCTTTGAGAAATAATAAGCCACCTTTACTATAGCCATCAATTTTTTCTATTTTATATTCTATTTCAGAAAAAATTTTTCCCACAGAACCTAATTTAAAATCTTCAAAAGTATTGACTGAAACAGCAGGTGATGATTCTGTAACACCATACCCTTCCAAAATTTTTGTATCAAAATTATTTTTATAATACGTATAAGTTTCTTCATTTAGTTTTTCTGCACCTGCAATCATATACTTAATATTTTTAAAATTTTCTTTTACTGCATATTTAGAGTATTTCTTTAGAAAAGTATCTGTTGAAAAAAACACACTACTTCCAGTACTTTCTATTAGACTTGGTATATTTTTGTAATGTAATGGAGTTGGGTATAAGAAAACTTTAAAGTTATTAAGTATTGGAAGTAAAACTCCTACACCTAAACCAAAAGAATGAAAAAATGGTAAGCATGTAAAAAATTTTTCACTTTTTTGAATATTTAAAACATTTAATATTTGCTTTCTATTTTCATATAAATTTTTATGAGTGAGCATTACTCCCTTCGGGCTTCCTTCTGTTCCAGATGTATATAATATTACTGCTACGTTATTTTCATTTCTTTCAATTTTTTCTTTAAACAGTAATTTTTTTAATGCCTCTATTTTACTAGATATATTAATTTCTGATTTTATATTTTCCACATATAATACATTTGTACTTTTTTTAATTATCCTAATGTTTTCTTGCATATTTATTTGCTCAACAAAAGTTTTTGATGTAATTATTGTTTTTATTTTCGATACTTCTAAGGAAGATTTGATATTAGTAATACCTGATGTAAAATTAATTATAGATGCAGTTTTATTAAGATTTTGTAATGCAAAAAATAATACTGAAGTTATAACTGTATTTGGCATCATAATTGCCACAGTTTCTTCTTTTTCTAATTTTTTTTTGTACAAAATAGATAGTAATATTGATTTATAAACTAAACCTAAATTACTAATTGAGTTATTAAAACTATCTTCAACTATATTTGATTTAAAACCAAATTTTTTAACTGCATCATGTAATTCTTCAAATAAATGCATATCTTATAATTTAGTTGGATTAGGCGCATCTCCATATATATCTTTTGGATCAAAAGTTTTCTCGTCTTCTTTATATATAAGCTTAATCTCGTCTTTAATATTTCCTGTTGGTATACTTCTATAAAAGCATGATTTAAAGCCAACATGGCAACTTGCTTCCAGACCTTGTAGCTCTACCTTTAACCATATTGAATCCTGATCATCATCAATTCTTATATCTATAATTTTCTGTATTAGACCGCTAGTTGCTCCTTTATGCCAAAGACATTCTCTACTTCTACTCCAATAGTGAGCTTCGCCCGTCTGTATAGTTAATTTTAAAGCCTCCTCATTTTGGTAACCAAGCATTAGAACATCACCAGTTTTCGCATCAGTTGTAACTACTGGCATCAAACCATTTTCATCAAATTTTGGCGCCAACTCATTACCTTCTTCAACCTGCTCAATAGTTTTTCTTTCTTTAAAAATATTTATCATTTTTTCACTCGCCAAATTGTCTTTCCATCAATATCTTCTAATATTACATTATTTTGATCTAATTGGTCTCTAATTTCATCAGCTTTTGCAAAGTCTTTAGATTTTCTAGCTCTATCTCTTTCCTGAATCAGCAATTCTATATCATTTTCTGACATTGTGGATTTATTATTTGATGAAAGCCACTCCTCCTGTGTTCTATTTAATAATCCTAATAAGTTTGCACTTTTTATAAGTGTTTTTGAACATTTTATTTTTAATAAACTCGATATTGCCAATGGTGTATTTAAATCATCTAGTAAAGGATTAATAACATCTTTGGACACTACATCTTCATAACTTTGATTATTAAGATTTTTATACAGCTTATTTAGTATATTTTTTGACTGTTCTAAAAGACTTTCTCCAAAATTAATAGGCTTCCTATAGTGCGTGCTAAGAAGGGCAAGTCTTATCACTTCTCCATCATATTTTTCTAATAATTCCTTAACTGTAATAATATTACCTAATGATTTTGACATCTTTTCACCTTCCATATTCAGATAACCGTTATGCATCCAATATTTAGCATACCTTTTACTATTATGTGCGCTACAACTTTGTGCAATTTCATTTTCATGATGAGGAAATATTAAATCTTGTCCTCCGCCATGAATATCTATTTCTTTGCCCAAATAAGTTTCTACCATTGATGAACACTCTATGTGCCACCCAGGTCTCCCGAAGCCCCATGGGCTGTCCCATCCAGGCTCATCATCATTTGATGGTTTCCAAAGCACAAAATCTCCTGGAGTTTTTTTATATTCTGCTACTTCTACTCTTGCCCCAGATAACATTTCATCCATATCTCTGTTTGATAATTTTCCATATTGATCAAATGATGTGATATCAAATAAAATATGATTATCATTTATATAAGCTTTTTTGTTATCCAAAATTCTCTGTATCATAGATATAATTTGAGCAATATTATCTGTAACACGTGGCTCGTGGTTTGGGCTAAGGACACTTAGACTTCGCATATCTTCATGATATATATCTGTATATTTTTCGGTTATATAAGATATTGGTTTATTTAATTTTTTTGCTGCCTCATTTATCTTGTCGTCAACATCTGTAATATTTCTAACATAGATTACTTCGGGATATATATTTTTTAGAAGGCGATAAAGTGTATCAAATATAACAGCAGGTCTTGCATTCCCTATATGGGCATAACTATAAACTGTTGGCCCACAGACATACATTTTGATAGATTGATCATCAAGGGGCTGGAATAGCTCTTTCTCTTTTGTTAGAGTATTGTATATTTTAAAATTCATAGTACGTTTTTAAATTATACACTTAAACAAAATGAGTAAACACAATGAAATCTATATTAATTGTAAATGCAACAATCATTAATGAAAACAGCAGAAAGATAGGTGATATTTTTATAAAAAATGGAAGAATTGAACAAATAGCTGATAAATTATCACATATTCAAGCTGATACTATAATTGATGCAACAAATAAATATGTTATTCCAGGCATGATTGACGACCAGGTTCATTTTAGAGAACCGGGATTGACAGATAAAGCTGACATAAGATCTGAATCCTTAGCTGGGGTTATCGGCGGAACAACAACTTACATGGATATGCCAAATAATAAACCACCTATCATTACAAATGAAGGTTTAGATAAAAAATTTCAGGTGGCAGAAGACAGATCTTTTGCCAACTACTCGTTTTATTTAGGTGCCACAAACGATAATATAGAAGAAATAAAAAATACGTCTAAAAGAGCATGTGGTGTAAAAGTTTTTATGGGCGCATCTACAGGCAATATGTTAGTGGATAATTTAAATTCGTTAGAAGAAATATTTATTCACTGTCCAAAATTAATAGCAACACATTGTGAGAGTTCTCCTATAATAGATAAAAATCTTAAAGCTGCAAAAGAAAAGTATGGTGATGACATTCCCCTTGAAATGCACACCGAGATCAGAAGCAGAGAATGCTGTATAGAGTCATCAACTTTAGCTGTAAATTTAGCAAGAAATTTTGGTTCTAGGCTTCATGTACTTCATCTTACAACAAAAGATGAAATAGATTTCTTTTCTAACGCCGCCAATGTAGCAGGAAAATCTATTACTGCAGAAGTTTGCATACATCACATGCTTTATTCAAAAAAAGATTATGCTACAAAAAAAGGTTTTATTAAATGCAACCCGTCAATTAAAGAAGAGTCTGACAGACTTGCGCTTATTGAAGCTGTAAAAAACAATAATATTGATGTAATTGCAACAGATCACGCACCTCATTTAATATCAGAAAAGACTGGGAAATACGAAGATATTCCTGCAGGCTTACCAGTGATTCAACATTCATTGAGAGCTTGTTTAGAATTTTATCATAATGGTATTTTTTCGCTTGAGCAGATTATAGAAAAAATTTGTCACAATCCCGCTATTTGTTATAACGTTAAAGAAAGAGGTTTTATTAGAGAAGGATATTGGGCTGATCTAGTATTATTAGATTTTCTTGATATAGGAGAATTAGATAAAATGCCTGTGATGCATAAATGTGGTTGGTCAGCTTTTTCTGACGTTCCATTCAAGACAAAAGTAATGACAACTATTGTATCTGGTAATATTGCTTATATGGACGGTCAAATTCCAGAACAACCTTTTGGGGCTGAACTGGAATTTAATGATTAATTACATTTTTGTTGCTTCTACAGCTTTTTGAGATTTATCTAATTCAACAGTAATGTCACTTTTCAAAGATGATTGGCATGCAAGTATATAACCTTCTTTAAGCATATCTCCATCTAGTGTATATGCAAAGTCTGCTAGTTCCTTTACTTTGCCTTCTTTCAATACAGCTCTGCATGTTCCACAACTTCCTACTTTACAGTCACAAGGCCATTCGATCCCTGCATTTTTAGCTGCTTGTAATAAATTTATTTTTCCGGTTACTTCAAATGTTTCACCAGTATTAGCAATTGTTACCTTATGAACTTTATTTTTATCTCCAAAACCAAACATAATCTTCTCCTTTGTAATAGTTATTTTAAAAAAAGTAGCCGGATAACCGGCTACAAGGTTGTGGAGCAAGGTGCTCCGGGGGATGTACAAAAATTAATAACATGAACCTAGGTTAACATATAAATTACTTATGTACAGGTATATCTATACAAATATTAAATATATTTATATAAATACAACAATTACTTATATAAATACAAATATTGTACAAATAAATATAAATAATACTTGATTTAAATTTATTCATGATATATGTTATTTATATGAACATTGAACAAAATTACAGAATAGGTCTAACAACGCAAATTACAGGTATTCGTCCCGAAACCCTTAGGGCTTGGGAAAGAAGATATGAGGTTGTTAAACCTATAAGAACAGATGCTGGAGATAGGTTATATACTCAAGCAGATATAGATAGATTATTGCTGATTAAAAAACTTGTGGATAATGGCGATGCAATAAGCGCTGTAGCAAATTTAAACTACGAAAATCTAGAAAAAAGAATTTCTAGCTGCAAATCTGCTCTTACATCTACAGGAAAAAATGACTTAAATTTTATCCTACTTGGAAGAACTATTTTAGATAAAAAAAGTTTGGATAGTATGAGACTTAATATGATAGATGTAGTTCAAGACGAAAGAAATATTAAATCAAATTATCACTGTAAAATAGATTTTATAATTACTGAAATTCCAACTGTGAATCAAGGAACTTTTAAATACTTACAAAAAGTTCTTAAACAGTCTAAAGCCTCTAAATTACTTTGTGCATATGACTTTGGTAAAGAGGGTGACATAGCTGCACTAACCACTCAAGATATCGGTACAACCAATCTACCTTTAAATCATTCAGGTATAACTGACTGGTGCAGTAGTAATTTTCCAAATTATTTAAAATCTACGTCAACTGCAAGATTACTTACAGATCAGGATTTGAATAATATCGTTGCAGCAGGAAGTAAAATAAACTGTGAATGTCCTAGACATTTAGCAGACCTTATCAATAAGTTAACTGCATTTGAAAAATACTCTTCTGAATGCGAAGTAAGAAATGCAAAAGATGCTGAGATTCACCAAGAACTTGAAGTTACTTCAGCTAAATCTAGATATTTAATTGAAGAAGTTTTAATAAAACTTGCTAAAATTGAAGGTATTAAATACTAGAAAATGAAATCTCTTGTTCTTTTTTCTAATGATTTAAGATTAAATGATAATGACGCGATAAATTCTAGTATAAAAGGATATGATGCAACTACCTTTTTATTTATATTTGATAAAATTTTATACACAAATACACATGGATCTGCAAATCTGTGGTGGTTAGAGAAAAGCTTACAAGATTTAAAAAATAGATTATTAAAAAAAAATATTACTTTACAAATCATTGAAGGTGATTTTGTCAAAAAAACATTAGAGATTGTTGAAAAATATGATTTTAAATCTGTCTTTATAAATCAAAATAAACATCCTGAATTTATAAAAAAAGAGGATACTTTAAGTTTTGAGCTTAAAAAACGTAATACTAATTTCTTTACTTTTAATAAAACTAATTTAGTACACCCATCATTAATTCTTAATAAAAGTGGAGAGCCATATAAGGTCTATTCTCCATTTTATAAAAACTGCAAACTTTTATATTCACAAAAAAAAGTTCTCAAATTTCCGTTGGTTGATATTACAAATTTTAAAATAAATGAAGTTGAAATTAATACTATAGAAATATTTTCTTTAGATGACAATAAGTGGGCAAATAAATTAGACCAGTATTGGAAACCTGGAGAAACTGAGGCTATAAAAAAACTTGAAATTTTTTTTAAAGGGTCTTTATCAAATTACAAAGAAGTTAGAGATTTACCAGGATCTACTGGTACATCAAGACTATCTCCTTATCTTAGATTTGGAGAAATAACTACAAATCAAATAATTAATTATTTTAATTTTCATGATAATCATGATTTAAGTAAACATGAAGAGCATTTCATCAAAGAACTCTATTGGAGGGAATTTGCATATTATATATTATTTCATTTTCCTTACGTAACTGATAAGCCATTTAATAAAAAGTATGAAAATTTTGAATGGGAATCTGATTATTCAGAAAACCTTGATAAGTGGAAAAAAGGTATGACTGGCATAAGAATTGTTGACGCTGCTATGAATGAATTATATGAAACTGGATGGATGCATAACAGGACAAGAATGATAACAGCATCTTTTCTAACAAAAAATTTACTAATTCCATGGCAAGAAGGAGAAAAATGGTTTAGAGATACTCTATTAGATGCAGATATTGCAAATAATGTTATGGGTTGGCAATGGGTTTCTGGCTGCGGTACTGACGCTGCGCCCTATTTTAGAATATTCAATCCACTTCTTCAGGAGAAAAAATTTGATCCTGAAAATATTTATACAAAAAAATGGCTAAAGAACTTCGATCTATACTCTAATGGTGATGAAAAAGATCTGCTGATGAATAATAATTTAATACAACCTATTGTAGATTTGGGCGCGAGTAGAAATATAGCGTTAGAAAGGTTCTCTAAAATTAAATAGATAATTAATTATCTAAATCTATTATCAATATAATTAATTAAAATCTTTTTGAAGTCATTAGTTATATTATCTCCTTTTAAGGTAACTTTCTTTTCTCCATCTATATATACTGGCGCTGTAGGATTTTCTCCTCTACCAGGTAAACTAATTCCAATGTCAGCATGTTTGCTTTCACCTGGCCCATTAACAATACAACCCATCACTGATATCTTTAAGTTCTCAACTCCAGGATAATTTTTTTTCCATACTGGCATGCTATCTTTTATGTATTGATCAATATCAAAAGCTAATTTCTGAAAGTAATCACTACTAGTTCTTCCGCATCCTGGGCATGATGTTACATCTGGTAAAAAGTATCTTATCCCAAGACTTTGTAAAATTAATTTAGCAACATCAACCTCTTTAGATCGACTGCCATTAATATCTGTAGTCAGAGAAACTCTTATAGTATCCCCTATACCATTAAGCAGTAAAGGACCTAATGCGCAAGAGGAATACACAATACCTCTTTCATTGCTTCCTGCTTCTGTAAGCCCCAAATGTAATGCATAGTCACACATCTTTGATATTTTTTGATAAACGTCTATCAACATATTTACTTTACTTAGTTTACAGGAAATAATAATTTTATTATTACTCATGCCAATTGTTTCAGCTAATTTAGCATTTTCTAGAGCTGAAGCTATTACTGCCTCACACATTACTTCATCTAATGATTTTGGTATATTCAAATTATTATTTGTATCTAGTTTGTCAGCTAGCAGCTCTTGGTCGAGGCTACCCCAGTTAACTCCAATCCTCACTGGCTTATCTAATTTACAAGCTGCTTCTATCATTGTTGTAAAATTTTTATCTTTTTTATTTTTCTTTCCAACATTGCCTGGATTTATCCTGAACTTATCTAAGTGTGCAGCTTCACTTTGATACTTATTTAATAAAATATGTCCATTGAAATGAAAATCACCTACTAAAGGTATATTTAAACCAGACTTTTGAATATTATCTTTTATATAAGGTATTGCCTGAATTGCATCAGCATCATTCACGGTAACTCTAACTATTTCAGAACCTGCTTTTGCTAACTCTAAAATTTGATTGGTTGTCTTTTCAATATCAGAGGTATTTGTATCTGTCATAGATTGTACTACGATTGGATTATCTCCTCCAATAAAGACATTTCCTACTTTTACTTCATTAGATTTTCTTCTATTTATATTACTATTACTCATGTGTATTATTATCACATGAACATTTAATAATTGGGAGTTTTTATGAAGGGTTTCTTGGTAACAGGAACAGATACTGATGTTGGAAAAACATGGTTTATGCTTAAATTTGGAGAATTACTGATTAAGAATAAGACAGAATTTCATTTTTTAAAACCTGTAGAGTCTGGTTGTGTAGAGCCTAACAACGAAATAATTCCAAAAGACGCAACTAAATTTTCTATTCTTGAAAACGCACCATTAGATAAGATATGTAAATATATGTTCAAAGCATACGCGTCTCCACCAAAAGCCGCAGAAATGGAAAATAGAAACATAGAACTCGAAGATATAATTAGTTTCATAAGAGACAATAAATCTAAGAATTCAAATTGTATTAATCTAGTGGAAGGCTGTGGAGGGTTTTTTTCTCCAATTGCTAAAAATAAACTAACATCTGATCTTGCTACTGAACTTAAATTACCAATAATCTTAGTTGTTAAAAATACATTAGGATGTATAAATCATACTTTACTATCTATAGAAGCAATCAAAAACTTAGATTTAAAAATTAAATTTATTATTTTAAATGATATTAAGAAAGAAACACCATTAGACAACTATGCCGAACTATCTAACTATACTGATATACCAATTTTTAGATTGGGTTATAATGAAGAGATTGATTCTAATTTAATAAAATACTTAACTTAAATGCCAGAACTTCCTGAAGTACAAACAACTGCAGATGGTATAAAACCATATTTACTTCATAAAAAAATTACAGCATGTTCAGTCTCTGTAAAAAAACTCCGATGGGAACTCCAAAAGGATTTAGCCAAAAAAATTATTAATGTAAAAATTCTTGAAATTACAAGAAGAGCAAAATATATAATTATTTCTGGAAAAAATTTTTATTTAACTATACATCTTGGTATGACTGGAACTTTAAGAATAGCCAGCAAAAAAGATCCGAGAATGAAACATGATCATTTTGAAATACAATTAAGTTCTAATAAAATACTTAGATTTAATGACCCAAGAAAGTTTGGAATGATTTTTTATTCTCTTGAATCACCTATATTATCTCACAGACTATTAATTAACCTAGGACCAGAACCTCTGGGTAAATATTTTAACAAAGAATATCTATTTTCAAAAACTAGAAATAGAAACATTGCTATCAAATCTCTTTTAATGAATGCAAATATTGTTGTTGGAATAGGAAATATTTATGCCTCTGAATCTTTATTTCTGTCGGGCATTAAACCAAGTAAGGTTTCTAAGAAATTAACTAAGAAAAATTGCAGTGATTTAGTAAATTCTATTAAAGAAGTATTAAAAGAAGCAATAAAAAAAGGCGGTTCTTCAATAAATGATTATATTAGTGTGGATGGTAAGAGTGGATATTTTCAATTTGATTTTAAAGTATATGGCAGAACTTCTCAGCCCTGCCACATATGTCAAAGCGACATTCTACAAGTAAAAATTAACCAAAGGTCGAGTTTCTATTGTAAGAATTGTCAGAAATAAACTAACTATTTCTTTTGTGCATCATAGAACATTTTATTCATTCTATGAGAATTAGCATCACAACATGAAATAGCTTGTTTTGCTGTTTCTTCAACTAACTCTAATCTATCTAGTAACGCTTGATCTGCTGCACAACCTGAAAGTAATACCGCAACAAATAAACCTAGAAGTGTTTTTATTTTTCTCATTATCCGAGCCTCCTTTATTATTATTTAAGCTTAAATCCCCTTATAGGGATTTTTTACTATATCAAATAAAGGTATGTAGTCAAAGCGATATAATCGCAAGTTTAGTAGTGTTGAGTCAACTAAACTATTGTTGATTACATAAATTAAGGAGGACTAACTTAAATTTGAAGAAGAAAGCCATCCTTGGCTTTCAATTCCTAAAAAAAACAATTACTTACCCAAACACTGTTTGTATAGACATATTGAAGCTACTGACCAAACAGCAAGCATAATAACTAGTTCTAACATAATAACCTTCCACTTTTAAATAATAATAATAATAATAATAATAATATATTAGAATATTATAATATATATATATAATATGTCAAATGAATTGTTCTGTTTATTTATATTTTCTTTCTAACGCTTTTTTTACATCTTCGTTAACAAATGTTGATACGTCACCACCAAGCTGGGCAATTTCCTTTACCAAAGAAGATGATAAAAATGCATAAGATTCTGAGGGAGTTAAAAAGATAGACTCAATATTATTATTAAGTTTTTTGTTCATGCTCGACATTTGAAATTCATACTCAAAGTCTGAAACTACTCGTAGACCTCTCAATATTACTTTAGCATTTAATTTGGTGGCAAAGTCTACTAAAAGACCACTGAAAGGAATAACCTCAATATTTTTTATATTTTCCAGAGATTTCTTTGCAAGAACAACTCTTTCTTCTAATGAAAAAACAGTATTTTTATTAGAATTCTCTACGACACATATATAGACTTTATCAAATATATTTGATGCTGCTCTTTGTACCAAGTCTCTATGACCATTCGTGAATGGATCAAATGTTCCAGGATATACAGCAATATTCATTATATTTACCAAAATTCTATTAAATTAGATAAATTATATCATAGAATTATTATGCTGATAGAGAAGGTAAGCAACATCGCCAGATTTACTACTTTTTAATAATTCCCAACTTTTAGGCTTGTAAATAGTATCCTCTAGATTTTTCTGTAATTGGACTTCAATATAAATTTTACATTTGTCATTAAATATTTGAGATAAACTTAAATAATGAATGATTACATTAATAATATTTTCTGAGAAAGGAGGATCCAAGAAAATAAGATCAACTTTATCTTTAAAATTTTTAATAAAATCTTCAGCATTATTATTATAAAGGGTTACATTTTCAACTTTTAGGTTATCTTTGTTGTCTTTTAAACACCTTACAACATCAGAATCATGGTCAACCATATGTACTTTTTTTGCCCCTCTAGAGGCAGCCTCAAAGCCTAATGCACCACTACCAGAGAATAAATCAATGCATACCGAGTTATCTAGGTCATATTGCAACCAATTAAAAAGAGTTTCTCTTATTTGATTTTTTGTTGGTCTTAAGTCTTTCTTTTCAAGGAATCTAATATTTCTTCCTTTTAGTGATCCTGCTATTATTTTAACTTGCAAATTAGCAGTGCTATTTTTTTGCTTTTTCATTTCCAACTACTAAAGTAATTAGCTTATTTACATCTATCTCATCTTTAAATGATTTCATAATATCTTTTTTCGTGATATTAGAAATTCTTGAAGTAAATGTATTTAAGTAATCTTGCGGTAGATTATAGTAATTTATTAAAGACAGGTAATTTAAAACATCACTATTACTATCTATCATTAGAGGAAAACCATTGATAATTGATTGCTTTGCATGTTTTAGCTCTTTGTCAGTAGGTCCATTTTTATAAAATTCTCTTAACATTTTGTGAATTAGTTTAACTGATTCTTGCGCTTGCTCAGATTTTGTTTCAATCCCAATTACAAAAGGCCCTGTGTTTTTCATAGGATGTATATAACTATAAACACCATATGTTAATCCTCTCTTTACTCTTAGTTCCTGCATAAGTCTTGCACTAAAACCACTTCCACCAAAAATGTAGTTTCCTACATAAAGTGGTAAATGATTTTTAGAACCTCGCTCTATTGATAAACCACCAATATAAATATGGGCTTGCTCAGAACTAAATCTCTTATAAATGTTTTTTTCTTTATTTATGTCGGATAAAACTTTATCTTCAAAATTTTCTTTTGCGGTTAAATTTAAAGACTTTGATATTTTTTCTGATATATCAATAACTTCTTTTTTTGGGAGCGAAGAAACAATTACTATGCTGGCATTGCCAATATTAATATTTTTTTTATAAAAATTAAGAATATCTTTTCGTGTGATTTTTTTAACAGTATTTTTTTGTCCAATAGTATTGTATGCATAAGGATAGTCACTATATATTTCCTTAAAAAATAAGCTTGATGCTACCTCTGCAGCATCTGTTTCATCTTCAACTATAGATGTCAATGTTCTATCTTTTTGAAGTTGCGTTTCATTTTTTGGAAATACACTGTCTGACAAAATACTTAAGAACATCTTTATTGATGGATTTAAATATTTTTTTTCTGTAAGAGACCTTAAAGAAATTGATGACTTATCTTTATTTACAGAAGTATTAAAGACTGAGCCATTCGACTCAAAAACAGAAGCAATTGATTCTGCATCCCTTTTTGAAGTTCCTTCATCTAAAAGACTATGAGTCAACATTGAAATACCTTTTAAATCACCGTCTTTATTAGATCCTGCGTCAAAAGTAATCCTAATGTCAATCATTGGTATATTTCCAGATTTACTATATAAAACTTTTATACCGTTTTTGGTAATGTATTTTGATATCTCTACGTTCGCTTGCGTTACATTTGATATTGTCATAATTATTAATAGTGAAATTAGTTTAGGTATTATATTCATTTCTATTTATCATCATTTACTTTGACTGTTGTTTTTAAATTAGCAACTAAATATTTTTTTGCAACTTTCCTAACTTGTGATGCAGTTACAGATCCAATATTCGAGGTATATTCTTTTATAATATTAGTATCTCCAATTGAAGTTTTAGCCATTCCTAATATTCTAGCTTGGTAATCAATTGAATCTTGCTGATAAATTTCTGAAGCTAAAACTTGCGCCTTTATTCTATCTAATTCTTTTTGGCTAACCAATTTTGTTTTAAGCTCGTTAATAATTTTATTTAATTCAATTTCTATATCACTAATATTTTTTCCTAACATTGGATTTACATCTATGAGAAACAGCGGTTCATTTCTTGAAAACATAGAATAACCAGAGTCTGCATAACTTGCTATTTTCTTATCTTTGATTAATATTTTTTGAAAGCGAGAGTTTTGACCACTACTTAAGACTCCTGATAATACTGACAATGCATAACATTCCCACTTTTCTATATTTTTCGTATTTATACTTGGTACTTTGTAGCCCGTTATTAAATAAGATGGTTTATCTTTTATCACTATAGAAATATTTTTTTCACCAAATTGAACCGGCTCATTTCTTTCAATTCTTTTTTTGATATCAACTTTCTTTTTTGACCCATAATATTTTTCAACCATTTTAAAAGTTTCATCAAAATTAATATCACCAACTATAACTGCCGTAGCGTTATTTGGTGCATACCAATTTTTATACCAATTAATTATATCTTCTTCTGTCATGTTATGAAGATCTTCCATCCAACCAATAATAGGGTCATGATATGAACTATTGTTATAAGCACTTGCATAAAGCTGTTCATAAGCTATACCCTCTGGCTGATCATCAGTTCTTAGCCTTCTTTCTTCTTTTATAACTTCTATCTCTTTTAGAAAATCGTCCTTACTAACTACCAAATTTGTCATTCTGTCAGATTCAAATTTTATTGCTTCTTCTAAATATTGTGAAGGTAGTGTTTGATAATATGCAGTATAGTCTTTGCTCGTAAATGCATTCTCTTTACCACCTAATTTTGCAATTACCTCGGAAAATAATCCTCCTGGGTTTTTCTTGGTACCCTTAAACATCATATGTTCTAAAGCGTGAGATAACCCAGTTTTGCCGCTTACCTCATCTGCTGATCCAATCTTATACCAAATATGACTGGTAACTACTGGAGCTCTTTTATCTTTTTTCAAGATGACGTGCATACCATTATCTAGTGTTTTTTCCATAATCTCAGCCCTCACATCAAAAGATAGTAAAAATATTATTGAAATATTGAAAATAAAAAAATATCTCGAAATATTGTTTTTGTATAAAAATTTCACAAATCTTACCTTTTAAAAAAAATTATTTATAATATTAAAACGGTTTCTAATATAACATATATATAGTTTGCAAATAAGTTTTAAAGCTTTGCAATTCTTATAAATATCTTATAATTTAATTAAAATAATTATTTTAAAGTATATCTTTTGTAGATAGTGATTTTTTATATTTTCATATTATTATTGATATTAGCAATATAAGTAAAATACAAAATAATTTTATATAAATTAATCTTTTAAGTAAAATAAGTTGTTGTTTTTAAAAGTATTTATTCCTATTATTGATAATTTTTGGCACTCTTGTATAATGAGTGCTAATTATTAAGAGTTATTAAAGCTATGGAAAAAACATTAAATTTTAGTAATACATTACTACCTTCACCAACAGGTAGTTTGGATACTTACATTAGTCATATTATGTCGATACCTCCACTAACAACTGAAGAAGAAGTTGCGCTAGGTAGAAATTTACAAAGTACAAATGACCTAGAGTCTGCCAAGAAGTTGATTATGCATAATCTAAGGTATGTTATTTATATAGCTAAGAGCTATTCTGGGTATGGGCTAAATTTAAATGATTTAGTTCAAGAAGGAAATATAGGCTTAATGAAGGCTGTAAAAAAATACGATCCAGAAAAGAACTTAAAGTTAATAACTTTTGCAGTTTATTGGATAAAATCTGAGATTCATGAGTTTGTTATTAAAAACTGGAAAATAGTGAAGGTTGCCACTACAAAAAGTCAGAGAAAATTATTTTTCAATCTTAGATCTAAAAAAAGCACATTATCTACTTTAAGTAATAAAGAAGTTATTTCTATTGCTCAAGATCTTGGGGTCCCTCTTAAGGATGTTATAGAGATGGAAAAAAGAATGAATAATCATGATTTAGCAATTGAAGATAATGATGATGAAAATGCTTCCCCATCATTATTTTTAACTAGTAGCGAGCTTGAGCCAGATCAAGTTTTAGAAAATGAAGAAAAAAATTTACTAAATACAAAGCTATATGAAGTTATTAATAAACTAGATGAGAGAAGCAAAGATATTGTTAAGAGTAGATGGCTTTCTACAAGTAAATTAACACTAGAAGATTTATCAAAAAAATATGGCGTTTCAAGAGAAAGAATTAGACAGATTGAAAACGAATCAATGTTAAAACTTAAAGAAAGCTTTTAATATTTATAAGTAATACAAGATACCTATCTGCTATTAAAAAACCAAACAGTGCTGATAAATAAACTATAGAGTAATTAAATATTTTATTTGATAATAAATTATTTTTCGCTAGTTGCATTTTTATTACATAATACAGGAATATTAAATTTAAAATCGTCGCTCCTGCTAAATAAAAAGAACTAGAAAATTTAATTATAAATGGCAAGAAACTAACTATTGTTAACATTAAAGTATATAGAGTTATATGCACTCTAGTATATTGCTCGCCATGAGTCACTGGAAGCATAGGTATCTTTGCTGCGAAATACTCTTCTTTTCTATACAAAGCAAGCGCCCAAAAATGTGGGGGAGTCCAAGTGAATATTATTAAAAATAATACTACGGCTATTAAATCAATTTGTCCTGTCATTGCAGTCCAGCCAAGTAGTGGTGGTGTAGCGCCAGCGGCACCTCCAATAACTATATTTTGAGGAGTGCTCCTTTTTAAATATAAAGTATAAATAAAAGCATACCCTACTAGTGAGGCAAGTGTCAGCCAAGCTGTTAGTGTATTAATTCGAAAATATAGAATACAAAAACCTAAAATTGCCATAATAGATGCATAAATAATAACATTTTTAGTAGACAGTATTCCTGATACTAATGGTCTTTTTTTTGTTCTCTGCATAATTTTATCTATTCTTTGATCTAATAATTGATTAATTGAACCAGCAGATAACGACATTAAAGCAATTCCTAAATTACCTAAAATTAGAACTTCAAAATTTAAAGACAAAGGATTAGCTAAGAGCATTCCTATAAAAGATGTGAAAATCATTAAAGCAACAACTCTAAGCTTTGAGGATTCTAGGTATGCTCTGTAAATTTTAAAATTAAACATGCTGTCTCTATAAATTATTTTTTACATTTCTTATTAAATATAACTGAGTAATTAAACACATTAAAAGTAATGCTGCATTACCATTGTGAGCAACTGCTATATATATGGGTAGGCTCATTTTAATATTTAATATACCCAGTATAATTTGAACAAAAAGAAAGAAAATTAGTAAAATTGAAATAATTTTTTGATATGCGACTACTATAGTTTTATAAGATATTATTGCTAATATTAATATTGAAACCGCAGTTATTATTGCCCATGCTCTATGAGTAAAATGAATTGCTACTCTTGCTGGACTATCAAGCCTACCAAATTCATAATTTAAATTTGTTGCAAGCTCTACTACAAAAGCACTGTAAAAATCCATTTGTGGCCACCATGAGTTATTACACCTTGGAAAATCCGCACAAGCCAAAGCTGCATAATTTGTGCTTGTCCAGCCACCAAGAATTATTTGTATAATTAAAATTGCTAGAGTTACATAACCAAAAATAGATAACTTTTTTATCTGTTTTGTAGAAATATTAGCTAATAACTCAGTTTCATTGAAGTAGCTATTTTTGTTATACCTTAAGAACATTATCCATAATAAAGATATGATCGTTAACCCACCAAGAAGATGTGTTAAAACTATTACCGGCTGAAGCTGCAAAGTAACAGTCAGCATTCCAAGAGTTGCCTGCATAATTACTAACAAAGATAATACTATGGATAATTTGAAAAGTTTCGATGTGTTATTTTTATAAAATATGTAAGATATAGCAAATATAAATATACCTAAAAACCCAGCAAGATATCTATGAATCATTTCCTTCCATGCCTTGCCAATATCAACGTTAGCACCATCATAATTAGCCTCAGCATTTGAAATTTCAATAGCATTATCTGGAACACCAATTAGATAGCCATAACACCCAGGCCAATCAGGACACCCTAGGCCGGCATGCGAAAGCCTAACATAAGCGCCTAATGTAATTACAGCAAGTGTTGTTGTAATGACGATCATTAAAAAATTATTAAGTTTTATCATATGAATAACTCAACCAATCCTTGAAATTCTAAGTATTTTCTTAATATCTTTTTTCAATCCTTTTGCTTTAAAGTCTTTCTCATAATATATAAAAATATTTCCTAAAGGATCAACGATGTATAGATGATTTTTTTTCAATTTATTAAAAAATGGTTTTTGAATGATATCTAGTAATTTTATTTTATTATATTTATTTATAATTTTTTCATTATCTTCATTTTTGAAATTTTTATTTACTATAACTAAATTTGATATTCTCTGTCTTTCTCTTCCAACAGACTCTCTGACTTGTTGCATCATATATAATGTTGCTTCGCAAAGAAGATCGCATGATTCATTTTCATAAACATACAAAAATGTCCATTTTTTATTCCCTAAAATATTATTAAAATCTTCCTTCTCGCTAATTGTTATAACTGGCTCAATTAAATTTCCGTAAGATTTTGGCGGGGCTACTGATATAAGATCACTATACTTATACATTACAGTTGCAAGAACTAAAGGCCCCGCAAAAGATAATATTATTAATAAAAAAAATAACCTTGTTTTTATTAAAGAAAAATAACTAGTTTTTTTACTCATTTTTCATTCTCACAAAAAATAAAATTATTAGAATTACAAGAGCTAACGCCATACTGAACCATTGAAATGCGTAACCCAAATGCTTAGTACTATCCATGAACACAATTTTCCAATCCCTCTTAAATCCAAATTTATTATTTTCACTTAATCTAAATACTATCCCTTCAACAAATGGCTCGCTTACCTTAATAGTGCTTTTAATTTCATTGAAATTTATAGCTTGCAGTAATCTCGGCCAACTTTTATTTGTCGATATATCACCAATAGTATAACTCTTCTCTCTAGGGTAGATATACCCGTAAATTTCTTGTACATTTTTTTCTATATTTTCATTATTTAAAAATTTGAAATTTTTTTCTATATTTTGTCTTTGACCTTTCATTTTTATCCAACCTCTATCAACTAGAATTATTTCTTTGCTAGATGAAATTCGAAATAGACTTATTACATTAAATCCTGGCTGCTTATCTTTTATTTTATTATCTATAAGAAATGTTTGGTTGATATATCGTCCCTTAATCTTATAATTTCTATAATACTTATCCTTAATAGGTTTTTTGCCGATATAATTTAATGAAACAATATCTGAACTCTGTCTTTCCTCATAAAGCTTTATAATATTTTCTTTTTCATTTGCTCTATCAAGCTGCCAAAATCCTAAAGAAAGAAATAAGGATATACACAACAGAAAAATGATGCTAGAAAGTAGTTTAAGTTTCATAAATAAAAAATTTACTAATGTTAAAAATCATATTTATATTTCTATTCCTGCTTATCATTATAAGTTTATTTAGTTCATTATTTTTCTTAATTAAAGACAAGGGTAATAAGAAAAGAGCTGTTAATGCACTTAAAGTAAGAATAGGCCTTTCGGTTCTCCTATTTGCCATCTTGATTATTATGTATATGAATGGCTATATCCAGCCACATGGTATATAAAATTAACTATATCCAATATACAAAAATAAATAATCCTAGCCAGACAACATCAACAAAGTGCCAATACCACGCAACTGCCTCAAAGGCAAAGTGGTTGTTTGGATTGAAATGACCATATATGGATCTCCCCAATATAACCATTAACATTATTGTCCCTATTGTTACGTGAAAACCATGAAATCCAGTAAGCATAAAAAATGTTGAACCATAAATTCCGCTTCCCATATTTAAATTTAAATCATTAAATGCATGGCCGTACTCCATTGCTTGAAAATACATAAAGATAATACCTAGTGCGACTGTTAAACTTAACCCTGCAATTAGTTGTATTCTCTTCATTTCTTTTAATGCGTGGTGTGCCCAAGTCAATGTTACTCCGCTAGTTAGCAAAATAGCTGTATTTAATGCTGGCAAGCCCCAAGCTCCCATAGTTTTAAATTGACCACCAACTTCTCCTGGACCATTAGCTGTTAACGGCCAAACATTCTCATACCCTGGCCAAAGAAAAGTATTTGTTACTAATCCGGCTCCTTCTCCGCCCAGCCATGGAAGGGAGTAAGTTCTTACATAAAAAAGTGCTCCGAAGAAAGCTGCAAAAAACATAACTTCTGAAAAAATAAACCAAATCATTCCCCATCTAAATGACGCATCAACTTGCGAATCATAAAGGCCTTCTTCGCCTTCAGAAACCACTGTGCTGAACCAACCCACCATCATATAAACAACTATTGCTAATCCGACGTAAAGAATATATTTACCTATATCATTTCCATTTAGTAAGGATGACCCGCCAACCATAGCAGTACAGACTCCTATTGTTGCTATAATTGGCCACTTGCTTCCGTGTGGTATGTAATAACTTCCTGATTCAGACATTTTAATTTTCCCCTTTAATTTTTAATCTTTTTTAGAAACATTCAGCGCTTCGAAAAATGAATATGATAATGTTATTGTTTTTATTCTATTTGGTAGTTTTTCATCTATAGCAAAATATAACGGCAACTGAACTACCTTACCCGGCTCAAAAGTTTGCTCCTCAAAACAGAAACATTCTATTTTTTTTAAGTATTTTGCTGCCTCGTTTGGAGAGACACTAGGTACAGCTTGACCAACTATATTTGAATTAGTTTTATTTGTAGCAATATAAACTGTGCTATAGACCTTTCCAGGAGATACAACCATTTCAAATTCGGAAGGTTTGAAAACTAATTTCTCACCATTATATTGGTGAGAGATAAACTGCACATTAAGCTTTTCAGTACTAATTGTTTCAGTATAAGCTTCAACTTTTTCCTTTAGATTAGATGTATTTCCATTCAAACCTGTAACATCGCAAATTATATTGTATAAAGGTATTAATGCAAAAGAAAATAGAAACATTGAAAAACAAATAAAAATTAGTTTTTTTGCTGTTCTAATATTTAACTTTTTTTCTTTCATATTCCTTATCACCTACTAGACATAATAAAATAAAAACCAATATAAATTGCTAAGGCCATTACAACTAAAATAATTGTTGTGACTTTTACTTTTTGTCTTGTTTCCAAAATTTCTCCCAGTAGCCTATTACTATTTTATAACTGGCGGTGTATTGAATGAATGGTATGGAGGCGGTGAAGACAATGTCCACTCTAACCCTTCAGCTCCTTCCCATACTTGATCTGTTGCTTTTGTGCCGCCTTTTATAGTTTTAATTATTAGATATAAAAATATTAATTGCGCAAACCCAAAACCAAATGCACCAATACTTGCAATCATATTGTAGTCAGCAAATTGTAGCGAATAATCTGGAATTCTTCTTGGCATACCAGCTAAACCAACGAAATGCATTGGAAAGAAAGTTAAATTGACAAAAATTGTTGAAAGCCAGAAATGAGTTTTTCCTAAAGTTTCTGAATACATATTTCCTGTCCATTTTGGAAGCCAGTAATAACATGCGGCCATTATTGCAAATATTGATCCAGGTACTAATACATAATGAAAATGCGCAACTACGAAATATGTATCATGGTACTGAAAATCAGCTGGAGTAATAGCTAGCATTAATCCTGAAAAACCTCCAATAGTAAACATTACAATAAAACCTATTGCAAATAACATTGGAGTTTCAAATGTCATAGCTCCTTTCCACATAGTTGTAACCCAATTAAATACTTTTACCCCTGTAGGAACCGCAATCAACATTGTTGCAAACATAAAAAATACTTCTCCAGCTAGCGGCATACCAACTGTAAACATATGATGCGCCCAAACGATAAATGATAAAAAAGCAATTGATGCAGTTGCATACACCATAGAGGCATATCCAAATAGGGGTTTTCTTGCAAAAGTAGGGATAATAGCTGAAACAACTCCAAAAGAAGGTAAGATTAATATATATACTTCTGGATGCCCAAAGAACCAAAAAATATGTTGGAACATTACTGGATCTCCACCACCTGCAGCATTAAAAAAACTAGTTCCAAAAAATTTATCTGTTAAAAGCATAGTAACTCCGCCTGCTAACACCGGCATTACTGCTATCAATAAAAATGCTGTAATTAACCAAGTCCAAACAAATAATGGCATCTTCATTAAAGTCATTCCTGGAGCTCGCATATTTAAAATTGTTGCCACTATATTAATAGCTCCCATTATTGAAGATAAGCCCATGAAGTGTATCGCAAAAATTAGGAATGGAAATGCATCACCAGTTTGAAGACTTAGTGGTGGGTATAATGTCCAGCCACCTGCGGGTGCTCCACCATCCATAAATAAAGTTGAGAGAAGCATAGAAAATGCAAAAGGCATAATCCAGAAACTCCAATTATTCATTCTAGGTAAAGCCATATCTGGACCACCAACCATAATAGGTATCATCCAATTAGCTAAGCCTGTAAATGCAGGCATCACAACACCAAATATCATCACAAGAGCATGCATTGTAGTCATGGAATTAAAGAACTGAGGATCTACAAATTGTAATCCTGGCTGAAAAAGCTCTGATCTTATAACTAATGCCATCAGTCCGCCAATAAAGAACATTATCATTGCAAACCAAAGATAAAGTGTTCCTATATCTTTATGATTTGTAGTAGTAATCCATCTCATAATTCCTGATGGGTGTTCGTCGTGGTGTTCATCTTTTACAACCGAACTCATAATATTTCTCCCTTATTTATTAATTTTAGCTACGTCAGATGATTTAACTTTATCAGCATTCGCTAGCCATTCTTCATACTCTTTTTCTTCTACCGCCTCAATAACAATAGGCATAAACCCGTGATGTCTTCCGCATAGTTCTGCGCATCTACCTCTATAAATTCCTGGCTCATTTATAACTACTGACATTTCATTTATATATCCAGGTATTGCATCTCTTTTTAATGCAAGATCTGGGACCCACCATGCATGTAAAACATCATTTGATGTTAATAGAAATCTAATTTTTTTGTTAACTGGGACGACTAGATGCTTATCTACTTCTTGTAAATAATTAATATTCTTAGTGTCTTTATTATATATCTCATTATATGGGGTAGATAATTTACTGTAGAAAGAGACATTCGTATTTAAATACTCGTATTGCCATAGCCATTGATAACCAGTAATTTTAATGTGAATCTCTGAATCACTATGATCATACATTTTTATCAAGGTTTTCGTAGCAGGGACAGCCATTCCAATTAAAATTACAAATGGAACAATGGTCCACAAAAACTCCAAACTTGTGCTTTCATGAAATGTTGCTGGCGTAACACCTCTAGATTTCCTATGCATTGCTATTGACCAAAACATAGCACCAAAAACAATAACCCCGATTACTACGCATATCCAAAGTATTAACATATGAAGGCCAAAAACTTCCTGACTTAAATCAGTAACGCCCTCTGTCATATTCAAATCTAACCAACCAGCTTGTGCTATGTTAAATACTGACATTGAGGCTATAAAAAAAATCAGGTTTTTTATTAAAGACATTATTTGCATACTCCTTGCATATTTATTGCTCTACGTTTTTTTTCAACATTCCGGCTAGCTTTATTCTCTCTTCATCAGTTAACAAAGCGCCGATCTCCATTTCTCTACCCGCAGACCTTAAGACTAATTTGTGCGGATACCCTTTTAGACGAGGCTTATTTAGAATAAACTTCGCCCAATATTTACGACAACCGAAAACTTTTTTGTTCCTCGATTTTATTAATGAAACTGATACGTTCTTTTCATCAATTTTAACTATTTCACATTGAGAATTTTTTATATAACAAAATGTAAGAGCAGATCCTAACAAAATCATTTCTAGCCCTGCAAATGGCAATATTAACCACATTCCAGCCATTGCAAATGAAAATGCAATTACAAAAGATACAAAAAAAAGTATAAAGAAAAATATCTTATTACCTTTCCAAGATAGTGAATTATTGGGCTTAATTATAAATTCCTTAAATTCGCCTTCTTTATACTGAATCATACTGCAAATAACCATGTAAATTTGATGGCAACAGTATACTAAATTAGGCTTTAATAATATAGTGTACAAACTAAAAAATTTGTGAATTTACCTACTTATTTTCTATACTGAATTATATTATCCATTTTTTTCCATGCTGACCCATAAATTACTTCGTAGGTAGCAGGTAAATCTCCAGATTTTGATCTAAAATTGCCATATTCTGCATACATGGTCTTCATTGCACTAACACCTGACAAGCTTTTTGATCTATCATCTCCCGGCAAGACTTTTGATCCGATATTTTTCAGATCTTTTTGTAGTTGAAGAATATTTTCATATTGAATAATAATTTTTTCAGCATCAACTACAGAATCTATAAAATTTAAATTCAACATAAGATCGCCAATATCGTGCATATCATAAAATTCATTAACATGCTTTTTATTATCAACTTGTGCCCATGCTGACCTCAGTTCAATTAATGTATCTGGGCCATATGTTGAAAATAAAAGTAATCCTCCGGGTTTCAAGATTCGAAATATTTCTTTAAAGGAAGAATGTATATCTAGCTCCCAGTGAAGTGCTGACGAGGAAAATACAAAATCAAAAGTATTGCTTTCGTATGGAACTTTTGTGAAATCTGCGCAAACTGTAAATAAATTATTTTCATTTATAATATTTTCTTCTAATGATTTTAATGAATTATCCAGCATATGAAACTCAGATTTAGAATATAGATCCATTAATTTTTTGGTACTAAGCCCAACACCTGAACCAATATCAATAACTTTTCTTGGCGATAAATTAAAAAAAGATAATCTTTGCATTAATCTATTAATAATTTCTTTCTGCACAACAGCTGAATCAATATAATTTTTAGCGACATTTTTTTTTATTTTTTCACTCATATAAATTCTCTAATAGCTTCGAGGAAATCTTCACGGTTAGTTATAAAAGGTATGTGCGATGAATCTGGTAGCACCTTTATAACGGAAACTGGCTCTAAAATTCTCATGAATTTTTTGATGTCAGAAGAAACAATGCTGTCTTTATCTCCATATATGTAAAGGTTTTTAGCTTTTTTATCTTTACAAGATTTATCATAACTAGAATTTTTGATAATATCCAAACCTATATTTAATGTTTGTAAATTAACTTTCATTACTGAATTAATATGTAAAAGTATTTCCTTATAAAAAAATTTTTTATTTCTAAAATTTCCAAGTATTAATAAATAAAAATTTTTTATAGCTTTTTCTTTATTACTCTGAAGATCTTTTTTTAATTTTAAAATTTGGTTTTCCTCAAAGCCAAAATTCCATTTCTTTGATTTCATAAATCTAGGCGAATATGAAATATATATCATTTTTATAGTATTTAAATTTACTAAAACTTCAATTTCTTTAGCTAAATAACACCCTAAGGACCAAGAAAAAATTAAATCTACATCATTATAATCATCTAAAACTTTTTTTGCTGCTACCTTGAGATCTCCTTCGCAACTTTCCAAATAGCTATACATATTTAAAAAAATACAGCTTTCAGGCTTAAATAGTTGAGAAGCAAAATTAATCCATATTTTATCGCTAAAACCCCAGCCATGAATGAATAATATTTTTTTATACTTTTCTTTAGTTTTATCTTTATAATTAATCATATTTAATTATAACTATTATAAAATTTAGGGGATAAAAAATTGGGTACTTTTTTCATATCTTTTATCATTATCATTCCTTTAAGTTATATTTTTGGATCTATCAATAGTTCTATAATACTTTCAAAAATATATAAACTTCCTGACCCCAGAGATTATGGCTCAAAAAATCCAGGGGCTACAAACATTTTACGCTCTGGCAATAAATTCCTTGCTCTCACTATACTTACTTTTGATATTTTGAAAGGTTTTTTACCAGTTTTTCTAGCTTACTATTTTATTGATGCTAAGTTATATGTGCAAATTATTGGTTTTGTAACAGTAATTGGTCACATATTCCCCGTATTTTATAATTTTAAGGGTGGTAAAGGTGTTGCTACAGCGCTTGGTTCAATATTGGCATTCGATCCAATATTGGGCATAATTTGCTTATTAACTTGGTTAATAACAGCATTCCTATTTAGGTACTCTGCTTTATCTGCTATAGTCTCATTTACTTTTTTACCAATATATACATGGTTAAGTTACGAAAATTTAGCAATAACATCTATATATTTATTTTTAGCTATTGTAGTAATATACAAGCACAAAAAAAATATAGAGAACCTTTTAAATAACAAAGAAACTAAGATTGGCAGCAAACATAAACAATAAGCTAAGAAAAGATATGGCAAATGCTATTAGAGCTTTGTCCATAGACGCTATTGATAAAGCAAATTCTGGGCACCCAGGAATGCCTCTCGGTATGTCAGATATTGCTCAAGTTCTTTGGAATGACTATCTAAAATATAGCCCAAATAACCCAGACTGGGTTAACAGAGATAGATTTATTTTATCTAATGGCCACGGTTCAATGCTACTTTACAGTCTGCTCCACCTCACAGGGTATGATCTGAGTCTTGATGAAATTAAAAATTTTAGGCAATTACATTCTAAAACTCCAGGTCATCCAGAAGCACATATTACGGATGGTGTAGAAACAACAACTGGACCTCTTGGTCAAGGCTTAGCAAATGCAGTAGGAATGGCTATCGCAGAAAAGACCTTGGCTGCAACATACAATAAGAAAAATTTTAAGATTATCGATCATAATACATATGTTTTCACAGGAGATGGCTGCTTAATGGAAGGAGTTTCTCATGAAGTATGTTCATTGGCCGGCACTTTAAAATTAAACAAGCTAATAGTTTTTTATGACGATAATGGTATCTCAATTGATGGTAAAGTTGATGGGTGGTTTACTGATGATACTGTAAAAAGGTTTAAAGCATATAATTGGAACGTAATTGCAGATGTTGATGGTCACTCAAGTAATGATTTAATAAATTCAATTGAAAGGGCTTTAAAATCACAAGATAAACCTACCTTAATATGCTGTAAAACAAAGATAGGTTTTGGGTCTCCAAATAAAGAAGGTAGTGAAAGTTCTCATGGCGCACCTTTTGGTGATAAGGAAACAAACCTAACTAAGAAAAGTCTTGGTTGGGATTATGATTCTTTCGATGTTCCTAATGAAATATATGATGCTTGGAATCATATTGAAAAAGGGTCTTTATTAGAAAGTGAATGGAACGAAAATTTTAAAAATTATAAAACTCAATATCCTCACGAAGGGAAAGAATTAGAAAGGAGGATCTCATCAGAGCTTCCTGAAAAATGGATCGAAAGTTCACAAAATTTTATAAAGGCGTGTAATGAAAAAAAAGAGACTATAGCTACAAGAAAAGCATCTCAAAACTCAATTGAAGCATACGCGCAAGTTATCCCTGAAATGATGGGTGGTTCTGCTGATCTTGCCGCCTCAAACTTAACAATGTGGTCAGGCTCTAAAGAAATTAAAGAATTCAATAATGGTAACTATATAAATTACGGTGTAAGAGAATTTGGTATGTCTGCAATAATGAACGGAATAAGTTCTCATAACGGCTTCATACCTTACGGTGGAACTTTTTTAACTTTTTGCGATTACTCAAAAAATGCAATACGCATGAGCGCAATAATGGGCTTAAAAAATATTTATGTTTTTACTCATGATTCTATTGGTCTTGGCGAAGATGGTCCGACACATCAAGCTATAGAACAAATAAATAGTTTAAGAGATATACCAAATAATACAGTAATTAGGCCATGCGATACTTTAGAAACAGCAATTGCTTGGAAATATGCAATTGAAAATGATGCTGGTCCAACTTGCTTAATCTTATCAAGACAAAATTGTGAATTCCAAAATAGAACTAGTGAGCAGATAGCTTTAATAAACAGAGGCGCATACATTTTAAAAGATTCTAAAAATTTAGACTTAATTTTAATTGCAACTGGTAGTGAGGTTGGTATTACAATGAATGCTGCGATTGAATTAGAACATAAAGGTATCAATGTTAGAGTTATTTCTATGCTATCAACAGATATTTTTGACAGCCAAGAGCAAGAATACAAAGAAGAAATTTTACCATCAAGTATAGTAAATCGAATTTCTATAGAAGCTGGATCCACTTCACACTGGTATAAATATATCGGATTAAAAGGAAAAGCAATTGGAATAAACTCTTTTGGAGAATCTGCCCCGGGTGGCGAGCTACTAAAGTATTTTGGTTTTACTTCCCAAAATATTGTAGAACACGCAGAAGTAATGCTTAAAAAAAAATAAATATAGGAAATAAAAAATGACGATTAATATTGGAATAAATGGCTACGGAAGGATCGGTAGAAATATTCTTAGAGCTCTTTACGAGTCAGAATTGAATGATCATAAAAAACTGAAAATAGTTGCAATTAATGATGTTGGTGATAATTCCGTAAGCGCCCACTTAACTAAATATGATTCTGCTCACGGAAAATTTAATAAAGAAGTTACGGCGGATAGTAACTTTATGTATGTTGATAGTGATAAAATTAATATTACCTCAGAAAGAGACCCAAGCAAAATAAATTGGGGTAAATATGGAGTAGATGTAGTTTATGAATGCACAGGAAAATTTAATTCGAAAGAAGATACTGAAATTCATATAAAAAATGGTGCAAAAAAAGTAATAATTTCTGCCCCAGGGAAGAATGTAGACGCCACAATAGTTTGCGGTGTTAATGAAGGAATTTTATCTAAAGAACATACGATAATATCAAACGCATCGTGTACGACAAATTGTATTGCTCCAGTAATAAAAGTTCTTAATGATGTTATTGGTGTGGAACATGGGTTAATTACTACCATCCATTCTTTTACTAATGATCAAAGACTTACTGACGCTAATCACACGGATATAAGAAGAGCGAGGGCTGCAACTTTATCGATGATACCAACAAAAACTGGTGCCGCTAAAAATGTTGGATTAGTGATTCCAGAGTTAGAAGGAAAGCTTGATGGTCTTGCTGTTCGCATTCCAACTGTAAATGTCTCTGTTGTAGATCTCGTTATTAGGACAAAAAAAAATACATCTATAGATGAAATAAATCAAATTCTTTTATACGCATCTAAGAATGAAATGAAAAATATAGTTGCTTTTAATGACATACCCCTAGTTTCTACTGATTTTAACCATAACCCAGCATCATCTATTTATGATTCTAATTTAACAAAAGTTATGGATGATAGATTAGTAAAAGTATATGTTTGGTATGATAATGAATGGGGTTTTTCTAATAGAATGCTTGATGTAACTTTAGCTTTGATGAACGCAAAGTAATGTCCGATTATAATGAATTAGTTAATATTGATATTGCGGGTAAAAATATATTGATCCGAGAGGATCTAAATGTACCTTTAGAAAATGGAAAGATAATAAATGATGCTAGAATTAGAGCTGCAATACCTACTATAAAATATGCTTTATCAAAAGGAGCTAAGTTAGCAATAATTTCACATTTCGGTAGACCAAAAGAAGGTGAATTTAACGAAAAATTTAGTTTACGTTTAGTTGCCAGAAGATTGTCAGAAATTCTAAAAATGGAAGTTTTTTTTGAAGATAAACCTTTGGATGTAAAATCTCCAGAATATAAAAATAATATAACTCTTTACGAAAATACTAGATTCCTTAACGGGGAAAAATCTGGCGATAGTAAGCTAGCAGAAAAAATAGCGAAAAACTGCGATGTATTTGTAATGGATGCGTTTGGCTCTTCTCATAGAAAACATTCTTCCACATTTACTATATCAAAATATGCTCCTATAACTTGTGGCGGTCTTCTTTTAATGAATGAAATACTAAACATTGAAAAAATTTTTAAAGATCCAAAAAAACCTGTTCTAGCAATAATTGGTGGCTCTAAAATATCTACCAAGTTAAATATTTTAAAAAAATTAATTACTAAAGTTGATGCAATAATTATAGGTGGTGGTATTGCAAATACATTTTTATTAAGTTCTGGTTACTCTATAGGAAAATCATTGGTTGAAGCTGATATGGTAATAGACGCTAAAAAAATTATTAATATAGCTAAGGAAAAAAATGTTTCCATACCTTTGCCTAAAGATGTTGTGTGCGAAAGTTCTAACAACTCATTTATTAAAAATACTAATGAAATAACTGATGAGGAAATGATAAAAGATATTGGGCCAAAAACTTCTACGATATATAAAAAATTTATCAAAGAAGCTGGTACAATACTATGGAATGGTCCAGTTGGAGTGTTTGAAGACGCATTGTTTGAAAATGGAACAAAAGATATAGCTTGCTCCATAAAAGATGCTAAAGCTTTAACAATTGCTGGGGGTGGAGATACAATTTCAGCTATTGAGAAGTTTATAAATATTGAAGACCTAGACTATATATCAACTGGGGGTGGGGCCTTTTTAGAATTTCTAGAAGGAAACGAATTACCAGGAATAAAAATTATTAAAAAATTATGACAGCAATTAACGATCAAATATATAGACAAACAAAAATTATTGCCACATTAGGCCCCTCAACATCTTCAAGAGAATCAATTGAGGGTTTAATTAACGCTGGGGTAGATTTAGTAAGATTAAATTTTTCACATGGTGATAAAAAATCACATATTGAAAGAGCTAAACTAGTAAGAAAAATTGCAGCAGAGAAACATTACCATGTCGGTATTGTCGGAGACTTACAAGGTCCAAAAATAAGAATTACTAGATTCATAGACTCAAAAATTGATTTAAAAAATGGTGATATATTCACTATAGATGACAAACATCCTTTTGATAAAGGCACAAAAGATATAGTTGGCACAACATACGATAATCTTGCAAAGCAATTAAATGTTGACGATATTCTTCTATTAGATGATGGAAGGATAGAATTAAAAGTAGAAAAAATATCTAATTCAAAAATTATTTCAAAAGTTATTCATGGTGGACTTTTATATGACTCTAAAGGTTTAAATAGGAAAGGTGGAGGTCTTTCTGCTTCTGCAATAAGTGACAAAGATTTAAATGACATAAAAGTTGCTGCAGAAATAGGTGTTGATTACTTAGCAGTATCATTTGCAAGAGAAGCCAAAGACGTAGAGCTTGCTAGAAAATTACTTAAAGAAGCTGGGAATCATGGCGGTATAATTGCAAAGATTGAAAGGGCTGAAGCCTTAGAAAATATTGACGAGATTATCGAGGCCTCAGATGCGATTATGATTGCAAGAGGAGATCTTGGAGTAGAGATTGGAGATGCACAATTACCTTCCGTTCAGAAAAATCTTATAAAGAAAGCTAGGGAAAAAGATACGGTTGTTATTACTGCAACACAAATGATGGAGTCTATGATTACAAACTCAATACCAACAAGAGCAGAAGTTTTTGATGTTGCAAATGCAGTAATAGATGGAACTGATGCTGTGATGCTCTCTAGTGAGACTGCAATGGGAGATCATCCAGTGGAGGCAGTAGAGGCTATGAGTAGAATTTGCGAAGGTTCTGAGGGGCAAAGTCCAATTACTAGCAAAGAAACAAATTACTCTACATTAAGTAATAAAAAAGTTGATAGAGCGATTGCTATGGCGTGCATGCTTACCGCTGACAATTTAAATGCAGTTGCGATTGCCGCAATAACTGAATCTGGATCTACAGCATTATGGATGTCTAGAATCAATCATAGTGTGCCAATATTTGCCTTAACAACTCATACAGGAACTTTAAGAAAAATTACTCTATATAGAGGTGTGTACCCAGCTAGAATAAAAACTATAGATACAAATCATGCGACAGTTAACAAAGACGCAGTGAATGTTTTAACTAACCTTAATGTTGCTAAAGAAAATGATTTGGTAATAATAACAAAAGGAGATCTTGCTGGAAAAGAAGGTGGAACTAATGCTATTAAAGTTGTAAAAGTTGGTCATTTAGCAGAGAACTAATAATATAAGGAGGATAAGATGGATATAAAAATACTAAATCAAACTGCAATCCAGATGGTAGCAAGTTCTAAAGGAATATTAGCTCTAGATGAAAGCCATGGAACAATACAGAAAAGATTTGATTCTCTTGGTATTGAGGTTAATGAAGAAAATAGAAGATCTTATAGAGATATGTTGTTAAAGACTAATTCGCTATCAAATTACATATCTGGTGCTATATTATTTGATGAAACAATTAGACAAAAAACTACAGAAGGAAAATCTTTCCCAAAATACTTAAATGAAATCGGAATAATTCCAGGAATTAAAGTTGATACAGGAGCAAAACCATTTTCATGCCATAAGAATGAAAAAATAACTGAAGGTCTGGATAATTTGCCACAAAGAATGGATGAATATAGCAATTTAGGTGCAAAATTTGCTAAATGGCGTGCAGTAATTACCATAGGTGAAGATATTCCTTCTAGCGCATGTATGGTTGCTAATGCACATGCTTTGGCAAGATACGCTAGTATCTGTCAAGCCGTTGATATTGTTCCAATAGTTGAACCAGAAGTATTGATGGATGGATCTCATGATATCAATAAATGCTTTGAAGTCACAAATATAACACAATCTATTTTATTTGAAGCCTTAGATAAACTTAATGTTAATTTTTCTGGAATTATATTAAAACCAAATATGGTTACCTCTGGATCAAACTGTAAAACTCAATCCAGCGCAGAAGAAATCTCAGAACTAACAATAAAATCTTTAGAAAATAATGTACCAAAAGATGTTCCAGGTATAGCTTTTTTATCAGGCGGACAGTCAGATAAAAGTGCTTCTAATAATTTAAGTTGCATCAATAAAATTAATACCAACCCCTGGAAAATAACATTTTCTTACGGTAGAGCTCTTCAATTAGAAGCTATGAAAAAATGGAGAGGAGACAATAAAAATAATTCTGAAGCTCAAAAGATTATTGGGAATAGAGCCTATCTAAATAGTCTAGCTGCTTCTGGAAAATATAATCTAGAAATGGAGAATAAATAGAAGAAAATATGTATTCAAATATGATTACATTTATATACTTAAAAAAAAATTTATATTATCCCTGTGAAAGCGTAACATAAGATCCTGGCTTAATACCTTTTAGGTCCCATTGATCAATTTTTGTTCTAACTAGTCTTAGAGTAGGAAATCCAACGTTTGCCGTCATTCTCCTTACCTGGCGATTTTTTCCTTCACTAATTGAAATTTCAATCCAAGAAGTAGGGATATTTTTTCTCATCCTAATTGGGGGAGTTCTTTCCCATATCCAAATTGGTTTTGGTATTATTTTCACAATTGCAGGCTTGGTATTTCCATCTTTAAGATGCACACCTTTTTGAAGACATGTAATAGCTGCCTTACTTATTTTTCCTTCAACCTGAACAATATAAGTTTTCATTTTGCTATATTTTGGATTAGATATTAAATTTTGCAACTTTCCATCATCTGTAAGAATTACTAATCCTTCGGAATCTTTATCGAGCCTACCAACTGGGTAAACGTTTGGTACATCAACATAATCTGACAACGTATTACTATCTCCACTAAATTGGCAAATAATACCAAATGGTTTATTCAACCCAATAAGTTTAGTCATAAACGCTTATACCTGTTTTTTAATTTTCAGAGATTTTTTCCCAATTTTTAATTTCTTTAAAATGATCACTAATTTTTTTTTCTTGATTATCCCAAATAGAATATCCGGTTTTCTTATTAATAACAGCATTAGCAGCTTCTTGAGGAGAAGAAAAAGTCAACGTTGGCATAGAATTTATCCAAAGATCCCAAAGACCTAGCGGTTCAGTTTTAATTTCAAACATCGCTATATCAGTTTTAATTCTATATATAACATTAGGCATTTGATACACCCTCTATTTCTATTAATAGTTCACTTCTGCAAATATCACCTTGTAATAAAATATATTGATTAGTCCCAAAAAAATTTTCTAATTTCTTTGTTACAATTGAAAGATTTTCTGTTTGATATTTTGTTAAATAGACTCTACATATATTTGAAGGATTACTTTCTAGCTTAGCAAAGGTTTTATAATTTTTTAATGCCTCGTCAAGTTGCTTAGCAACGTCTGATTCATGAACTGATTCATATCCCTTTATACTTGCAGTTCCAGATATCATTATTTTCTTTTGAATATTATCTTTAAAAGAGAAGCTTACAGCTCTTGAAAACATTGGTTTTTCTGAAAAAATATTTTGTGGGTAGTTATATGAACTAACTTGCCTTTCATTCTCTATAACTTCGTAAGTTTCACAAGAAGCTGCTAAAAAATATATTAAAATTTTATTGCCCTCTATGCCAATGACTGTTGCAGCTGGATAATCTGAATTTTTATAAAAATTTCTATATATTTCTTCTCTAGATTCACACAGTAAAGAGTAATTAGTTTTTTTATCTGGGTATGCTTTAAGTAATTCTGGCAAATAATGCCAAATTTTAACAATACGCATACCATTTTCATTTGATATTTTAAAAAAATCTAGGTATTTTTTCTGTATTTCTAATCTAATTTCTTCGTAAGAGCCTTTATTATCAATTATAATTGAGCCAAATAGACAATACTTATTTCTTGATACATCAATATTATTATAAGTACTTCGGTCAACCTTATCTTTAACCTCCCAAATTTCATATAGATTTTTTCCATTAATTGCAGACATTCCTACTGACAATATATTGTTTGTGTAATCTATCTTTTTATTAAAAGATATTGCTGTTAAAAGCTTATTCCTTTCTTCTGGTAATTTGTCTGATAAAAAAATGTTTATTGACACAGATGTTCTCTTTATATGATTTTGAGGCTAATTTAGCTATATTATTTATTATATTTTTGTAAATATAAAAAATTTAAGTACATTATAAATTAAATAAAGTTATAATAGTAAAAATTTATTAATTGAACATATGGGATTAAATTAGGAGTTTTATAACATGAATATTAAAGTTATTTTTTCGTTTATCATATTTTTATTACTTTCCGGTTGCTCAACAATTGGTGATTTAAAAGACTGGGCTTTTGATGAAGAAGAGGCAGAAGTAGAAGCTGTTATTACAAATGAAAATGAATCTCAATTTGAGTATGTAACTGTTAATATTAAAGATAAAATTGCTGTTAAGGTTGCTGATCCATTGGGACCAAGAGCGACAGGTGTTGGTTGCGCCATGTGGAAAAGCAAAGGTGGTGAAACTGGAAGGTGTGCCTGGAATTCTAAAGGACAATGTTTTTGTCCTGCTCCAGAATAATAATTATTTTATTTTTGATTCTTTGTAAGTAACGTGTTTTCTTACAACTGGGTCAAATTTCTTAATTTCTATTTTATCAGGTGTATTTTTCTTATTTTTAGTAGTTGTATAATAATGTCCTGTTTTTGCAGATGACACTAATTTTATTTTTTCTCTCATATTTTCTTAATATCCTTAAGTACTGTTTCGATACCTTTTTTCTCAATAATTCTCAATCCTTTTCTTGAAATTCTTAATGAAATCCATCTATTTTGAGCTTCTACCCAAAATCTATGCATTTGTAGATTTGGCAAAAATCTTCTCCTTGTTCTATTTTTTGCATGAGAAACGTTATTTCCCGACATTGGCTTCTTACCAGTTACTTCGCATATTCTTGACATATTAAACCCAAACCTTTTAAAAAAGAAAAAAGATAACAAATATTTGCTATCTACACAACATTAAATGCAATAATACACTATAATCGCATGCATATGGATAAAATTTTCTTAAAAAACTTACGTTTGTTGACCAGAATTGGGCTATTTGAGTGGGAAAAACAAATAGAGCAAATTATAAGAATAGATTTAGAGGTTGGTTTTGATATTTCGAAGGCTGCTAAAACTGATGATGTAAATCACTCTTTAGACTATAAAGCTCTTTCAAACTGTATTAAGGATTATGTTAGTGATAATAAACACGAACTTATAGAGACACTTATTGAAAATATTGCAAATCTCGTCTTGGTCGAATTTAAAGTTGAATATATTACTCTTTCAATAAGTAAACCTGGTGCTATTCGCGGCTCTGAAGATGTTGGAATAACTATAACAAGAAGTAATTAGTTACCTGCTTAAACTCCTGCCTCCATCCACGTTAATTATTTGGCCTGTAATATAATTCGCATCATTAATTAAAAATGCGCATGTTAAAGCTATATCTTGTCTATCACCTTGTCTTTTAAGTGCAGTACTCTCAATAATTTCTTGTTGCTTACTTTCATACTCTTTATTTTCTGGCCACATTACGGAACCTGGAGAAACACCATTAACTCTTATTTCGGGGCCGAATTCTAATGCCAATGATTTAGTAAGCATTTTTAAACCAGCTTTTGCCATAGAATAAATTGAAAATTCATCAAGTGGTCGATCTGCATGAATATCAACAATATTTATTATACAACCTTTATTATTTTTTAAAGATTTATAAAAAAATTTAGAGATAAAAAAAGGCGCTTTAAGATTAACATCATGTAAATCATCCCAATTTTCAAATGTTGTATTCTGAATATTTGTTGGATAAAAAGTAGAAGCATTATTTATCAGAACATCAATACTTGACCATTTTTCATCTAATTTGGAAAATTCTTTTTCATAGCTTGTAAAATCTCTTAAATTTAACTTAATTGATATTGCCGAGTTTTTTCTAACATCGTTCATATTAGATACCAATTTTTTTGCCGCCTTTTCAGAGCTATTATAATGAATAATTACATCCATTCCCAAAGAATGAAGCTTTAAAGCTGTTGCTTCTCCAAGTCTTTTTCCGGCTCCAGTAATTAGGACAATTTTTGTATTTTTTTGATTCATAAAAACATTATACTTGATAATTAAGCTATTCTGTTAATAAACAAAATATAGGGTACTACGTGGAATTATTAAAGAAAATACATGCAAAAGCTAAACAAGATGGTTATTTAACTTTTGATTGCTATACGGACATTTGTTTGTATGAATCACATCTTGGGTATTATAATAATAAACATATTAGTTTTGACCAAAAAAATTCTGACTTTATAACTGCTCCAGAATTATCATCTATATATACAGAGTCTATTATAAATTTTTACCTGCAATGTAAAAAATATAAAAAAATTGACAATATTTTGGAATTTGGTGCGGGCAGCGGAGAAATGGCGTATAACTTCCTAAAAAATATTAAGGATAATGATATTCCAAAAAAATACTACATTTTAGAAAAAAGTATTTATTTAAGGAAGCAGCAAGAAAAAAAAATTAAATTACTCCCGGAAAAATACAAAGATATAGTTGAGTGGATAGATGAGGTAAAAAATATTGAAAATGTTTTTTTATTAGCAAATGAGGTCTTAGATGCAATACCATCAAAAATATTATTTAGAGAAAATAATATTTTTTATGAGAAAGTAATAAAATCTAAAAATAATAAACTTTACTTTTCTAAAATAGATTGTAGTGACCACCTGCAGAAAAAAATTAAAAATATTGAATTGAGGATAGGATCAAGTATACCTAACAATTATATTTTTGAGATAAATACTTTATATAAAAAATTTCTTTCTGATTCAATTAGCGGGGTAAAAAACTTTATTTTTTTAATCATTGACTACGGATATAACGAAAAAGAATTTTATCATCCAGAAAGAACAAAAGGAACTATCCAATTCTATAAGAATCACAAAAAAATATCTGATCCACTTACTGACCAAGGTAATTTTGATATTTCTACAAGTGTTGATTTTTCTAGAGTTAATAGAATTTCTAATTTGAATAATTTGCAATTAGTTTCTTACACAACTCAAACCGAATTTCTTCTTAATACAAATATCTTGGAGAATTCTTTAAAAATAAATGATTCAAATAAAAAAAATAATATTCTAAAAACTTTGCTATTACCTTCGGATATGGGAGAAAATTTTAAAATGATGATATTGTGTGATGATGATGATGGTAATTTCAAAATGCCTTTTAAAGATTTTAGGCACAAGTTATGAATGATTTATTTCAAGTAATATTCTTGTCAATAATTCAGGGAATTACTGAGTTTCTTCCTATTTCTAGCTCTGCTCATTTAATTTTAATTCCAAAATTATTTGGTTGGATTGATCAGAATATTCTTATTGACGTTTCAATGCATTTTGGTTCTTTATTAGCAGTTATCTTCTACTTTATATTAAATAATCAATATTTCAAAGATTCCAAATCATCGAAACATCATATTGGAATAGGAAAATTATTTATAGGTTCTATGCCAGTATTAATTTTTGGATTCTTGTATCATGATTATATAACTACAAATTTAAGGTCTATAGAAGTTATAGCAATATCTACATTATTGATAGCACTTCTTTTTATATTAACTGAGCTCCTAAGAGATTTTGTTCTTAAAAGGCCAGAAAAAAATATTATAGATATAAGTAATTATGACATGTTATTTATTGGTCTCTTCCAAGCTTTAGCACTAGTACCTGGAACATCAAGATCTGCAATTATAATATTAGGGGCTCTGCTTCTTGGTTACAATAAAAAAAGTACAGTTATAATTGCTCTTGTTCTATCTTTCCCAGTTATACTGTTAGCAATGTTATATGAAATATACTCTATTAATTACCATATTCTGGATTACTACACAATTTTAAAAATATTAATTTCAATAATAATATCTTTTTTAATTTCATATGCTGTGATTAAATATTTCATATCGTATATAAATAAAATAGGATTCTATCCATTTATGATATACAGAATATTTTTAGGCTTATTTTTACTTACTTTTTTTACTTAACACTAAATTAATAATATTAATATTAATACTCTCTACCCTCTTTTTTATTTCCTCAACACTAATTGATGACAAATCACCATACTCAATTTTTTCTTTTATTATTTCGTGCAAATCTGTAAATATATTAATTTTTTCTTTTTCATTTATTTTATGAAAATTAAAAAAATGTTGCATCTGATTTAAAAAAATATTTAGCCTTTCAGGTCTTCTAAAAGCGTCTAATCTATTTAAAAAATCAAGTATATTTTTATCATCTAATTTTATTGAAACAAACTTAGCGCCAAATTCATTAAACATAAAATATAAGTCTAAAACTTTTTTTGGGAAACCAAATGATTCAACAAAATCTATAGAAAAACCAACTAATGATAAAAATACATCTTTTTCTATTTTTGTATTTGAAAAATATATAATTTTTTTCTTTAATGGCTCATTACTTATTAGTTCAGGAAAATATTTTTCTGCCACTTTTGAATCTATTAAAACTTGAAAAAATATCCATGGACTCTTTGTATTGAATGATTTTGACAGTTCGCCCCACAAGCGTTCTTTAGATAAAGTCTCTATTTCTTTAGAGTCTACAACTTTTTTCATTTCCTCATATGTTGTTTCATGGATACTAAAATCATATTCTGCAAGTTTTGCACAAAATCTTGCTACTCTAAAAACTCTTAATGGATCTTCACAAAAGGCTTCCGAAACATGCCTTATTATTCTTTTATTTATGTCGCCTATACCATTATAAGGATCTATTAACTCTTCGTTTTCATCTTGGGCTATTGCGTTTATAGTTAAATCTCTTCTAAATAAATCTTGTTCTAATGTAACACTTTTACTTGTGTCAAATTTAAAACCTTTGTGACCTCTATCTATTTTTTTTTCTAGCCTGGCTAATGCATATTCTTCTGATGTTTTAGGGTGAAGAAAAACTGGGAATTGCTTTCCAACTTGCTTGTATCCTAAATCTAATAATTCCTTCTGATTACTATTAACTACAACCCAATCATTTTCCTTAGGTATTAGTCCTAATAATTTATCTCTGATTGCACCACCAACAAGGTATATTTTCATGGCTTATCTTAATTTGGTTTTATATATGTTGGAATTATAGTTTCTAGATCTGAATAAAAATCATGATCTGATTTACATATACTATCTATTTGACAAGAATTAAAGTTATCAATTGAAAAAGGTTTTCCGGGAACAAACTCCATTATACTAGCTTGAATTTTAGACATAGTTTTTGATAAAGGTATTACCTTAATATTTCTATTTTTTTCTTTAATTACAATTTCCAATATTTCTTTTAAACTATATATTTTTGGGCCGCATAAATTATACTGCTTATTAAAACTCTTTGATTCGTTTATTGATTTAACAACAAAATCTGATAATTCATCAACAAAAATTGGAGCAAATTTAGAATCATGGCAAGCCAGTGGAAATACGAACGGAACAAAGTTTAGTAGATTACTAAATCTTAATATAAAACTATCGTTTTTTCCAAAAATAACCGATGGTTTAAAAATTGTTATATTTGCGAATCTTTTTCCATAAGTCATCAAATAACTTTCAGCCTCACCCTTTGTTCTTAAATAATGACTAGGTCCTTTTGGGTCTGATTTTAAAGCACCCATATGTAAAATTCGTTTTATATTATTAGCTTTACAAACCGTAAGTATAATCCTAACTAGATCACTGTGTGCACTTCTAAAACCTTTTCCACTGTGACCTTTTTCGTTTAAAATACCTATTAAATTAATTAATACATCTGTTTTTTTAGTATGCTTTGTAAGTTCCTCTGCGTTATGAACATCTGCTTCAATTAATACAACATTTGGGTACACAAGTATTTTTTTATTTTTTTCTTTATTTCTGGTAATTATGGTCACATTGTTTTTTGTTTTAGCTAAACAATTAATCAAGCTCAGGCCAACAAAGCCCGTACCACCTAATATAGTTATATTCATAACCCGCCCATTTTTTTAAGATTTATTGTATTATTAACTTTTTAACATATAATGTTATTTTATATAACTATACAGCAACTGAAATAATATTAAATGCACATAAAAATAGTAATTTCTTTTCTCTTATTAAATGTCTCTATTTGCTCCTCTTATGCTTTAGATATCAAAGAAAGATTCAATGATGCAAATGCACTTATTTTGTCAGAAAATTTTCCAAAAGCTAAAAAAATACTTATAAAGCTTTCAAAAGAAAATCCAGATAATATTCAAATTTCAAATAATATGGCCTACATAGAGGCAAAATTAGGGAATATTGATGAAGCCATTAAAATTCTTAGGAACTCCATAACTAGTAACAAAGATATTGATGTAGTATATAAAAATCTTACTAACTTATATGCATTTCAAGCAAACGTAATATATGAAGAAGCTTTGTCAATAAAAGAACCTAAGAACAATATAAATTTAACACTTCTAGAGAATTTAAAAACTACAAATAAAAAAAAATTTAATCAAGTTAAAAGTGACGATATAAAAAAAATTCCATATATAAATAAAATTGATCCAAAAGATGTTAAAAAATTTATAAATGAATGGGCGAGTTCTTGGCAAAATAAAGATTTTAAGAAATACTTTTCAAGTTACGGGGAAAATTATCATTCATTAAAATTTAAATCTAATAGCGCTTGGAAGAATGATAGAAAAAATAAAATAAAAAATAAAAATAATATTGAGATTAAAATATCTAATATAAAATTTATAAACTACGATAATAAAGACATTCTTGCTCAGTTCACACAATCATATAATTCTGACTCATTTTCTGATGTTGTAAATAAACATTTTACAATTACATTGGTTGGAGAAATTTTTAAGATTACAGGGGAATACACTCTTAAATAATGCGTATTATAATTAATGCCGCACTACTATTAGTTTTACTATCTATGAGTAATTTTTCTTACTCAAACGCTGAACCTTCGTCAAATGAAAAAGCTGAAATAGAATTATTAAGAATCATTGATTTTATGAGAAACGGCAGTAATGAAGATGCCTTACTTAGTGCTGAAAAATTAAGTAAAAATTTTCCTAACTTTAAATTAGGTAAGATTATTTATGCCGATTTATTATCAGCATACTTAAATAAAAAACCTCTACTAGGAAGTAAGTCTGAGGACAAAGGTTTAAATGACCTAAAGAGTGAAGCAAAAGCAAGAATAAATTTTGATTCTATATACAAGAAAAAAGACCTTCTTCCAAGGTCAATAATTAGTTTAGCTGATAATATAAAGTATGCATTTTTAATTGAATTATCTGAATCTAGATTATATTTAGTAAAAAATAGCAATGGTGTTCCAGAAATTATTGCAGATTTTTATGTATCAATAGGAAAAGCTGGATTTAATAAAAAAATATCAGGTGATAATAAAACTCCAGTAGGTGTCTATAAAGTCACTTCTCAATTAGTAGATGAAGATTTACCAGAACTTTATGGGAGTGGAGCATATCCTATAAATTATCCGAACGCATGGGATAAAAAAAATAAAAAAACTGGCTACGGTATCTGGGTTCATGGAGTGCCTAGGGACGTTTATAGCAGGCCTCCTTTGACTAGTGAAGGATGCATTGTTACTAGCAATCACACTTTAAAGAAGCTAGGTAAATATATTTCTGTTGGAGAGACTCCTGTAATTTTAGTTGAAAAAGTGAAATGGATAAAAAGAAATGAATGGCATCAAAATAAAAATAAAGCAATTGAAATTATTAGCTCATGGAAGGAGACTTGGGAAAGCTTGGATCCCCATGCATTTATATCTAAACACTCTATAAATTTTAATAGTGAAAAACATAATTTTGAGCAAAGAGTTGCTCATATTTTAAGGATAATAAAAAATAAAACCTTTATTAAAGTAAAAATTGAAAATTTAAATTTATTTTATTATCCAAAAACCAATGGGCTAATATACTCAGATTTTAGACAACACTATGAAAGTAATAATTTTAGAACCTCTTCTAAAAAGAAATTATTTTGGAAAATAGAAAAAGATGGAGAATGGAGAATTTTATATGAAGATACGTAAATATTAATAAAATAACTTGATTTAATCCTATAATATGTATAATTAAAAAAACTTATTATAATAACCTAGGAGATATTATGTCTGATGCAATATTAACACTTACAGATGAAGAGTTTGAAAGCAAAGTTATAAAATCTAAGAAACCAGTATTAGTTGATTATTGGGCTGAATGGTGTGGTCCATGTAAAATGATAGCCCCTATTCTTGAGGAAGTTGCAGATGAAATGTCAGATAAAATATTGATTGGCAAATTAAATGTTGATGAAAATTCTCAAACACCTCCAAAATATGGGATTAGAGGCATACCAACTTTAATGTTATTTAAAGATGGAAACGTAGTTGGAACCAAAGTAGGAGCTTTAAGCAAAGCTGATTTAATAAAATTTATTGAAGATAATATTTAAAAAAAATGCTAGACGGAAGTTAATATTAATGTTAACTTTCAATCTCAGTTGCAGACTTATCTCAAAGAAATAAACTCAAGCGTAATTAATCATAGCGCAAAAAAGCATTTTTATATTCTGCAAAAAATCCACAGGTAAATAAAATATGAACTTATCAGAGTTAAAGAAAAAAAGTCCACCCGATTTGCTAACTATGGCTTCGGATATGGGGATAGAAAATATTTCTAGATCTAGAAAACAAGAAGTAATTTTCTCTATTTTAAAATCACATGCTAAAAGTGGAGAAGATATATTCGGTGATGGAGTTCTTGAAATTTTACAAGATGGATTTGGTTTTTTACGATCAGCTAATAGTTCATATTTAGCAGGTCCAGATGATATATATGTTTCCCCTAGTCAAATAAGAAAATTTGGATTGAGAACTGGTGATACAGTATCAGGAAAAATTAGACCTCCAAAAGATACTGAGAGATATTTTGCTATGCTCAAAGTTGACCAAATTAATTATGAAGCTCCTGAGAATGCAAAAAGAAAAATATTATTTGAAAATTTAACTCCATTGCATGCTGAAAAAAGAATTAAATTAGAAAGAGGGAATGGAAGTAGTGAAGATATCACTGCAAGAATTATTGATATATGTGCCCCTATTGGTAAAGGTCAAAGAGGTTTAGTTGTTTCACCCCCAAAAGCAGGTAAGACAATTATGCTGCAAAATATTGCTCAAAGTATAAAAACTAATAACCCTGAATGTCATTTGATTGTTTTATTAATAGACGAAAGACCTGAAGAAGTAACTGAGATGTCACGTATGGTAGATGGTGAAGTTGTTTCAAGTACATTTGATGAGCCCGCAACAAGGCATGTTCAAGTGGCTGAAATGGTTATTGAGAAAGCAAAAAGACTTGTGGAACATAAGAAAGATGTTGTTATTCTCTTGGATTCCATCACGAGATTAGCTAGAGCATACAATACAGTTGCCCCATCATCAGGGAAAGTTCTTACTGGCGGTGTAGATGCTAATGCTCTTCATAGACCTAAAAGATTCTTTGGTGCAGCTAGAAACATCGAGGAAGGCGGTTCTCTTACAATTTTAGCTACAGCTTTAGTTGAAACTGGATCTAAGATGGATGAAGTTATTTATGAAGAATTTAAAGGTACGGGAAATAGTGAAGTTCATTTGGATAGAAAAATAGCAGAAAAAAGAGTGTATCCAGCAATTGCTGTTAATAAATCAGGGACCAGAAGAGAGGAATTACTAACTTCTCCTGAAGAACTTCAAAGAATGTGGATACTAAGAAAATTCATGCACTCAATGGGAGAAACTGAAGCTGTAGAGTTTCTACTTGATAAACTAAAGACAACAAAAACAAATAATGAATTTTTTGAATCTATGAAAAGGTAAATTTATTATTTATTTCTTTTTCGCCTATGTCATGTCTTTTGATTTTTCCTTCCCAAGAAATTTGATTACTTCTGTCATAAGCTTTAGCTTGGGCTATCTGAAGATTAACCCCTAATGCTGTTACAGATATTACTCTACCTCCATTCGTAATAAAATTACGATCTTGTATGCTTGTTCCTGAATGAAAAACTTTTGTACCACTGATCTCGTGATCAAGGCCTTCAATTTTCTTCCCTTTTTCATATGGTCCTGGGTAGCCTTCTGATGCAAGCACTATTGTGCAAGCACTCTCACTTTTCCACTTAATTTCTAAATCATCTAATTTTTTATTTATCGTTGCTAAAAATATTTCAACAATATCACTTTCTAATCTCATCAATATAGCTTGCGCCTCTGGATCTCCTAATCTGCAATTATATTCTAATACGTATGGGACTTGATTTTTATCAATCATTAATCCAGCATAAAGGAATCCCTCGTATTCAATATTTTTCTTTTTTAATTCATTTAAAGTTGGAGTAATAATTTCATTAATTACAACATTAGATATTTTGCTATTTATCAATTTTGTAGGAGAATAAGCACCCATACCACCTGTATTAGGGCCATGGTCACCATTATATAATTTCTTATGATCCTTTGATGAAGCTAATGGTATAACCTTATCTCCTGAAACAAGACAAATAAAACTGGCTTCTTCGCCTCGTAAAAATTCTTCTATTATTATTAATGATGTTTTTATCCCACCTATTTCTCCCGTGAAAAGATCATTTATTAATTTATATGCTTTATCACGATCATCTATAATAAAAACTCCTTTGCCTGCAGCAAGACCATCTGCTTTTATTACAATTGGCATATTCTGCTCTTTCACATATTTAATGGCAGATATTGATTCCTTAAAAGATCTGTGTTTTGCTGTACGCACATTTCCAGAGTTTAAAATATTTTTACAAAAATCTTTTGATCCTTCAAGCTGAGATGCTAATTTATTTGGACCAAATATTTTTAAATTATTTTTATTAAATTCATCTACTATTCCTTCAACAAGTGGTGCTTCGGGGCCAACTATCGTAAGGTCTATACTTTTTTCTTTTGCAATACCAATATAGTCTTTAATTGTAGGATTATCTATTTCAATAAGGCTTACTTTTTCTTCAAGATTGATTCCTGGATTTCCAGGTGTAACGTAAATATTTTTTACTTTATTTGATTGTGATATTTTCCATGCAATTGCATGCTCTCTTCCACCACTACCAATAATTAATAGATTCATATTTAGTGCCTGAAATGCCTTATACCTGTAAATACTAAACTTATTTTTAGTTCGTTAGCTTTATTTATAACCAACTCATCGTTCTGTGAGCCACCTGGCTGTATTATTGCTGATACACCTAATTCTGCTGCTTTTTCAACATTATCAGGAAACGGGAAAAACGCATCTGAAGACATAACTGCATTTTTCAAACTAATGTTCTGCTGTAAAGCTTTTTGTGCAGCAATAAATGTTGAATCGATTCTACTCATTTGACCTGCGCCTATACCCAATGTTTTTCTTTCCTTAGAAAAAACTATAGCGTTTGATTTCACATATTTTGAAACTATCCAAGAAAAATGTAAATCAATTAACTCTTCTGCTGTTGGTATTTTTTTAGAAACAACTTTATAATTTTTTACAATATCTTGTGAGGAATAATCTTCATCTTGTATTAATATTCCATCACTAATACTCTTAATTTGACTAAAATTTTGATTATTTTTTTTCTTGTAGTCAGTAAACTCTATTATTCTAATATTTATTTTTGATTCCGCGTACTTTAAAGCTTTTTTGGAAAATGATGGGGCAATAATTAATTCAACAAACTGATTATCTAGTATTTTTTTTATTATATCTTCATTAATCTCCCTATTAAAAGCTATAACTCCACCAAATGAAGATGTTGGATCTGTATTATATGCTCCCTCATAGGCTTTCATTAGATTGTTATGAGAGCATACTCCGCATGGATTCGCGTGCTTCACAATAACGCATGTGGGCTCTTCATAATTAATTACGCATGACAATGCAGAATCGCCATCAGCAATATTATTGAATGATAAGTCTTTTCCTTGGTATTGTTTTGAGTTAACTATGCTAATACTTCTTACATCATTATTTTGATATAAAGATGCTTTTTGATGTGGATTTTCACCATATCTTAAACTATTTATTTTTTTCAAAGCTTGGTACTTCGGGAAATCTTCTTTCCCTATCTCTTTTCCTAAATAGTTTGCTATAGAGATGTCGTAATTCGCAACATGCTCAAAAGCTTTTAAAGCCATATTCTTATTTAAGATTTCATTTGATATTAGTTCTGGATCGAAATCGCATATAAATTTCTTATAATCAGATGGGTCAGTAAGTACAGTGCAATTTTCAAAGTTTTTTGAACCTGCTCTAACCATCGCTGGTCCGCCAATGTCAATATTCTCTATTGCTTCTTCGAAAATTACTTTATCTTGATTTACAATTTTTTCAAATGGATAAAAATTAACAATTAAAACATTTATTCTCTGCAAATTTAAATCATTTAAAATATCTTCATCTTTTTCTCTCGCTAAAAGACCTGCATGTATATTTGGATGGAGAGTTTTCACCCTACCGTCCATAATTTCAGGAAATTTTGTTATTTCTGTAATTGACAAAACAGGAAAATTAAGTTCTTTTAATTTTTTAAATGTTCCTCCAGTAGAAATAATTTGAAAGTTATTTTCTATTAAATATTTTACTATATCTTTTAAATTATATTTATCAGAGACACTTATCAATGCAAATTTTTTATTTTTAGTCAAATTTAATACCTGTTTCAAAAAACATCATACTGTCTCATTTTTTTTCTCAAAGTTCCTCGACTAATACCAAGTAACTCTGAAGCTTTAGATTGGTTGCCCTTACAATATTTAATCGTTTCTTCTATAAGTGGTTTTTCTACTTCACCTATTACTAAGCTATATACTTTATCAATTGGATATCCATCAATTTTTTTAAAATATTCCTGTACTTCTTGTCTTACAAACTCTCTCAATAATCTTTTTGATTTACTTTGATCCATTTTCTTTTTTAAATTTATTTTCTAAATAATTTATACTGAATCCTCCTTTTTGAAACTCAGAATCTAGAATTAATTTTTTTTGTAAATTTATATTTGTATCAATTCCATCTATAACAATTTCGTTTAATGCATTACTCATTCTTCTGATTGCGGCATCTCTATTATTTCCATATGAAATTAATTTTCCAATCATCGAATCATAATTTGGTGGTACTGAATAACCATTATAAATATGTGTATCCATTCTTACTCCTGGCCCTCCAGGCGCATGAAACTGATTAATTGTTCCAGGACAAGGAATAAATGTCTCTGAATTCTCGGCATTTATTCTGCACTCTATTGCGTGCCCTCTTAATTCTACTTGTTCTTGCGTATACCCTACCTTTTCGCCAGAAGCTATCAAAAGTTGTTGCCTCACAATATCTATGCCTGTAATCATTTCTGTAACTGGGTGCTCTACTTGAATTCTTGTATTCATCTCAATGAAATAAAACTCTCCGTCTTGATATAAAAACTCAAAAGTACCTGCTCCAATATAGTCTATCTTCCTGCAAGCATCTGTAACTAATTCACTCATTTTATTTCTAATTTCTAGCGTTATTCCTGGTGCTGGAGCTTCCTCAATAACTTTTTGATGTTTTCTCTGCATTGAACAATCTCTTTCGCCTAAACATATTGCGTTACCGAAATTATCACAAAGAACTTGGAATTCAATATGCCTTGGTTTTTCTAGAAATTTTTCTATGAAAACAGTGTCGTTACCAAATGCTAGTTGCGCTTCATTTTGAGTAAGTGTAATAGATTCTTCAAGATCCTCTTCTTTCTCAACTGTTCTCATTCCTCGCCCACCACCTCCATGAGCTGCTTTAACTAAAACAGGATACCCAACTTCATTTGCTATTTTTTTATTTTCAGAAATATCTTTTGATACTGGTCCTTTTGACCCAGGAATACCAGTTATACCAACATCATTCATTGCTTTCTTTGCGAGAATTTTATCGCCCATTAATTTTATTGTTTCAGATTTTGGACCAACAAAAATAAAATCAGACTTTGTAACTTGTTCCGCAAAATCTGCATTCTCTGATAAAAATCCAAAACCAGGATGAATAGCATCTGAATTTGTTATCTCTGCAGCACTAATTATTGAAGATGGTAATAAATAACTTTCTCTAGAGTCTGCAGGGCCAATACAAACTGATTCGTCAGCTAATCTTACATGCATTAGATCTCTGTCAACTTCGGAATGAACTGCGACTGTTTTAATACCTAGATCCTTACATGCTCTCAAAATACGTAGTGCAATTTCGCCTCTATTAGCTATCAATAACTTTTTAATCATTTTCTACTCTACTATAAATAAAACTTGATTAAATTCTACTGGCTGACCATTCTCAACAAAGATTGCTTTAACAACACCTGATTTATCAGATTCTATTTGATTTAGCATCTTCATCGCCTCGATAATACATAATGTGTCTCCAGCTTTTACAGTATCGCCAATATTTACAAATGGTTTAGATCCGGGTGAAGGAGCTTCATAAAATGTGCCTACCATAGGTGACTTAATCTCATGCCCAGAAATTTTTTCCTCTACTTCCTCTTTCGCTGCAGACTGCTCCGAAGTTACGCCCAATGGGGTGTTTGTAGAAATAACATTTGCAGGTACTTGGTTAACAATATTTTGATTAGGCATACTGGAAGTCTTACAAAGTCTTATAGATTCTTCTCCCTCTATAATTTCCATTTCTGCCAAAGAAGATTCTTCTAGCATCTCCATAAGTTTTTTTACTTTTCTTATATCCATATTATTTCCTATTTTTAATAATATTTACTGCTGACATTAGAGCTAACTCGTATCCAAATATTCCATGCCCAGAGATAACTCCTACGGCAATATCTGAAAGATAAGATTTTTTTCTAAAATCTTCTCTAGAAAAAACATTGGATATATGAATCTCAATAAATGGTATAGAAACTCCTAGAAGAGCATCCCTTAAGGCAATACTAGTATGCGTAAAAGCCCCAGGATTAAATATAATAAATTCTATTTTTTCACTCTTTGCCCTATGAATTTCATCTATCAATTCTGCTTCAGAATTAAATTGCTCATGACTCAAGTTTACATCAATTTGTTGAGCAACCTCATCAAGGGCAGATGATATGTCGGCTAAAGACTCATATCCATATATCTCAGGCTCACGCTCGCCTAAAAGATTGAGATTTGGACCATTTAAAACAAGAATTTTACTCATAATATCTTTTAATTTCTTCTAAATTCGCTTATTTTCATCAAAATACCATTTAATTTTACATAAATCAATATTTTTTCAATTCTTCTATGTGTTTAGAAAATTTTTCTGGGCCCATATATCCCTGTATTGCAAAACCTTTAATTTCTTTGCCTTTGTAGTCATAAAATTTATACGCTGGGGGCCCTATAATATTAAGATATTTTAATAGTTCAATATCCTCTTTTGTGTTATCTGTAACATCAATTTTTATCAAATTTAAATTTTTTAATAGACCTTCTACTTTCTTATCTCTAAAAGTTTTTTGTTCCATTAATTTACATTCGACACACCAATCTGCATAAACATCTAAGAAAGTTATCCTACCACTTTCTTCATATAAATTCTTCTTAAGTTGATCAACATTACTAATATTTTTAAATACTAAACTGGATTTCTGGTCATTTATATTTAATATAGGAATAAGTCTGTCAATGAAAGTTAAAGCAACAAATAATAGTAAAATACCTATCATATAATTTATATATTTCATCCACTTCCCAGTCTTTGGAACTAATCTACCCATATAGGTACCGTAGAGAAGGAGAGGTATACTCATTCCTATTCCAAGACTTAAAAATAATAAGCTAGTAACAAAAGATCCTGGGCTTTCTGAAGTAATATATATAAACAAACCTGCTAATGGTGGTGCAACACATGGTCCAACTATTAGAGCTGATAGAAAACCCATAATATATGAACCGCCATAACTGCCAGTATTTTTTTTATCACTAAAATTACTTATCCATTTTTGAAAATTATTAGAAATTTTTAATTCATAAAATCCAAACATTGAGAAAGATAATAAAATCAAAATTATAGAAAAAATTATTAAATATATAGGATCTTGAAATATACTTTGAATATTATATATATCAGAAGAATAGCCTACAAAAATACCTACTAGAAAATATAAAGTGCACAAACCCAACACGTAGTTAAGTGATAATAGAAATGGCTTATTTAAACTATTTTTGTTAGATTTTAATATTATACCAGATAATATTGGTACCATTGGAAGAACACATGGTGTAAATGAAAGTAATAATCCAAAACCAATAAATAAAATAATATTTACTAAAATATTATTAGATGATAGTTTTTTATAAATTTTATCGGAGTCTGAAATTTTATTTCCCGAACTTTTAATTACACCATTATTTTCACTAATATTGAATATTTTTTTTGTAGGGGCATAGCATAAGCCCTTGTCTGCACAACCTTGGTAAGATACTTGAACACTTTGAACTTTCTCATTCATTTTAATTTTTAGATAAAAGCTACTTTTGTATATTTCGCTTACTCCAAAAAAATCATCTTCGGTAATTTTTGGTTCTGGGAATTTTATTTCAGATATTTTTTTTTCGTCATAATAAATTTTTATTTTATCTTTATAGAGGTAGTACCCTTTTTCTATTTTAAAATTAATTATTAAAAATTTATTTTTTTCTTTTGTTAATGACACTAAAAATGCTTCATCAGCTTTTAAAAAAGTATTTTTACTTGATGAAAAAACACCATCTGAATAGACGTTACTATTTAAAAAAAATAATAATAAAAATAGTTGTATAAATAAATTTTTTATATTCATACTAATATACTAATTTTACCAAACTTCCTACTTTTGGTTCGCCTGATGGAAACATATTATTTATAACTCGAAGCCTCTTTTCAGCATGAGTACTAAAAGCTGTTTTGACAGATAGACTTTTAAATGTGTCGCCTTTTTTAACTTTATGTAGCATGATTCTTTTTGGCTCTCCCATATATTTTTCTTTAGCATTAATTTTTCTTATTGAGCTTATTGTCTTATCAAAAATATCAATATTTTTTTTATAATCACTATTATCTTTGGTTGTGGCTATAAACTGAAATGCTTCTTTTTTATTTTTATATAATATTGCAACTCTGCATTTATGATTAACTCCAAATGATGTATCCATTTCTATGGTTGCAGCATAACCTTTATAATCTGAGTTACCTATTTCTTTTCCGTCACTATTTATATCTCCATAAAGTCTTTGCAACAACTCTTTTGCATCAATTTTTCTATTAAGATCTCTCATAGATAGTTCAATTAATATTTCTCTATCTTTAGATGTTCCTAAAACTGATGTTGGTAAATTTTCTATTTTCCAACCATCAGGAAATTTTAGTGTGAAGTCTAATTCTGTATGATAAAAACTTGAGCCTCTGGCTGAACCTTGACCTTCTCCTGGGCCAAATGGGATACCAGATATTAGATTTAAATACTTTTCTTTATTATCATCTAATTTTTTTTTATTAATATTGTCTTTTGCGGCTTTTATTACCTCTTGCAACCTTTTATCGTTATCTGGATGAGTTGAAAAAACTCCGTGGTAAGCATAAGGCTCTCTATTTTCTTCCTCTGCTAAAACTTTATCAAATTCTTCTTGGTTCTTAAGAACCCCTATAACACTTTTTAACGCATCAGGATCATAGCCAAGTTTTGCTATATATTCAGCCCCAATTCTATCTGCCTCTAATTCTGCTTCTCTTCCAAATCCTCTTAAAATTGCTGCACTGGCCAACTGACTTAAATTTGCCAGGCTTCTATTTCCAATAAATATAGAAAATACGGTTGTAAAAATGTTTGTAATTTGGTTTTTAGAATACTGCTTTACACCATGCCTAGCAGTTATATGACCCAATTCATGGCCAAGCACACCACAAAGTTCTGCTTCACTACCTAAATACGCCATCATACCTCTTGTTATGTATACATATCCTCCCGGTATCGCAAATGCATTAACTTGAGGGCTGTCTAATACTGTAAAATGATATATTAATTCATTTCTATGACTTACGGCTGCTAGTTTTTCTCCTAGCTCTGTTACGTATCTTAGTAGTTCTGGATTTGAGTAAGGTGCATAGGATTTCATTACCTGCTTATGTGAGGTTCTTCCTAATTCTGACTCCTCATCTTCATTCAATAAAACCAAGTCTTTTCCACCAGTAACTGGATTTGTTGCACACGAAGACAGGGTTCCACTAATTGAAAATAAAGTTGAAGCTTTTAAAAATGTTCTTCTATCCATAAGCTAATACTGCCCAAAAAAGCTAAGAATATAAAGAGGAATTAAATGAATTTTATGATTTGTTATATCTTTTCTTAAATTTATCAACCTGGCCAGCAGTATCAATAATTTTTTGCTTGCCTGTATAAAAAGGATGTGAAACAGATGAGATATCAAGACTGCAATATGGATAAGTTTTTCCATCTTCCCATTCTTTTGTTTTATCTGTTTTTATAGTTGACCCAATTAAGAAGTATGAATCTGCGCCGGTGTCATGGAATAGAACATCTCTATATTCGGGGTGAATTTCTTTTTTCATAATATTACAAACATTAAATTTAAGAGAATGAATAATACCTAAAGAAACATATTGCCACAAGCAGTATTGTCTTAATATTGAAATAAAGCTAAAAATATTTGGATAATTATTATTATTTAGACCACTAATTGGTAATAATTTCTAACTAAACTATATAAATTACTGTTTTGTAGAGGTATTTTTTATATCCACAAAAATTGTGGATAAGTCTGTGCAAAAAACTTATTTGTTTTAGTAGTATTCATACATTCTTTAATAGCTATTAAATTGTTCATTTTTTGTACAATATAAGCTATTGATTAATATGAAGAAAATTAAAAAAAAATTCTCTATATTTATTTTTAATAAAGATGTAATAAAAGTTGACAAAAATATTATCTGTGAATAAAAGACCCTATAAAAAGAAATGTTTCTTAAAAAAATTAAAAAAAGCAAGCTAAATTTATAAAAAAACTAATAAAAAAGTTAATATTTTACGTATTTATTATAAATTCTTCCTTAAACGTTTTAAGGGCTTGCCCACGATGACTAATAGTGTTTTTAACGCTCTCAGAAAGCTCTGCTGCCGTACATTTATACTCCGGCAAATAGAACAAAGGATCGTACCCAAATCCGTTTTTGCCTATCTCCTGCGTGCCTATATAACCTTCCCAGGTAGCATTGTATATTTTTGGTACCGGGTGATCATAAGATGATAGGTAAACAATTGTGCAATGATATCTGGCTGTTCTTAGAGAGAAAGGAATGTCTTTTAACTCTTTTAATAAAAGCTTGTTATTTGCCTTATCATCACACTCCAACCCTGCATATCTTGCTGAATAGATACCCGGCCTTCCATTTAGTGCATCAACTTCAATACCAGAATCATCTGCTATTGCAGGTAGTTTGGCTATTAAAGATGCATTTCTTGCTTTTATTATTGAATTTTCTAAAAATGTTAGCCCCGTCTCGTCTGCTTCTGGAATATCTAGTTTTGATTGAGAAATTAATTGTATATTTTCCTCATCTAATATTTTTGAAAACTCTTTTATCTTATGACTATTATTTGAAGCTAGAACAATTTTACTCATAACTATTTAATGATTTTTTTTGTATTTCGATAATAGATTTTATGCCTTCTGAAGCTAAAGATGTCATTTGGTCTAACTCATTTTTTGAAAACGAACCTTTTTCCGCGGTCCCTTGTATTTCTATAAAATTACCTTCTTCATTCATAATAAAATTCATATCTGTCTCAGCATTTGAGTCTTCTTCATAATCTAGGTCTAAAGCAATTACACCATCAACTTTACCAAGAGATACTGAGCCTGTGAAAGACTTGATAGCATCCACAGAACTAAAATTATCATCATCCTGGCTCCTTAAAGCTAAACATAGAGCTACAAATCCTCCAGTAATTGAAGCTGTTCTTGTGCCTCCATCAGCTTGAATAACATCGCAGTCTACAGTAATAGATCTATCGCCAAGTTTATTTAAGTTTACTGAGGATCTTAAAGACCTCCCAATTAATCTTTGAATTTCCATCGTCCTACCACTTTGCTTGTTTTTTGCTTCTCTTCTCATTCTCTCATTAGTTGATCTAGGAAGCATTCCGTACTCTGCGGTAACCCAACCCATGTTCTTTCCTTTTAGAAAACGAGGAACATTATTCTCAATAGTTGCATTACATATAACTTTAGTTTCGCCAAACTCCACTAAAACTGAACCTTCAGGGTGCGATACGTAATTTTTTGTAATCTTAATAGCTCTTAGTTCATTAGGTTTTCTTCCATTTTTTCTCATATTAATTTTCTCAGAATATTGATAAATAAAATAAATTTGCTTATTTCTTATTTTTGTGAAGAATTACACTTTCTAGATAATAACATAGTATTTATGGGATTGGAGAATTGTAATTATGAGTATAGTAATACTTACAACCGGCGGGACATTTGATAAAATATATTTTGATGCTAATAGTGAATATAGTATTGGAGAGCCTTGCATATCTTCTATTCTTGACGAGGGTAATGTGATGTCTGATTATCGAGTTCAGTCTATCTTAAAAAAAGATAGTCTTGATATAACCCATAGTGAAAGAGAAATTATAAAAAAATCTGTTATTGAGTGCGAAGAAGAAAGAATTATAATAACTCATGGAACCGATACTATGGTTGAAACTGCGAAATTCTTAGAAGATGTTAAGGAAAAAACAATTGTTCTTACTGGTGCTATGCAACCAGCTAGGTTTAAGAAAACTGATGCTATATTTAACTCAGGATTCGCATATGCCGCAGCACTAAGCTTAGAAAACGGTGTTTATATTGCAATGAGCGGACAAATATTCAACTCTAATAATGTTAGAAAAAATATTGATTTAGGTAAGTTTGAATGTAAGGATTAAAAATATGATTGCATTAAAAAGAATAATTTTAGTATCATTAATTATGTTTACATCAGCATCTTCTGCTGATAAATCTAATTTATTTAGTGCTGGAGTTCCATCATTAGCGCCAATGTTAGAAAACGTTACCCCCGCTGTCGTAAATATTTATACAATTAGTGAAGGTGAGGATAGGGCGCAGCGAATTGACGACCCTTTTCTTAGAAAGTTTTTTAATATTCCTGGTCAACAAAAATCTAGAAAAAAAAATAGGTCTGGGCTTGGTTCTGGAGTAATTATCAATAGTAAAAAAGGATATATTATTACTAATAATCATGTAATTGCTAAAGCTAAAGATATAAAAGTAAAGCTGCACGATGGTAGAGAGTTTAAAGCTACTTTAGTTGGAGCTGATCCAGCATCTGATATAGCGGTAATTAAAATAATATCTAAAAATTTAATTTCCTTAAAATTTGCAGATTCTGAAAAATTAAGAGTTGGTGATTTTGTCGTTGCTATTGGAAATCCTTTTGGAATTGGTCAAACCGTTACTTCTGGAATAGTAAGTGCCTTAGGAAGATCAGGCTTAGGAATAGAGGCTTATGAAAATTTCATTCAAACTGATGCTTCAATTAATCCCGGTAATTCTGGTGGAGCTTTGGTTAATTTAAAAGGTGAGCTTATAGGCATAAATACAGCCATTATTGGCTCAAAAGGAGCCTCAGGAAGTGTAGGTATAGGATTAGCGATTCCTGTAAATATGGCTCTTGATATCACAGATCAACTTATAAAATTTGGAAAAGTAAAAAGAGGTTATCTTGGTGTATCTGCTCAAGATTTAACAACTGACTTATCTAAGGCATTTGGAATTGATACAAATAAAGGTTCAATTATTACTCGAGTACAAAAAGATTCACCTGCTGATACAGCTGGTATAAAAATTGGTGATGTAGTGACAAAAATAAACGGGCAAGCTATTAAAAATACGGCCGCAATGAGAAATAAGATAGGTCTATTAAAATTAAATAGCACAATCTCAATGCAATTAAGTAGAAAAGGAAAGATAGTCACAGTTAAAGTAAAGATTCTTGAACCAAAAATTTCTAAAAAATCTGGTATAAAAATAAATACTAGGTTACAAGGAATTGTTTTTTCAGAGATTAAAGAAGGGATGCAGGAGTATGGAAAAATAACTGGTATAAAAATAGTAAAAATGAGAAAAGATAGCAAAGCATATCTAGTTGGAATAAGACCAAATGACATTATTTTATCAATTAATAATATTCCAGTTCAAAAAATTAAGGACTTAGAAATTGTATCAGATAAAAATGATTCTGAACTTGTAATGCACGTCCAAAGAAATAATAGGACTGCATTTATTTTATTAAAATAGATTCCCTATCCACCAGTTATTGTTGGAAAAAATGCTATCTCGTCATTATCTTCAACAAAATCTTCAAAAACTGAGTGTTCGAAATTTCTTGCTGAATAAATTTCATAATTTATTTTATCCAGTTCAAGTTTTAAATAAATATCCTTTATTGTTTGCTTGGATTCTAATAAATCAATATATTCTTCTTTTTTCCCAATATCTTCTGAAAGTCTTGCTAAGTAAATTACTTTTATTTTCATATTTTGATACACTATAAAAAAATTAACAAATATTTTTTGATGAAAAAAAATTTAACACATTTTACAAAATCTGGTGATGCGCATATGGTTGATATCAATGATAAGGATATCACAGATAGAGTAGCTGTAGCCAGCGGCAAAATTTATATGTCAAATACCTCTGTAAAAAAAATTAAAGAAGGAACTCACAAAAAAGGTGATGTTCTAGGTATTGCACGTATAGCCTCTATAATGGCCTCGAAGAAAACTTCTGAATTAGTACCCTTATGTCATAATATTAATTTATCGTCAGTTAGTGTTATATTTAAAATCAACCAATCTAAGAAATTTGTTTATTGCGAAGCTTCTGCATCTACTGCAGGTCAAACTGGGGTAGAAATGGAGGCCCTAACTGCAGTTCAAATTGGATTATTGACTATATATGATATGTGTAAATCTATTGATAGAAGTATGATAATTACTGATATTCAACTTGAATCTAAAAAAGGTGGCGCTTCAGGTGAATGGAAAAGAGCAAAATAATAATCAGATAAATGAGTTTTCTAAAAATCTAATTTCATGGCATAAAAATCATGGTAGGCATAATTTGCCTTGGCAAAAGAAAATCAATCCCTATAAGATTTGGATCTCAGAAGTTATGCTTCAGCAAACCCAAGTCAAAACAGTTCTTCCTTACTATGAAAAATTTATAAAAAAATATCCCACAATAAAAGATTTATCAAATTCAAAATTAGATGACATACTAGAAATGTGGACAGGATTAGGTTATTACAGAAGAGCAGAAAATCTTTATAAGTCATCTCAAATATTACAAGAAAAATATGAGTATAATTTTCCAGAATCATATGATGATATTTTAACTCTTCCAGGTGTTGGCAGATCTACAGCTGGAGCCATTCTATCTATAGCATACAATAAAAAATATCCAATTCTTGATGGTAATGTTAAAAGAGTTATTAAAAGATATTTTGCAGTTAGGGGTGAAAAAAATATTGAAAAAAACTTATGGGAGCTTTCTGAGACACTTCTACCTAATAAATATAATAATATATATACCCAGTCAATTATGGATCTAGGTTCTCTAGTATGTTTGAGAAATAATCCAACATGCAACATATGCCCAGTTAATCTTAATTGTGAGTCATTAAAATTAAATCTTACAGATAGCATACCTGAAAAAACAAAAAAAATTAAAAGGAAAAATTTAAAGCTATACTTTATTATCATACAAAATTATAAAAATAAAGATCTTATACTTATGAAAAAAAACTCTAAGGGTGGCATATGGGCAAATTTATGGAGTTTTCCAAGTTTTAATGAGAAATGCATTCTCGAAAAATTTCTAAAAGAAAATAAAATAACTGAAAAAATTACTAAATATGAAAATATAAAACACAACCTAAGTCATATGAGATTAAATATAGAAATTTTAAGAATTAAATTGGAGAAAGAATTTTTTCTAGATAGTTATTACTGGAAAAATATTTATGATAAGATTGGTTCATCAAAGCCAGTTATATCAATTATTGTGAGATTAAAAGAGGAGCAAAAAAATGAGAATGGTAACGTGCTCAAAGCTTAAGAAAGAATTAGAGGGGTTAGAAAGACCTACTTACCCAGGTGAACTAGGTAAAAAAGTATTTGACAGCGTCTCAAAGGAGGCATGGGCATTATGGTTAAAACATATGACTATGTTAATAAATGAATACAGATTAACTCCCATAGAACCAAAAGCTAGAACTTTTCTAGAAGAAGAGATGGAAAAATTCTTTTTTGGTGAAGGCTCAGAGACACCAAAAGACTTTAAACCAGAATGATATTATTCTTTATTATATGGCACCATATTGAAAATCATATGAGGTAAAGTTAAACAAGCTAGAATAATAAAAATAAATTTTATTACAGTATCGCTTATGGATATCTCATAAAAATTCGAAATAAGGAAAACTGAAAATATAGAAAAAACAACTGAAGTTAAAATAATCACAATTAAGAAATTTCTTGTAGTAAAGTTATTTGGAACTAACTTTAATATATATATTGACTCTAAAAAATGTCTTATAGAATGCATGAAACAAAAATAAAGTATAAATGAAACAAGCGGTGGCAATATCACAAAATTTAAAAAACATAGAATACCCTCAGTTTTATGAAGATAACTCTTTTTCTTCTCAAACAATATATGAGTAACTGATAAAAAGATAAAAAGTATTTTTTGAATAATACTAAACTCAATACCATTTATTTTATAACCTATAAGAACAGAAAATAAGTAATTTACTTGATCAAAGTGAAATAATATTGGTGTAAATACAACAATAAGACCTTTAATAAAGATATTAATGTCTACATAAACTACCTTATTTGTTTCCTGCATATAATTATAATCTTCAAACCCAAAATGGTATGCAGCTAAAAATAAAAATAATAATAATGAAAGCCCTGGCAAGAAAACCCATGCAATTAAATATATGAATGATATAAAAATATAGCTTAGTGTAAAATATAATATCCATTTTCTATTATATTTCTTAAATATTTTTTTTCCAATTGAAAAATCAAAAAAACCGTGAGGAATTCCTATAGCTGATACTAAACCAAATAAAAAATATACTTGATAGTCAATGTTAGGACTAAATGTGAATATATAAAATACTAATAAGCTAGCAATACTCAGAATAACAAAAGATTTTTTATGTATAATATTAATTTTATTTATCATTTAAATTTTTTTTTATACCAAGTGCGTACTGCATAAATTTTATTTTTGGTAAGTAAATAATTATTTTTAATATATCAAGAATAGTTGGCGTATCAGAAAGAAATCTTATCTGTGGATTATGTTTTTTTGTTCTAAATAAGTCCATTAATGCGTTCTTCATATATTCTGGATTATTTGAAATAATTTCTAAAAATACAGCATCCATTTTTCTCAATAAAATTGAGTGAAAATATCTTTTACTTTCATTATTACCACTTATAACTGGCATTATATTTGCTAATTTATCAGCCTGCTTTTGAATATTTATGAATGTATATCCAGTACTTGCTCTTGTAACTCCAGAATATGATCCTATTTTAGTAATATAATCCTCAGTAATACTATTAATTTTAGTATCCATTGGAATTCTACCAAACTCCGTCTTCTGAATTGTATATTTTTTATTTGGATGTTTTTTATGCATATAACTATCAATAAAGTTTTCATCGAGCATTTCTTTTTCTTCATGACAGGAGAAATATGTAGACTCTATTAGCGCTGTCTTTTTTGAAAAAGGTAATATATACATAAAGTGAAATTTATTTTCTGTATCTGAGAATTCCATAAATATTGGAGATTTCTCATCAAATATTTCTTCTTCTGCCTCAACATATGCGCCAAAAAATTTCTGCCACATAAAAACTTTTTGTATTTTAGGGCTACTATCAAATATATGCTTACATTTATATATATTTTTACTTGTAGTTAAAATAACCTCATTATTATTTTTTTTAATATTCTCAACTTTCTCGGAAAATATTAAGTCAAAATTTATATTTTTATTTATTTTATTTATAATATAGTTATTAAAATCACTTGAGTTTATACTTTGATAATTGTAATCCTTGCAATTAATTTTTATTGATTCAGACTTATTTTTTATTATTAAATATTCCCATCTTTTTTTAATAAGATGATTAAATGGAGTTTTTTTAGTATCCCAAAATGACCAGAGTTTATTTTTCTCATTTATGTTTTTATTAGATTCCAATATGCAAATTTTATAATTTTTATTTAAAAGCCTGTAAGCTAAACTTAGACCGGCACAACCAGCACCAATTATTATATAATCATATTTATTATCTGTGGATATCATATAAACCCTCTAAGGATTCATGTAAATATACATTATGTTTTTTCTTGTAAACAGGAAATATAAAAAAGATTATAAATTCAATTAATGTTTTCGCAACAATCAATGTTTTTTCTATATTTGTCACATATAAGTTCTCATGAATAAATTTTTTTCCTGTTTTTGTTATTTTTATACCAATTCCTTGATATATTCTTAGAGACACAAGGATTGCTAATCTAGATCTTATTGGTATATATCTCAGACCATTTAAGGAGCTTTTATAATATATTTCTGACTTTAATATTATTTGATTAACAACTTTCTTAATTTTTTTCTCATTTTCACTAGTCATATTACTTATAATATCTTTATTTATTCCAGTATTTTCAGGAATATAGATTCTATTTTTTTTATAATCTTGCATTATATCTCTAGAGATATTTGTTAGCTGCATTGCCATTCCCAAATCTATTGCAAAATATTTTGCTTCTGATTGCTTTATATCTAAAGCTTTAATCATCATTAATCCAACAACTCCTGCGACTTTATAGCAATATCTTAGAAGCTCGGAGTTATCTTTAAACCTTTTAAAATTTTTGTCAGAATTAATTCCTTCCATTAGATTTGAGATTATATTTTTACTTACACCGTAAGATTTTATAATATTTTCAAGCTCTTCTAATTCACTAGAATCTTCTATTTTTATTCCCTCATCTACTAGATCATCTTGCAATCTACAAAAAGCGTAAATATTTATGACTTTTTTCAAAATTTTTTTAGGTAAGAATTTACTAGCCCAATAAAAGGACTTGCTGTTCTCATAAATTATTTGTGTGTTATTTATTATCCCCATAATCTCTTAAAATTAGTTTTTCAGTGACTTTTGATGTTGATAATACACCAGGAACTCCTGCTCCTGGATGAGTGCTTGCACCTACAAAATATAGCCCTTTTGTTTCCTTCGCTTTATTTCCATATCTAAAATAAGCAGATTGCGTAAAAATTGGCTGTATTCCAAAACCGCTTCCAGCATATGTATTTAATTCATTTTCAAAATAATCAGGAGTTATGTAAAAACTGTCCACTATATTTTGGGATAGTTCTGGCATAATTTTTTCTTGCAATGTATCAATTATTATTGATGAAAGCTCGTCCCCTCTATCATCCCAGTTAATATTACTTAAGTTATTAGGTACGGGTGCTAAAACATAAAATGTATCATTATTATTTTGTATCATCGAAGGATCAGTTGCTCCTGGCCTATGAAGATATAAGCTAGGGTCATTAACAAATATTTTTTTATTAAAAATATCATTTAATAACTCATAATGTCTTTTGCTAAATATTATTGTATGGTGTTTAACATCTTTGTAAATTTTTTTTGTGGAGAAATATAGTACAAATAAACTCATTGAATGTTTTAAGTTAAAATTATTAGATATCTTATTAGGTTTATACCCAAGTAAATTTTTATATGTATATGTGGGGTCAGAATTACATACAACGGCGTCGCAATCAATTAATCCTTTATTCGTTTCCACGCCTATAACTTTATTTTTACTCACAATTATTTTATGCGCTTCTGTATTTTTTTTTATCTCAACACCTTTTTTTAGCAATAGCTTTTCTAAAGCATCTACAATTTTTCCTGTACCTCCTTCTGCATAAAATACCCCCCACTTCCATTCTAAATATTGTATTAATAAATATATTGATGTTGTGCTATATGGATTTCCACCAACAAGTAGGGGATGCATACTTAATGCTTGATTTAAATTTTTATTACCCATGTGTTTTTCTACAGCCTGATATACAGATCTATCAAATCTTATTCTTATTAACTCTGGAAGATGTTTTACCATGCTTCCGAGACTTTCAAAGGGTTCGTCAGAAAGTTCTAAAAAGGCTTTATTAAAGATTCTTTTGCTGTGTTTTAATAATTTTATATATGACCTTGCATCTTTATAACTATATTTTGATTTTATTTCTCTAACTGTAGTACTTAATTTATCTCCGTAATCTAGATATTCTCCATTTTCAAATAAAAATCTATACCATGGCTTTACTGGTAATAAATTCACATAATCACTTAACTTCTCTGAATGTATTGAGAAAAGTTCATCTATTAAATATGGCGCCGTTATAACTGTAGGGCCAGCATCGTACTTATAATCATTATGCAAAAATGTCCTTGCTCTTCCACCTAGGTCACCGTGTTTTTCTATTAATGTCACATCAAATCCTTTGCTTCGCAATCTAGAAGTAATCGAAAGACCACCAAAGCCAGATCCAATAATAATAACTTTTTTCATAAAAATACCGGGAAATAAAAAAGGCTCACTAGTTACAGCGAGCCTTTAGTTAAACTTATTAAAAATTCTACTTACGCAGATTCTTTAACAGCTGCTGCCCATATAATTAAACCAAAGGCAATTTTGTTTACAAAATCAGCTAAGTTGTAAACTATGTTTACAGTTGCTGGATCTGTACCACCAGCTAAATATCCTAAGAAGTATCCTAAAGGATAAATTGCCCAACCAACTGTAACAATTAAACGTAATGCACCAAATGCTGTTTGACATGCTGCACTTCCACTAGAAGCATTTGCTTTAGAAGCTTCACCAGCAAAGATTTCATAAAGAATATATAGCCAACCGATCATCCCTATGATGAATCCTGTCATTACTGACACCATTCCTGCTTCACCCATGTATCCACCAACTAGCATAACTACTGTACCGATTAGTAATCTCCAGAAAATTCCTACAGATACTGTAGTAACAGCCGCTAAAATAAAGTAGAACTCAATCATTAACAATGGAACAGTTAATAACCAATCAATGTATCTGAAAACTGTAGGTGATTCACCTGTAGCTACCCACACGTCTCTCATATAGAAATAATGCACTGCCGCTATTAATGTAACTAACGCAGAAACTGTTAATGATGTTTTCCATTTTGAACTAACTCTGTCACGCTCAACAATGAAAAATACTGTTGATGCAACCATAGCCATAGAAATTATCCAGAAAGTAACACCTACATAATCATCTCCAGATAAACCAGATGCATGTCCACCTGCTATAGCTAAAGTTGGTAAGGCGATTACTACTAGAAGTGACGCAAAAAGCTTTTTGCTAAAATCTAATAAATTAATCATATCGTTTTTCCTCGAGTTATTATAAATACTTATTTATTTTTATATACCTTTCTTATTCTATTGATTTAAATTAAAAAATAAACCCTTAATTACAACGGCTTATCTGTACATTTTATGAATCATAAGTAATTGATAATAATGTTAATTTTTATGAACATAATTAGCATTCGTATTAATTTAAATATTCTAATAGGCTAATATGTGATGAGAATTGACCAATCTATGAATATCTTCTGTAAAAAAACTTACCTTCATCTATGGCTCCATTAGTGTATACTCACTTTTTTAAATTTATATATGGATGATTTGGCTTGGTAGCTCAGTTGGTAGAGCAGTGGACTGAAAATCCTCGTGTCGCCAGTTCGATTCTGGCCCGAGCCACCATTTATAGAATAAAGAACTTGCTAACGAGGCTTACGAGATAATACATAAAAAAATATTTCTTTTTTTAAAATAAATCGATTGCATGCTTTTTCAATAAATCAATATCTATAATTTCTAAAGCCAAGATATTTGTACTTTTTATTAAAATAGGCGGGGCCACATTGTCATTAAGTGCCTCAAGCCATCTTGAAGCGCACAAGCACCATTTGTCGCCTTCTTTAAGCCCTGGGAAATCTAATTCTGGCCTAGGAGTTACTAGATCATTACCTTTATTTCTTGAATATTCTAAAAACTCATTTGTGACTTTGGCACATACTGTGTGACTTCCTACATCATCATCTAAAGTTACACACGAACCATTTCTTAAATAACCAGTCATAGTTTCTTTACTGCAAACTTCTATTTGCTCACCAAATACATTTTTATTATATTTATTATCCATATTTTTTTATTATTAAGATTAAAATTAAAGTTGATAAAATCATACTAAATGAAACAAAAATAAATCCTGCTTCAATATTAATTACACTTGTTACAATACCTATTAAGAGTGCACCAGTTGCATAGCCGGTATCCCTCCAAAATCTGTAGATACCTATTCCGGATGCTCTCCAACTATCATCACAATTGTCATTTACCGCAGAACTTATAGATGGATATAACATTGCCATTCCAACGCCTAAGAGAAAACTACAAGCTAACCACCAACTTAGTTCAAAACTTAATAAACACAAAGGTAAAGTTATAATACAAATTAACATACCCGTTATAATTAATAAATTTCTCCCAATATAGTCTGAATATAATCCAGAAAATATTTGAAGAACACCCCATGTAAAAGCATATGTACCTACTATATAGCTTATTTCTATTAATTTTATTCCATTATTAAATAAATAGATTGGAAAAAATATCCAAATAAATGTATCTAAAAATTTTTCAACATGACCAATTTGCGAATACGCAAATAATTTTTTATTTCGCCATGATACATAGAAAAAAATATTCTCCAGATTACCTTTACTTTCAATATTTGCATATTTTTTAGTATCCTCAATTAAAAGTATGCAATATATAAGCGCAATTAATATAAATATTATACTAAAGAAGAATAAAGCAGCCTTAACTGGGAGTAAGTAAGTCATATAACTTACTAGTATTCCACCAACTGCTACACCAAAGTAACCTGAAAATTCGTTAAGGCCAACTGCAAAACCTCTTTTTTCATTTCTTGTGATATCAACACTTGAAATTTGCGTAACTGACCACGTTAGACCTTGATTAATTCCTATAATGAAAGTTGCTAATATTATGAAATACCATGTAGTAGAAAAATAAATTATAAACGGTACTGGTAAAGCAACTACCCAACCTAATATAAGGACAAATTTTCTATTATACTTATCAGCAAATACTCCAGCGTAATAATTTGAAATCCCTTTAACTATTCCAAATGCAATTATAAAAGTTGATAAAAAAATAAAAGAATTTTTTGGAACATTAAAAATAGTCTCAGATAGCGCAGGAATGGCAGTTCTAAAAAGCCCTAGTAAAATACCAACAAACATTACTTGGAGTAGTAAGTTCACTAACAATGAATATTTTTTTTCTGCTATCATATGATCATATTAACCTCTTAAAGATCTAGATTAGATGAAATGGGACTCAATAGAAACTTTTTTTTTAGACATGGATGGTACTCTTCTAGACCTAGCATATGATAACTATTTTTGGCATAAACATATTCCAAAAGTTTATGCGAAAAAAAATAATATTTCATATATAAAATCAAAAGAAATTTTTGAAGAAATGTATAAAAAAAAACAAGGCACGCTTGACTGGTATTGCCTAAATTACTGGAGCGATAAATTAAAAATTAATTTAAATTCTGAACTATTACAAACAAAAGATAAAATTAGAATTTTTCCAGGTGTAATTGATTTTTTGCTTCAACTAAAAAAACGCAATATCAGAATAATACTACTTACAAATTGTCCCAGAGATATGTTAAATGTAAAATTTAATGAAACAAGATTGTGGGGCTATTTTGATAATATTATTTCTTCAGAGGACTATGGATTCGCAAAAGAAACCAATGAGTTTTGGAATTATTTAGATAAAGAATTAATTTATAATAAGGAAACAACTGTTTTTATTGATGACAATCAAAAGGTATTGGATTTTGCATACAGAAATGGCATTAAAAATATTATTGCTATAAATTTCCCAGATTCAGGAAATAAAAAACAGATTATAAAAAACTATAAATCTATAGATAATATATCTCTATTCGAAACTGAGATTATTAATTAGTTTTTGTGCAATTTTTAGCTAGCTTTAATAAAAATCTCTGTAATTTTTTCCAATCTGCCTCTGTCACAATAAATCCTACGCAGTCCCTAGTTCCGCACTTACATACATGATCTCTAAAGTCGTCTTTGTCAAAAGCAAATCCGTAATCATAAGTTAATTCATCACCCTTTTTAATATTTTTATACGATCTTATCCAAATTTTTCCATCTATAATATCTGTGTCACAATTTGGCTTACAGGAATGATTCATTAATCTAGCTTTGTTATAACTTACGTTTCCGTTTATATCGTATTTTTCATCTAAAGTGAAAATGTAAACTTGCCCTTCTTCTCTATTTTTTTGTGATTTTTTAAGCTGTATTTCAGCTATTTTGTCTGATTGTTTCTTTGTTATTTTCTCACCAACATATTCAATGATGTTTGTGCCAGATTTAATATTAGAATTTGCGAACAAGCCTTTACCATGTAGCTTTGAATTCTTTATAGTATATAGATTTGTCATATTTTTAATTTACGCTGTAGCATTCCAAGCAAAAGTACAATCTAATTCAGATCTAACTTTACATAAACCATTTATACCTTCATCCAATATGACAGAAAGTGGAGTTTTATTATCAAACCTTCTATGGTTTGTATTCATCCATTTTTCAGCCATGTTTAAATTTCTTGGGAATGTTGTTCTTAATGCATCCGATATACCTACTATATGACTCAGTCTTTTTATAATTGCCACATCATCTGGAAAAGCTTTAAGAGATCTATATTTATCAAGCTGCCTTTTTTTTGTTTGAGAGGGTAAACCAAGCACTTGAACGTACTGCTCAGTAGTAAGGTTCCATGTATCCAAAACATTCATAACAGTTTTCGTTATATATAGAAACTCTTCGTTAGTATAATCAGTCATATTTCACCAAAAAAATTTCTGTTACTTTATATCTTAATAATATAATTATCAATAGGGTAATATTATGTTCAATTGGCTAATAATGCTATATATGTATAATGATAAAAAATTAAAAATGTTAAGGATTTGAAATGATAAAAATGCTCAAAAAATTTTTCAAAAAAAACACACCTGAGAAAGATGCAATTGCTGACATAAACCTTGCGTGCGCAATACTTCTTATTGAAGTAAGTTATTCAGATTTTAAAATAGACGATAAAGAAATAAAGTCAATTATAGGTTTATTTGAGAGCGAGTTAAAATTAACAAAGGATAAGTCTGATTGGCTTACTAATGAAGCTTTAAATATACATAAAGATGTTAATTGTTTAAGAAAATATATAAAACTAATCAATGAAAGTTATACAAAGATGCAAAAAAGAAATCTTATAAACATGGCTTGGCTTGTTGCAAGAGCTGATAACGTTATAGATAAGAATGAAGAACATAGGATAAGAAAACTAACTGAACTTCTTCATTTAAATCACACTGACTTTATAAGATCAAAAATCAATACTGAATAACTAGTATTTTTTAAATCTATATAAAGCTATTTCTCCAAAAAAGTTTGGAAGAATTTTTAGCAATAAGTTTGAAGAATATCTATTATTTAAAACTTTCTTTTCAAGGATAGTGATTTTAAGATCTTCACATAATTTCTCAAAGTCATTGAGTGTACATAAATGAATATTTGGAGTATCAAACCATTGATTCGGTAATGATTTAGATATTGGCATACGTCCAAGCCCTAACTGAAGTCTATTTTTCCAAAATCCCATATTTGGAAAAGTTATTATTCCTTCTCTAGATACTCTAACCATTTCAAGTATTATGTGATCTGGATTTTTATTTTCTTGTAAAGCCTGAGTCATGATTGAATAATCAAAAAAATTACTATCAATATATTCTGCTAATCCGGTATTAAAGTCAGACTGAATTACATTAATATTTTTCTTAATAGATTCCTGGACCTCATCAATATCTTTTTCAAAGCCATATCCTGAAATATTTTTATTAGATACAAGATAATCTAATAGGGTTGAATCACCACAACCTAAATCTAATACTGTTGAGTCTTTTTGTATCCACTCAGCTATTATTTTAAAATCTTTTCTATTCATTGTTTCTCTATATTATAAAATATTATCTATAAAATTTTTCAAAACACCAAGGTAGTTTGGTATTGGCATTAAAAAAGCATCATGCCCATTATTTGATTCGATTTCTGAGTACGATACATTTTTTCTTGCTTTAACGAGTGACTTAACTATTTCATGTGATTTTGATGATGAAAATCTCCAGTCACTTGTAAAAGATACAACAAGAAATCTTGATTGTGTATTCTCAAAAGCTATAGATAAGTCCCCATTATATTCTTTTGCTGGATCAAAATAATCTAAGGCCTTTGTCATTAATAAATATGTGTTTGCATCAAATCTTTCTACAAAAGCTTGAGCTTGGTATCTTAAGTAACTTTCAACCTGAAAATCTACATCATATCCAAAATGTAATTTCCCTTCTCTTAAATCTCTTCCAAACTTCTGCCTCATAGAATCATCTGACAAATATGTTATGTGTCCTAACATTCTTGCAATACTGAGTCCTCTTTTTGGGACAACTCCAAAATTATTATAACGACCATCATGAAAATCTGGATCTGTAATAATTGCTTGTCTCGCCACTTCGTTAAAAGCTATATTTTGTGCTGATAGTTTTGCTGCGGAAGCTACAACTATTGAATTTTTTATTTTAGAAGGGTAGCTTATAGCCCATTGAAGAGCCTGCATTCCTCCTAAGCTGCCACCAGCGACACATGCCCATGTATCTATTTCTAAATAATCTGCAAGTAACTTCTGGCTATTTACCCAGTCATTAACTGTAATAATTGGAAAGTCTGGCCCAAACTCATTTCCTGTTTTCTTATCTACTGTATTTGGCCCAGTTGAGCCCTTACAACCTCCAAGATTATTTAGTGAGACCACAAAAAACTTATTGGTATCAAATGGTTTTCCAGGGCCAATACATGAGTCCCACCAACCTGGTTTTTTATCAGCAACACTATGATAACCAGCAGCATGATGATCTCCAGATAAAGCATGACAAATGAGTATGGCATTATCTTTTTTACTGTTGAGTTCTCCATAAGTCTCATAGGTTAAAGAAAAATTTTCTAAATTTTTCCCACAATCAAGCTGAAGACCATACTTAATCTCTACTGTTTTTGGAAGAACAATACCAACAGAATTATCTTTCAATTTATTTTGCATTATAATGACCATTGTATAAGACCTGAAGTCATAAAAAAAAATGCGGGGAATTTGGCTTTGCTTTAAAAATTTTCGCTTTAGCTGTTACTTCCCACCCGCAAGCTGACTTCAAATCGGTGTTTAATGCAATATACGCCAATTTAAAAAAATATACAAATACAGCTACAAAATTATATTTATGAAATTTTTTATGAAATGTATTAAAACAAGTGCAATTATTACTGAAAAATCGATTATTCCTACTGAAGTAGGAATTATCTTTTTAATATAAAATAAAATAGAATTAGATATTTGATATATTATATCTAAAGCTGGATTTCTATTTGATTGTGGTGATTGCACAAACCAACTCGAGATTGCTAAAATAATAAAAATTATTGTCAATGCATTCAATAAACTAAATATTGAGCTTTTAAAAGAAAATAAAACTAATTTTTCTAAAATAATATCACTTCCTAAAACAGAACTTTGAAAATAGATATTAAGAAAATGGCAAATAAATATTATTGCAAAACTTGAAACCTCAAACTTTCCAATATTTGGTATAAATAGTAATAAAGACCTCACCGGTTTAGAAATTTTTATTATTGACTGTGTTATTGGGTTATTTGAACTAGCGCTGCTCATAGACAAAAGTATTCTTAATGTAAATACTAATATTAAAAAAGATAAAACTAAATCTATTACAAAAAATCCTAGCTCTGGGAACGAATTCGACATTATTTTTTCCTTATTTTGATAAATCAATTGATTTTTTTCTTGCGCTTTTAATTGCTTCTTCTAGGATCTCAGAAAAATTGTTTTCTTCAAGTACTTTTATCGCAGATTCTGTGGTACCACCCTTAGAAGTTACTTTTGATCTTAACTCACTAATATCTTTTGTTGTTAGCAATAATTTTGAAGTGCTGTTAAGCAATTGCAAAATTAGTAACGCCTTATCATCACTAGATATACTATCAAAATTTTCGCATTCAATGAATGATTCAATAAAATACATAATGTAGGCTGGACCACTGCCATATAAAGCTGTAAAAGAGTGCATTTCATTTTCATTAATTTTTCTCACATAACCAATATTTTTAAAAATATTTTCCACAAGATCTTTTGTATTGTAATTCATATTACTTGGCATACATAAGCCGGTAATGCTTTCGTTAAAAATTGCACATAGGTTTGGCATTGCTCTGGCTATTAATACATCTTTTTGTATAAATCCTTTTATTGAATTTATTGTTATGCCTGCTGCTACTGAAATAATGGTTTGATTATCTAAAAAAATATGAGAATTTTCTTTGATAGCGCTTTCTATATCTTTTGGTTTCACGCACAAGAAAATTATATCAAAATTATTTTCACAATCTTGGCCAGACTGCAAAAATTTACAATTTTCTAATTCATATATATCTTTATTTTTATTATGAAATATATGTATATCACTAGATAAGGTAATATTTTTAGATGTTAAAATACTGCTTACAAGTGCATTGGCCATATTTCCATAACCGATAAATGCTATTTTCATTTTTTTCTTTCACCAAATATTGATGTTCCAATTCGTACTATCGTAGATCCAGCTGCTATAGCTGCACTATAGTCTGAACTCATGCCTATTGATAAAGTATCTAATTTATATCCTTTATTTACAAGACTATCAAATAAATTTTTAATTCGCATAAAAGTTTTATATTGTGACTCATATTCTTTTTGATACATTGGAATAGCCATTAGGCCTCTTACATTGACACCATCAAAATCAACAGCTTCGTTTATAAATTGCTCCACATCATCAAGATTAATTCCTGACTTTGCCTCTTCATTATCTATATTTACTTGAATACATACATTTATTTTATCTTTAAAATTTCTTCTATGGTCATTAATTTTTCTCAATGTGGAAATTTTATCAATACTATGTACCCAATCATAATTTTCAGCAATTAATTTAGACTTATTGCTCTGGATTTTACCAATATAGTGCCATGTTATACCTAAGTTTCTTAGCTCAGATATTTTACTCAAAGACTCTTGTAAATAATTTTCACCAAAGTCTTTCTGGCCAGAGTTAAATGCTTCTCTTATTTTTTCAGCATCTTGCATCTTACTTACCGCCATTAAATTTACACTATTTTTTTTTCTATTTAATTTTAATTCTAAATTTAAAATACTTTCTTTTATTTTAATAATATTATTTTTTATATTAATCATAAGAAATTTCCTTTGATTTAAAAACTGGGGTGACATCCAAAAATTTTCTTTTTTCCCAAGATTACCTTTTCTCGTAAACTATCTTTCCGTCACAAATTGTTTTATCAACTAAATAATTAAATTTTCTACCGAGAAATGGGTTATTTTTTCCTGAACTTAAAATTTTTGCTTCATCAAACAGCCATGCCTCTTTTTTAATGATACATAAATCTGCTGGCAATCCTTTTGCTATTACTCCCGCATCTATACCTAAAATTTCAGAAGGATTTGATGTAACTTTTGCTATTGCTACACTCATATCTATTATTTTTAATTCAACTAATTCCATTAGCAATGGTAGTAATAATTCTATAGATGATATACCTGGCTGCGTATCAGAGAATGGTGCTTGTTTTGCGTCCTCGTTATGAGGCTGATGGTCTGAACATATTGCAGTTATAGTTTCTTTTTTTACTGCCTGATGCAAAGCAACTAAGTCTTCATTTGATCGAAATGGAGGCATTACATGAAAATCGCTATTAAAGTTATCAATAGAGCTTTCATCAAAAAATAGCTGGTGTATTGCAACATCAGAAGTAACAGGCAATCCTTCAGACTGAGCATTTTGAATTAACATTAAAGATTCAAGACAAGATACTCTGCATAGATGTAATCTAGAGTTTGTTAATTTACTCAATAAAATTGCTTCTGCAACAGCAACAGATTCAGCGGCTGAGGGAATTCCAGGTAAACCTAATTTACCGGATATCTTTCCTTCATGGACACAACCATTATTAGCCAAATAATTATTTTGAGGCTGGTAAAATATCGTTATATCTTGACCGGTGGCATATTCCATTGCTCTTCTTAAAACTAATGGATCTTTTATAGGGTTAAGACAATTCGTTAGAGCTATTGCTCCTGCTTGCTTAAGCTCAGCCATTGGACTCAAGCTACTTCCTTCAAGTCCTTTTGTTAAGGACGCCAGAACTTTAACTTTACAGAGATTTGTATCTTTAAAAATTTCTTCTACTAATTTAATTTGTGCAGGAGTATCTATTACTGGTTGAGTATCAGGCATATAACAAACTGTTGTTACACCTGAAGAAACTGCAGCTTTTGACTCGCTGAGTATAGTTGCTTCTTTTTCTAGGCCAGGCTCTCTAAATCTAACTGATAAATCGATTAATCCGGGGCAGACTATGCAATCTTCAGCATCGATAATGATAGGTGAATTTAGTTTTTTTGTGTCTTCATCAATGCCAATAATATTTCCACTTTTAACATAAATATCGTGTACTCCAGATATTTCTCCACCAGGATTTACTATGTTTCCAGATTTAATTATTAGATCATTCATTTAATTCTCCAACTATGGTTGCATAGATAATGATAAAATTGCCATTCTTACAGCTATACCATTTGAAACTTGCTGAAGTATCACAGACCTGTTGCCATCTGCTACTTCTGAACTTATTTCAACCCCACGATTTACTGGACCTGGATGCATAACTATTCCATTTTTTGCAATAAGATTTAGTCTTTGCGGAGTAAAACCGTAAAGATTGTAATATTCATGCTCATCTGGGATATAACTAGAATTCATTCTTTCGTTTTGCAATCTTAACATTATAACTACATTGCAATCCTTAATTCCTTCATCCATATTTATATGGGGCACTACACCCATATGCTCTATACCCTCTGGTAATAAAGTTTTAGGCCCGATTACTCTAATATCTGGAACTTCTAGTATCCTTAAGGCATGTATTAAAGATCTTGCTACTCTTGAATGGTGAATGTCCCCAACTATTGCAACTTTAATTTTTGTAAAATCTTGGAAATATTTTCTTATTGTAAAAATATCTAGCATTGCTTGGGTAGGATGAGCGTGTCTTCCATCACCTGCATTTATTATACTTATATTTTGAGAGACATTTTTTGAAATAAATTCAGCTGCTCCAGATAAAGGATGCCTGACAATAAACATATCACAATGCATTGCTTCTAAATTTCTTAAAGTATCAAGTAAAGATTCGCCTTTTTTAGTGGCACTAAAATCTATGTTAATATTTAAAAAATCTGCAGAAAGTCTTTTAGCTGCTAGCTCAAAAGTAGTTCTAGTTCTTGTACTGGCTTCAAAAAATAAATTTACTATTGTTTTACCCCTCAATAGTGGAACTTTTTTTACTGGCTGTCCTGAAGAGCCAGCAAATGACTCGGCAAGATCTAAAATATCTAATATTAACGATTTTGGTAGATATTCAATATCTAAAAAATGACGAAGCCGTTGTTGAGAAACAGTATTAGTATGATTTAAATTTTTATCATCCAAACCTATTTCTTTATTTTCACTCACAGCAATTACCTCTTACGTTTCTTTATCGGTTATTTCCAAAAGCATTGGCTCAGGACCCAGTAATTTTATATCCTTACCGTTTTCTAACTCTAATATCTCTCCTACAATATCTGCTGAGATTGGAAGTTCTTTACCATTTCTTTCAACTAAAACAACTAGGGTGACAGACAATGGTCTTCCAAAATCAAATATTTCATTAATTGCAGCTCTAGTTGTTCTTCCAGTAAAAAGTACGTCATCTACTAAAATTATGTGTTTATCATCAACAGAAACTGGCATTTCTGTTGGTTCTACCCCTGGATTGACACCTACCTTACTATAATCGTCTCTATGAAAGCTGATATTTAAAGAGGCCGCTTTACCCTTAAAACCCATAGTTTTTTGCAGCCAATCAGCTACCCAAACGCCGCCTGTATGGATACCTATTAATATTGGATCATTTATATTGTGTTTTAAAAGATATTCCCTTAGAGAAATCTCAATCTTTAGAAGTAGTTCTTTTGTTTGCTCTTTTGAATATTTCATTTTCAAAATAAGATTGTAGTATTAATGTTGCAGCAATTCTATCTATTTCTTCTTTATTCACCTTCTTTTTTCTTCCGGCCTGCATTTGCATTGCTAACTCAGCCTGTGCGGAGTTAGATGAATAATCCTCATTATAAAATATAACGTCAATATTTAGATTTTTTTTTAAGGTTTTTCCAAAATTATCAATCTGCTTATTAACCTCTTGATCCGAATAAATTTCAGGTTTTCCAAGTACAATTAGATTTATTCTCCACTCTTTTACTATTTGAGCAATTTGGATTGAGCAATTTTCATAACCATTATTTTTTATTGTTTTAAAAGGTGTTGCGATACTGCTTTCAGAATCCCCTATAGCCAAACCAATTCTCTTCACTCCAAAATCTATAGCTAGAATTTTTTTCAAATTCATTTGAGTTGTTCCCAAAAAAATTTACCGATATCTTTATTATGAAATTTGTTAATTTCTGCCAGACAAGTGGGTGATGTTATATTAATTTCTGTAATTTTATTACCAATCATATCTATCCCAGCGAAAAAAATATTTTTTGCTTTTAAGAATTTAGCTACATTTTCACAAATTTTTATTTCTTCTTTGTTTAGAATGTGCTTTTCGATAGATCCTCCCGATGCAATATTTGATCTGTGATCTTCATTATTTGAAACTCTTATTACTGATTCCTTTATTACTTTTCCGTTTATAACAATTATTCTTTTATCCCCTTTATTTACATCTTCTAAATATTCTTGGGCAATAATATAATTTTTTCCAAGGTTAGTCATATCTTCAAATATAACATTTAAATTTTTGTCTATATTTTCTATAAAATATATTGACCTGCCACCCATTAAATTTAGTGGTTTTAATATTATTTTTTTATGATTTTTTTTAAAATTTTCTAAATTTTTTTTATCAGAAGTAACTATTGTGTCTGGTATATGTTCGGGGAAATTAAGTATTATTAATTTTTCATTATAGTTTCTCAATGAATGTCCAGTGTTTATAACTTTAGATTCATAGTTTTTTATTAAGTCTAGAATATAAGTTTTATAGATATAATTATTATCAACAGGAGGATCTTGCCTCATTAAGATATAATCAAAATCTGAAAGTATAAAATCTGATTTATCAGATAGATTATAAAATGGAATTTTATCTTTAGTTATTTTAATTCTTGCTGCCATACCTACTGGTTCCAAAGATCTTATTGCTAAAGTTCCTGGCATTAAATAATATAATTCATGTCCGATATTTTGAGCAGATAACATTAATTGATATGTTGTATCTTTTTCTATATTTATAGACTCTATAGGATCCATAATAACTAGTACTTTTTTATTCATTATTATCACTATTATTTATTATTTTAATATATGAAAACGCTGATATAGCAGCTGTTTCGACTCTTAGAATGTTATCACCTAAGCTTGCAGATGAAAAATCTGATTGTTTTGCATACAAGTACTCTTCATCTGTAAAGTCACCTTCTGGGCCAACTAATATTGATAATGAATTTGCTAAATTATCATAAATACTTGGTAACATTTTTTGTGATTTAGTATCTAAAATAATTTTTTGATCATGTGAGCAATTTTCAACATAATCCTGATAGGATACAATTTTTTTTATATTTGGTAGATAATTTCTTTCTGATTGCTCACTACTACTAATAGATATATTTTTCCAATGTGACAATTTTTTTTCAGAATCTATTTTTTTTTGATTAAATATTGAATTTTTAGATATTATGGGCTGTATTGAATCAACACCAAGTTCTGTTAATTTTTGAACTATTAAATCAGAGCAAGGATTTTTACATACGCTAAAAGCTATCTCTATGTTGGAATTTTTCTTTTCATGAAATATTTTTTTTTCTATAAAAATTTCATATGATTTATTAGTTATACCTTTAACATATCCAAAATAACTAAATCCTGAATTATCAAATAATTCTATTGTTTGATTTTCTTTTGCTCTCAGGACTTTAGACAAATAATGATAGGAGTTTTTTATTAAGAAAACTGATGAATCAACATTTAGAGATTCCTCAGTATATAGTCTTATTAAACGCACTATTTATTTAGTATCTATAAGTATCGTTTTTATATGGCCCATTTTGATCTACGCTAATATAGTCGGCTTGATCTGTTGTCAATTTAGTTAATTTTGCACCTACTTTATCTAAATGTAATCTTGCAACTTCTTCGTCTAGAATTTTTGGTAAAACATAGACTTGATTCTTATAGTTTTTTGCATTTTTCCATAACTCAATTTGAGCTAATACTTGGTTTGTAAATGAAGCAGACATTACATAACTTGGGTGACCAGTTGCACAACCTAAATTAATTAATCTTCCTTCAGCTAGTAATATTATTTTCTTTCCATCAGAAAATTCTATATGATCAACTTGTGGTTTTATATTATCCCATTTGCATTTTTTAATAGAATCCACATCAATTTCATTATCAAAATGCCCAATGTTACATACTATTGCTTGATCCTTCATAGCTACCATATGATCGTAATTAATGACTGATGCATTACCAGTTGCTGTAACAAAGATATCGACTTCAGATATAACTGACTCTATTGTTACAACTTTAAATCCTTCCATAGCAGCCTGAAGTGCACATATAGGATCTACCTCAGTAACCCATACAATTGCACCAGCATTTCTTAAAGACTGAGCAGAACCTTTACCAACATCACCAAATCCACACACTAGGGCTGTCTTTCCAGATATCATTACATCTGTAGCTCTTTTTATTCCATCAACCAAAGACTCTCTACATCCATATAGATTATCAAATTTCGACTTTGTGACTGAGTCATTAACATTAAATGCTGGTACTTTTAGCTCATCTTTTTTTACCATTTCGTATAGTCTATGAACGCCGGTAGTAGTTTCTTCCGATAAACCCTTAACTTCATTTAATAATTCAGGATATTTTTCATGCATGATAGATGTTAAGTCACCTCCATCATCCAGAATCATATTTGGCTTCCATGAAGGCTCACCAATAATTGTTTGATCGATACACCATAAATACTCTTCTTCAGTTTCGCCTTTCCAAGCAAATACTGGCACACCTTTTTCAGCCATTGCTGCTGCTGCATGGTCTTGTGTAGAATATATATTACAAGACGACCATCTAACAGTTGCACCAAGATCTATTAAAGTATCCATAAGAACAGCAGTTTGAATTGTCATGTGTAAACAACCTAGAATTCTTGCCCCATCTAATGGTTTCTCTTTTCCATATTTTTCTCTAAGAGACATTAAGCCTGGCATTTCTGTTTCAGCAATCCTCATTTCTTTATGACCCCATGCTGCTAAAGACATGTCTGCCACTTTAAAATCTGGTCCAATTTTCGCTATTACCTTACTCATAATCATGCTCCTTATATTAAACTTTTTATTTTTTCAATTTGGTCTGTTTTTTCCCAAGAAAGATTTAAATCACTTCTGCCAAAATGGCCGTACGAGGCAGTCTCTCTATATATTGGTTTTAATAAGTCAAGCATATTGATAATTCCCCATGGGCGCAAGTCAAAAACCTCATTAATAATATGTACAATTTTTGCCTCATCTACATTCGACGTCCCAAATGTGTCAATACTTATAGATGTCGGTTTTGCCACTCCAATAGCATAAGATACTTGAAGCTCACATTTTTCTGCTAATCCTGCAGCTACAATATTTTTCGCTACATATCTTGCAGCATATGCTGCTGATCTATCTACTTTTGATGGATCTTTACCAGAAAAAGCTCCGCCTCCATGTCTGGCCATTCCACCATACGTATCAACAATTATTTTTCTCCCAGTAAGACCACAATCTCCAACTGGGCCACCTATTTCAAAAGTACCTGTAGGATTTACATGCACTATAGTTTCTTTAGTAAGGTAGTTTGAAGGTAAAACTTCTTTTATTACTTTATCGTAAACATATTCTTTTATATCCTTTTGACTAACGCTTGGAGAGTGTTGCGTGGAAATAACTATTGTATCTATGGAATGGATTTTTCCAGAATCGTATTTAAATGTCACCTGGCTTTTTGCATCAGGTCTTAGCCAATCAACATCTTTAGCTTTTCTTAGTGCTGCAAGTTTATGCACTAATCTATGTGAATAAGTTATTGGGGCTGGCATTAAAACATCTGTTTCGTTATTTGCATAACCAAACATCAGTCCTTGATCTCCTGCACCCTGTTCCTCATCATTATCTCTATCTACACCTTGCGCTATGTCCTGAGATTGTAGTCCAATTTTATTTATAAATTCTACTGTTTTAGAATCAAAACCCAATTCTTTCGAGTCGTAACCTATATCATTGATAGTTTTTCTAACGATATCTTCATAGTTTATATTTGCAGAAGTTGTTATCTCACCACCTAATACGACTACTCCCAAAGATCCTACCTCAGACTTAACTAAGGTTTCACAAGCAACTCTAGCCTTTTTATCTTGGGTCAATGTAGCATCTAATATTGCATCAGAAACCTGATCGCATAACTTATCTGGATGACCTTCTGATACTGATTCAGAAGTAAATACTTTAGCCACCATAATTTATCCTTGCTTAATTTATAATCTCACAAATAATATCACAATCACTTTTTTTGAGCTATAAATATAGCTCTACATACAGGGGGGTAGCCCTCAATAGTATCACCATTTGGTAATAAAAAATCTTTGAAGCTTTTGCCCTCCATCCATTTTGTTGCTCTTTGCTCGTCAGTCGTGGTATAGGTCTCATCAACACATTCAATATTTTTAAATTGGTATTTTTTTAATAAACTAATTAAATGATTTTTGGTGAATATGGTGCCAATATTTTTCATTCCAGCATACTTTTGACCCCTATCAATATTAATGTTTGAATCAGTCATTGAGATAATAGTTTCTATAACCAAATGACCATTTTTCTTAAGAAGATTTTTTAATACATCAAGATGACTTTCGGGATTTTTTGAATGATAAAGTATTCCCATAGATAGCAGCAGATCAAAATCAAAATTTTCTTGCCCAAACTCTTCTGCGGAACACGGAATAACCAATAACTCCTGAATTTGTTTTGTATAATATTTGATTGAGAGAAATTGAATTATAAATAATGCTGTTTTATCCATACCTATAATTAATTCTGGAGACAAATCTAACAATTTGTAAGCATAATAACCATTGCTACAACCTATGTCGCCAATTCTCAAGCCTTTAGCACTAGGTAAATAATTTTTTATTCTTTCCCATTTTTTTTCTGAACGCCACTCTGAATCAATTTCTAAACCAAAAACATTGAATGGGCCTTTGCGCCATGGACATAATTTTAATAATTCATTTTCAAGTATCTGCTTCTCTGCTATGTTAATTTCTTCTGGCTTACCAATAACTATTTGGCTGCCCGAATAATCTAAATATTTAGTATCTAAATTAGGAAGAGATTTTAAAATATCAAACCATTTATCTTTATTCCCGTGCTTACTGAAGCTGTCATTTTTTAAAAACATATCAAATAAATATTTATATTCGTTAAAAGTATCCTTAGAATAAAAATTATTATTTTTTAAATAAGAGAGAATGTTTATTTTATTAGCACCCACGATACAAAGTTGTAACATTGAAACCATTTATAAAATTTCTTACAACCAATATCTCTAAATCTATCTTCGTGTATTTTCTCAGTTTCAATTATCATAGTTTCTGAGAGCGCTATTTTTTTTCTATCAATTTCTTCTTTAGAATAACCATTATTTTCTTTAAAAAAATCATGAAAGTTTTTAAAGAATATATCATCAGATACCTTATCTATTTTTATTTTTTCTGTAATTATAATTACTCCGTTTTCATTAAGCTTAGAAAATATTTTTTCTAATAAATATGTTCTTTTTTCTAGACTAATAAACTGTAAAGTTAAATTTAAAATGACAATCGAAGTGTTTTTAATATCAATATCTAAAATATCAGAATGTATAAATTTTATTTCTTTTCTATTTATATTTTTCTTACATATATCTATCATCGGTTGAGATGAGTCTACTGCACATATCTGAACTTCTACATTTTTTAACTTTTCTAAAATTGATAATGAACATGCGCACAAAGATGATCCCAGGTCATAAATTACTGTATTTTTTTGGTAGAATTTTTTTGCCATTACTCCAATATTTTCGATCAAAAATTCATATCCTGGAACTGATCTATTAACCATATCTTCAAATACATCCGCAACATTATTGTCGAAAATAAATTTATGATTTCTGGGAAAATCTTTTTTATATAAATTGTCTTTTTTAAGATCTTTCATATATTTATAATTTAATTTTTTTAACTTTTTTATTTTTAAAAGAAGTATATAAGGGGATACCATTTTTGTATTTTGGACAGTCTTCTCCATTTATTAATGGCGCCATATATTTTCTGCAAGCACTTGTAATATGATAACCGTCTGCTGATATATAATTTTTTGGCATTTTCTTCTCCACATTTGCAACTTTGTGAAGTGGTACTGTTGATAGCTTCCATTTGTAAGGTTTATTTAAAGTTCTTTTAATACTCGTCATAACTGCATTTTTGCCGCTTACTGCTAAGTCCACTGCATAAGACCCTAGTGCATATGCTTGCTCTACATCAGTTTTAGATGCTATGTGCCTAGCAGATCTTTGAAGATAATCTGCAACAGCCCAATGGCATTTATAACCATTTTTTGCTTTTATTAAATCTGAAAGATATGGTGATACACCACCTAGCTGAGCGTGACCAAATGCATCTTTGATACCACTTTCAGATAAAAATTTACCTTGTTTATTTTTTACTCCTTCGGAAGTCACAACAACACAATATCCAAATTTTGCTACAATATTTTTAACATTTTTTAAAAATAATTTTTCATTAAATACGATCTCTGGAAATAAAATAATATGTGGTGGGTGTTGCCTTGATTCACTAGCAAGAGCAGATGAAGCTGCAATCCATCCTGCGTGCCTCCCCATAACTTCTAATATAAAGACTTTTGTTGATGTCGCACACATGGACTTAACGTCTAGTCCGGCTTCTAAAGTTGAAATTGCGGTGTACTTTGCAACAGAGCCAAAACCAGGTGAGCAGTCGGTAAGAGGGAGGTCATTATCAACCGTTTTTGGAATTCCAATACATTTAATATCGAAGCCTTTTTTAACACAATATTCTGATATTTTATTTGTGGTGTCTTGAGAATCGCCGCCACCATTATAAAAAAAATAACCGATATTATGGGCTTTAAACACTTTTAAGAGTTTTTCATAATCAGCTTCATTTTCTTTATAATCTTGCAATTTATACCTACAGGAGCCAAAAATTCCACCCGGCGTATATTTGAGATTCTTTATGTCAGACTTACTCTCGAATGATGTATCTATTAAATCTTGATTTAAAGCGCCTAAAATTCCGTTTTGCCCAGCATAAAGCTTATTAATATACTTCTTATGTTTTCTTGCGCTATCAATAACGCCAGCTGCGCTAGCATTAATTACAGATGTAACACCACCGGATTGGGCGTAAAATGCATTCTTCTTTTTATTTTCCATGAAATTCAATTAATTTGTTATTTTGATTATTGTGACATTTTAGCATAGTAAAATACTGTTGAGAGTAAACTCAGTTAATGTTTTTTATGGGTTTATACAAGTTACTTATTTGATAATTATTATATGTAAGGTTATATTTAATTTTTAAAATAATAATAATAATAATAAATTTTTTTAAGGATTTCACATGAAGATTATATTGCTAGGAGCACCCGGTGCTGGAAAAGGCACGCAAGCTCATTTTATATCTAAATATTTAGAAATACCGCAAATATCAACTGGGGACATGTTGAGATCAGCAGTAGCAAATAAGACAGAATTAGGCTTAAAAGCTAAAGATCTTATGGAGAAAGGAGATTTAGTCCCTGATGAATTAATACTAGATTTAGTTAAGGATAGAATTAAGGAAAAAGATTGTGTCAATGGATATTTATTTGACGGCTTCCCTAGAACTTTAGATCAAGCTAACTCTTTAAAAGAAAAAGGAGTTGAGATTGATTGCGTTATAGAAATCATTGTTAATGATGAAGAGATTATCCAAAGAATGAGTGGTAGGCGAGTTCATTCAGCTTCAGGAAGAACATACCATATTAAACATAACCCTCCAAAACAAGAGAATATAGATGACGAAACGGGTGAACCCTTAATACAAAGACCAGATGATAATGAAGAGACTGTAAAGAAAAGATTGGGCATATATCATGAACAAACGTACCCATTAGTAGATTTCTATAAAACAATATCAAAACCAGGGTCTTTAACTACTTATGTTGAAATTAACGGAATTGGAAGCATAGATGACATTCAGTCACAGATATCAGAAAATATAGAAAAAATCAAACAACTACTGGTTTTAAGCACATTATAAGTTGTATATATACTAATTCTTAGGTATTATTCACATCCTTACAAAGGGTTTAAGATTATGATGACAAAAACAACAATTAGTGCAAAAAAAGAGACAGTAGAAAGAGATTGGTATGTTATTGATGCTACCGACAAAGTTCTAGGTCGTCTCTCTACTGAAATCACTGATATGTTGCGTGGAAAGAAAAAGCCATGCTACACACCACATGTTGATACAGGTGACCATGTTGTTGTAATTAATGCCGAAAAAGTTAGAGTTACAGGAAATAAATTTGAAGACAAAATGTATCACAGGCACACAGGTTATATAGGTAATTTAAAATCAACTAATTTTGCTAAGCTTCAAGCGAAAAAACCTGAAAGCATTATTGAAAAAGCTGTAAAAGGTATGATGCCAAAAAATAGATTAGGAAGCGCTATGATTAAGAAGCTACACGTTTATAAAGGTGCAGAACATAATCATCATGCTCAGAAACCAATAGTTAAGGAAATATAAAATGGATAATGTTTTTTACTCAACAGGAAGAAGAAAAGAATCTACAGCTAGAGTATTCCTTACTAAAGGCACAGGTAAAATAACAGTTAATTCCGATCCAATAGATAAATATTTTGACCGTGAAACAAATATAATGGTTGTAAACCAAGCATTAAAACTAACTGAGACTGCAGACAAAACTGATATAAGAATTACCGTCAAAGGTGGTGGTTCATCTGGTCAAGCAGGAGCAATTAAACTTGGTATAGCAAGAGCACTTCTCAAATACGACGACACACTTAGACCTTTACTTAAAAAGAATGGTTTTCTTACTCGAGATTCAAGAGTAGTTGAAAGAAAGAAAGTTGGACTTCGTAAAGCAAGAAAAGACGTTCAATTCTCCAAAAGATAATACTTTATACTTTTATGTTAAATATATGTGTAAATATATTACGCTGCTTGTAATTATGGTGCGCATTATCAAATACATAAAAAATTCTTTATTCTTAACTAGAAGAAAAAAATCTATAATCCATGCTATAAAATAACCTACTACCAAAATGAATAGGTTATCTGGAAAAGAAAAAAAGAAAGCTGAAAATGCAATTATAGAAGGAGTTACACTTAAATAAAATAACTTAGCTGATTTTTCAACTTGATTCCTGCCCCAGCTAATTGCTCCTATAAATGATAAAATAATTGCACTATAATGAACAAACATTGCAAGTCCATATTCAAAATCGTAAGTTTGCATATAATAAATTGCAACGATAAATGGTATGAGACCTGAAAGCATCAGAGCTACAGATGTTTTGCTAGTGTATTTTTGATTAGTAATCATAGTAGTAATATTAAACTGTTATTTTTTTTTTGAAAGGGACAAATTATGCCAATATATGAATATCAATGCGAAGCTTGTGGCCACCAATTTGATATTATTCAGAAGATTTCTGATGCCAAATTAACATTATGCCCAAAATGTAATGAACATAAATTGAAAAAATTAGTTACCGCAGCTGGATTCAAATTAAAAGGCACAGGCTGGTATGAAACTGACTTTAAAACCAAAGCTAAAAAAACTCCCGAGAAAAAAACTAAAACTTAATCAATTGATATGATTTATTCTAAGCTTGGACATACAAATATAGAGGTTAGTAAAATTTGTTTAGGCACCATGACATTTGGCGAGCAAAATACTGAAAAAGAGGCGCATGAGCAATTAGATTTTTCTCTAGAACATGGTGTTAATTTTATTGATACTGCAGAAATGTACCCAGTACCACCTAACTCTAAAACTCAGGGTTTAACTGAAAAATACATAGGTTCCTGGTTAAAAAAGCGTAACAATAGAGATGATGTCATTATAGCTTCTAAAGTTACTGGGCCAGCTCCGGATTTTTCTTATATCAGAAGCTCCCTTAAGATAGATAAAAGAAATATTGAAAAAGCTATATCAGAAAATTTAAAAAGATTAAATACAGACTATATAGACTTATATCAAATTCATTGGCCGCAAAGACAAACAAATTATTTTGGACAATTAAATTATAAATATAGTAAAGAAAATGCAAATGAAATTATTGATAATTTAAATGAAAGCTATGAAGCACTAAATAATTTAGTAATCTCTGGTAAAATTAGATCTATCGGATTATCTAATGATACATCTTGGGGTGCTATGAAATTTTTAGAGATATCTAAAGAAAAATCTTTCTCAAAGATTGTTACCATCCAAAATCCATACAGTTTATTAAATAGAACATACGAAATTAATATGGCTGAAATCGCAGAAATGGAAAATATAAAATTATTAGCATATTCTCCGCTTGGTTTTGGTGTCCTTACTGGGAAATATATTAACAATAAACCAAAGGATTCTAGACTTTCTTTATGGAATAGATTTAATAGATATAGCAATAAAAATTCAAAAGATTCTACTTTGAAATATGTGGAGTTAGCTAAAAAGTATAATATTACACCAACACAATTAGCTTTATCTTTTGTAAATCAACAGCCTTTTGTTACAAGTAATATTATTGGTGCAACTAATTTATCTCAGCTCAACGAAAATATAAAAAGTATTGATTTAATTCTAGATGAAGAAATTATTAGTGAAATTGAATCTATACATTTAAGCCAACCTAATCCAGCCCCATAATGAGATTATCAAAATTTTTAGCGCATGCAGGTTACTGCTCCAGAAGAGAAGCAGAAAAAATTATTAAGGATGATAAAGTAATTATTAATAACGTTATATGTAATGATTTTTCATATCAAGTAGATGAAAAAGATGAAGTTTATATTGGTAATACTCATATTGTCGGTCAAAGTGAAATTGAATTATATATATTAAATAAGCCAAAAGGTTACATAACATCTAGAAAAGATGAATTAGATAGAAAAACTGTTTATGACCTATTGCCAGATAATAAACAGCATCTAATAAGTATTGGAAGACTTGATTATAATACAGAAGGTCTTTTGCTTTTTACTAATAACGGTGACTATGCAAGATACTATGAGCTTCCAAAAAATAAAATTAGTAGGACATACAAAGTTAAGGTGTATGGGAATATGCAAAATTCCTATATAAAAAAAATTAAAGACGGAATTACAATTGATGGTATAACTCACAAAGTTGATGAAATAACTTTGGAGAAAAAATTAAATACGAACAATTGGTTTATTATGAAGCTTACTGAAGGAAAGAATAGAGAAATTAGAAAAATTTTTGAAAGCTTAAATCTTGTTGTGAATAGAATTGTCAGAACACATTATGGAAAATACTCAATTGCGAATATGAAACTCGGGGAATTCAAGGAAGTTAACGCAGAAAAAATTACAGCTTAATCTTTTTTTAACTCTATTACTTCTTTGTCGTTACTAACCAAAACTTTATCCGCACCTCTTGCTGCAAAAAGACCAACTGTAACTACACCGGGAATTTGATTTAGCTCTTTTTCTAATTTTATAGGCTCAATAATATCCAAATGATTTATATCTAAAATAATATTTCCATTATCTGTAATCAATCCCTCTCTCCAAGCAGGCATGCCTTTTATTTTTATAATCTCTCTAGCAACAAATGACCTAGCCATTGGTAAGACTTCTAGCGGTAATGGAAATTTTCCTAAAACATCAACTACCTTAGACTCATCTACAATACATAAAAATTTTTGAGAAGCGCCAGCTATTATCTTTTCACGCGTGAGTGCACCACCGCCACCTTTAATTAATTGTAAGTTTGAATTTACTTCATCAGCTCCATCTATATATATTGGTATATCACTAACCTCGTTTAAATCAATAACGCGAATACCATTTGCTTCAAGCTTTTCTTTTGTTGATATTGAGCTTGCAACGGTTCCTGAAATTTTATTTTTTAATGGTTTCAAATATTCTATAAAATAGTCGACTGTAGATCCAGTTCCAACACCAATAATATCGTCGTACTCAACATACTCTATTGCTGCTCTAGCTACGGCCTGCTTTTTTTGTTCAGAGTTGCTCATTATTTTCACTAAAAGTTATGAAACTGTATTATAATTGATTAATGCCATACTTTGTATTCAAATATCAAAATAATAAGTTTAAATCAGTGGATCATATTGAAACCTTTGAAACCTATAAGGAAGCTAGGGTCCTACTAAAAAACTTGCGTATGGAGAAATCTCCTAACGACCCTAACGCTTATAAGGTAGTATTTGCCGAAGATATGCTTGAGGCAGAAATGTTAATTCTTGATAAAAGAGATGCTCCCATATTAAGAGAATGGGAGAAATAATATCCCAATAAATTTATTCTTCTAGATTATGTCTATCTATTGAAGCTTTTGCTTCATCATTTGCATAAAATTCTCTAATACTTTCAACAGTTTCTGTTCTATTTGCACCAGAGCCAACTAAAACTTTCTCATTCTTATCAACCGCCCAAAGTATATAGGCAGTGAAATTCTTAAGATCATCTGGGAACTGATCACTATGTGGAACACCATTATGTTCAACCTTATCTTTTTTACCTTGTTTTCTTAGGTCCATTTTAATTTTTTGAAGTTCTTTTTGAAGGTCAGCAACACTATCACCATTCCATTGGCCGACAACTTCTCCGCTTTTTGATATAATATCATCAGACATTTTATTACCCCTAATTTTTATGTGGAATAATTCTATAATAAATAAATAAACCGTTCAATAAAATTTAAGTATGAAAACTAAAATCTCATTTAAAGAAGCAATTCTATATTGGCTAAAACTAGGTTTTATTAGTTTTGGTGGTCCTGCAGCTCAAATAAGTATGATGCACGAAGAAATTGTAGAAAAGAAGAAATGGATTGATGATAAAAGTTTTTTTCATGCATTAAATTTTACAATGATTCTTCCTGGTCCAGAAGCTCAGCAATTAGCAACATACTTAGGGTGGTTAATGCATGGAAGATTAGGTGGTTTGATTGCAGGAACTTTATTCATTCTTCCTTCTTTTTTTATTTTAAGTTTACTTACTTATATCTATATAAACTATTCTGACAATATTTGGGGGGAAGGGATTCTCTACGGAATAAAAGCTGCTGTAATTGCAATAATATTTTCAGCATCTATAAAAATCGCCAAAAAAGTTCTAAAAAAATCTTATTACTGGATGACAGCAGTTGCTGCTTTTCTGGCAATAAATATTTTGGATATAAATTTACCAATTATAATTATTATTGCTGGAACAATTGGATTTCTATTTCACTATTTGAAGAATAATAATGAATATAAAAAAAAATCACCATTAGAATTTTTTAAAAATAAAGTTATAAAAAAATCTATGAAAACTTTGTTTATAGCTTTATCTATATGGTCAATAGTATTTTTCTTTATTATTTATACAAACGAAAGTATTTTAATTAATCTTTCGCTATTTTTCAGTCAAGCTGCTCTTGTAACATTTGGAGGAGCTTATGCATTGTTACCGTATGTATTTCAAAATATTATTGAGTCACATGGATGGCTAACAAGTCAACAAATGATAGATGGGCTAGCTTTAGGCGAATCTACTCCTGGACCGCTTATTATGATTGTAACTTATGTTGGCTTTATTGTTGGTTGGTATAACGATATCTTAAATTTAGGTTCTCCAATTACAGGTGCAATAATATGTGCTGTTCTAGCAACTTTTTTTACTTTCCTTCCTTCTTTTGCATTTATCTTCATTGGAGCCCCACTTATAGAACTAACCAAAGATAATAAGAGTTTTGAAATACCATTAAATTTTATTACTTCTGCGGTAGTAGGATTAATAGTTAATCTTGGCTATATGCTTGCTTATAATTCATTATGGACCGATAATAATGGTACTAAGAACTTTGATATACATCTGTTAATTCTTATAGTATTTAGTTTATTGGCTTTAACAAAAGCTAAGGTTGGAATTTTACCATTACTAATTACATTGGCTTTGACAGGAATGATGATGAAATTTTACTTTTAAATTTATGGCTGAAATAATTAAAAAAAATAAATATGTTGAATTTACTTATTCAATAATAAGTGACGAAGGTCAAATTATTGAACAAGTTGAAGTTCCTGTTAATTATGTTCATGGAGTAAAAATGGGATTATGGCCTAGACTTGAGGATGCTCTTGAAAATAAATCTGTTGATGATCAAGTAAGTGTAACTTTTGAGCCTGGCGAAGTGTTTGGAGAAGAAGATAAAGAGCTGATATTTGAAGATGACCTAAAGAATGTACCAGAAGAATATCGTGAAATTGGTAAGGTTGTTGAATTTCAAAGTGAGTCTGGCGATGTCAAGCCATTCACAGTTACAAAAATAACAGATTCAAGAATTGTACTAGATGGAAATCATCCACTTTGTAATTTAAAAATAAATTTTAATGTAAATGTTACTGCAGTTAGAGATGCTACTGAGACAGAAATTAGTGCCCTTAACGAAGTTAAAGAATCTTAAATATTTTCGAATAGACTTTCTACAAATTCTATCTCACAAACTCTAAACCATTCTATCTCTGGATATTTTGAGGATATTTTTTTGGAGCAATCTAAAAAACATTTACAAATTTCATAGTTTATTTTATCTTTTTCTGTAAAAAATTTATCTGGGCTATTCGCATCCCAAAATAATATAAATTTTCTAATAAGATTTTTTTCAATAAATCTATTAGCTTTTGATTTTTCTTTTTTATTTCCACTAGTAACTTTCTTCAAAGTCTCTGACATTTTACTTAGCTTATAACTCATTGAGCTTGCTGGGTGCGGCATTCCTTGTAACAACTTGCTTGTATGCTGAAGATTATAAATAGCTTCATTATATAATTTATTTCTTTCTTCAACTGTATAACTATTATTCTCACTTAATATTAATATTATAAAATCTCTAAATGTATCCTGTAACATATTTGCTATTTGATTTTCATTATTTAGCCCATATGTTTTTTTTAGTGATTTGCAAAAATCATCATTAAAAATATTCTTTAATTCAAAAGTTGTTGTCAAATTATGTACCTTTTTTCTTTTTATATTAATTCTTTATACAGTTGATTATTCTCTTATAAATGCTATATTTAAATCTGGTTATACCACGCAAGAACCTGCGTAACAAGTTCACTAAAATAAAATGTTTTTTTAATAATAGTGTTGAGTTATGCGCAATCAAATATATAGAGGTATTATTTTAAATGATATCCCTAAGTCAGACAAAAAAAAATCTAATAATTTAAATTTTATGTATAGAGGAATCCTATATATAAAATCTACTGTGAATAAAAGTCCCAATAAAGATGTATGTATGAACTACAGGGGTAATTTTTATAACAAGTTTTTTGGTTAGGTAAGGCAAAGTTGAGATGCTATTTTAAGAACAAGTTCGCTCCTTTTTCTAGTAGCATCTTAATTTTTTTAAAATAATGATGAGCTTAGCTCATTTACAGCCTTTAACATATCTGGGTCATCTGTAAGTGCTTCTGAAATAGAACATCTGCATGCTGTATTTGGATTTACTCCTGATACTATTAGTTTAGCTGCATGTACTAATAGTCTTGTGCTAGCACCCTCATCCAATCCATTGCCTTTTAAATTTCTTGTCATATGTGCAAATTTTACTAGAGAAGTGCTTAATTCTTTATCAGCACCTGTTTCACTCTCAACTATAGATTGTTCAATCTCAGCTTCTGGGTAATCAAACTCTAGAGCTACAAATCTTTGTCTTGTACTTTGTTTTAAATCTTTCAAAATACTTTGGTAACCGGGATTATATGAAATTGCCATACAGAACTCTGAGGTTGCTTCCAAAACTTCTCCAAGTTTCTCTATAGGAAGAACTCTTCTGTCATCACATAGCGGATGTATCACTACAGTTGTATCTTTTCTAGCTTCAACAATTTCATCTAAATAACAAATAGCTCCGGCTCTTACTGCTTTCGCTAATGGGCCGTCAATCCAAACTGTGTCACTTCCTGATATTAAATATCTACCAACAAGATCAGAAGCTGTCAAATCATCATGACAAGATACTGTAATCAGAGGGCGTTTCAAACGCCAGCTTATATATTCCATAAACCTTGTCTTTCCGCAGCCTGTTGGGCCTTTTAAGAGCACTGGAAGTTGATTATTATACGCACTCTCAAAAACCTCTATCTCGTCATTAACAGGATGATAATACGGTTCTTCTTGGATTATATAGTCTTCGGCTTTGTAAGAATGATCGTCCATTTTTTAAATCTCAAAATTAAATAACAAAAATATATTACAAACATAATATTGGCAAGCTGTTTATTGTTTATATTTTTTAGAAAATATAAAAACCTTTACTAATTAACTAGTTAAAACAATAAGTTATTATGTCCCATTTGTTATCTTTAATTTCAATCTGTATAAAGCAAGGGCCTCCATCATTATTTCTTGTATGCCCACATGCTCCTGGATTAACTACCCATGGCTCCTTATCTTGATCACATACTTGTATGTGTGTATGACCATAAATAATTAATTTTGAGTTTGGATAGGACTGTCTCAATCCATTATGGTCTGCTTTATGACCAAAACGATCTCCATGCTCTATAGATATAATTTGATTATTAATTTCAATAGTTTGAGTTTTTTTTAGACCTGAGATAATTTTTTTATCTTTGTGCTCAAAATACTTTTCAGGCACATCATTATTGCCTGCTACAACATATACTTGATCACAATATCTATTTAAATCAGAAATTATTTTTGTGCTACAAATATCGCCAGCATGGATAATGACGTCACTGTTTTTAAGATAAGAAACTATATGGCTATCAACAATTCCATGGGTATCAGAAATTATTGAAACAGTATTGATTTTTTTCATTACTAAAAGATAGTAGCACCAAAAACTTTAACTTCTTCATCTTCTAATCCAAGAACTAATCTTCCCAAATAATCACCAGGAAATTGATCAGCATCATTACTAGTTTGTTTGTAAATGATAGTTACGTGCTCTTTTCTTCTTAAGCATCCAATTGGATCCGCTGCTTCAGTTAAAGCTGATAAAAATTTATTGTTTGCCCACTGCTTTCCAATCTCAACTTCGTGAGCACCTATCAACATAGTTTCTGAAAAATTTTTAGTAAAGCTTCCGTAATCCTGTTGATTGGAAGCTTTTACTAAATCGACCCATAATGGATCTGCTATTTTGAATATTTCGTCGTCCGTCTTTTTAAGAAATTCCATTTAACCCGCCTTTTTTTGTTCCTCATCTACTATATGATAGATCGGTGCTTTTTCCATAACAAATTTTCCAGTTTTTGGATCGCGGCGCGATAGTGTTAAGCAATGCCAATTTTCATCATCAAGTTTCATATGGTCACCGCGGTAGTAGTATCCAGGCCAACGAGTTTCTTCTCTAAATAATGTATGTTCAGTAACACATTGAGAAACTAAAGCACGATGTCTTAGTTCCCAAGCTCTCATCAATTGATGAAGATCTTCAGCACCAATATTCTCTAGATCTTCTTGTAATATCTCTAGATGATGTAAGCCTTTTTTAAGTCCGATTCCATTTGTCATATAACCACTTGTGATACCACCACAATTCTCATCCATAATCTTCTGAAGACGTTGCAGGCCTTGAATTGGTAAAATATAACTTGGTGATACTGTACCACCAGTAATTTCATTTCGACCAATAATATAATTATCTAATGGTTTAAACACTTCTTCTTTAAAATTACTTATTTGTTTCTCAGATACGCTAGGTTTTGTTTCCATATCATTTATATATTGAACAGCAGCTTTGGCTGCAAGACGTCCTTCTGTAAATGATCCTGAAGAAAACTTATGAGCTGTTCCACCTACAGTATCTCCAGCTCCAAATACGCCATCAACTGTCATCATTCTGTTATAACCCCAGAAGTATTCTTTTGGAGATAAATCAGATGGGCCGCTTACCCAAGCCCCAGAACAAGTCGCGTGAGAACCCATAACGTATGGTTCTGATGTTGTTAACTCTGGGTTTTCGTATTTAGGATCAATATCTTGTGAAGCCCATACTACAGCCTGACCAACTGTCATACCTAAAAAGTTTTCCCATCCAATAGTTTCCAAATGTGGATCTTGAAAGGCTTCCATAGTTACCATGTGAATTGGACCTCTACCGGCCTTTACTTCTTCTAAAAACGCATGGTTTCGTAAGCATGTTGGTGTTGGAGTATGATCAATATATTCTCCAACCATTTCTTTAGTTTGGTCATACCATTTTGACTCGTACTCATCACCATAAGCATTTTGTGTGTAAGTTTTAAGATGTAAGAAATATGCTCCTACTGGACCATAACCGTCTTTGAATCGACATAATACGATTCTGTTTTCCATTTGTGTCATTTTAGCGCCCAATAAAATTGGAAGCGCGTAACAAGAACCATTACTCCAAGGTGCGTACCAAGTTCTTCCCATTCCTTCTCCAACAGCTCTTGGTTTGAAGATGTGTGAAGCACCACCAGCACATATAATTGTCGCTTTTGCACGGAACACATGGAAGTCACCTGTTCTCATATTAAAACCAACAGCACCACCACAACGATTATCATTACTTTCATCTTTTAAAAGATGAGTAATCATTACACGGTTATAAATTTTGCTTGCAGATTTCTTAGCAGCTTCAGCTACTATTGGCTTATAACTTTCACCATGAATCATAATCTGCCATTTTCCTTCTCTTTGATATCTACCTTCTTTATTTTTCATTAAAGGTAAACCCCACTCTTCAAACATATGAACAGCTGAGTCAACATGACGAGCCATATCAAGAGCTAAATCCTCACGAACCATTCCCATCAAATCGTTTCTTGCGTAACGAACGTGGTCTTCTGGTTGATTTTCATTCCATCTTGTACCCATGTAGCAGGTAATCGCATACAAACCCTGAGCAACAGCTCCACTTCGGTCAATGTTTGCTTTTTCTACACAGACAATATTCATATCGCGACCCCAATATCTGGACTCAAATGTGGCACCTGTTCCCGCCATACCACCACCAACAATTAGTACATCACAATCTTCGTAAACAGTTTTATGATTAGCCATTAGTAGTACACTCCCTGTTTAAATGTTGCTTTTGGACGATCTGGAAGCCCATCATTATTAATTAATTTAGCATCTCTATTGTCGCCAATTTTTAAATAGTCTGGTTCATTAAAAAGTAATTGGTTGTCATGTGCAGCTTGATCTGGAACTTCAGCTTCTGCAACTTTATGAATATGCTTGCCCCATGGCTTTGTTGTAATAGGTGATACAAAATTTTTCTCAGTACCATTTCTAAATGTAATCTTCCAAGAGATAGTTCCTTTTTCTTCTTCTCTAAGAACTCGAACCTTGTGGCCCATAGGGGCAAAGTCAGCATAGCCTCGAGCATCGATAGCATTTTGTGGGCATGCTTTTACACATGAATAACATTCCCAACAAAAGTTTGGTTCAATGTTAACAGCACGCCTAATTTTTGGATCGATATGCATGATATCAGAAGGGCAGATATCTACGCAGTGTCCGCAACCATCACAACGGGTCATATATACAAATGTTGACATAACTTTCTCCTATTACTTTTTATATAAATTAATTAAAAATTCTTTTCTCATACTAAACATTTATTAATAATGTCTAGGTGCTTCACGTTTGATTCCTAAACCAAATTGTTCTGGTGCATCTGCTGGTTCTGGCAAACTGTCTCTAGAACCATCTGCTTCAGCTAAATGTTTTTGAATAGCAGCCCCAGGCTTGTAGAACATGTGTGCAAATTTAGACCAATAAACACCACCAAATAGAACTATATTGGAAAATACAAATAGCACTAAAAATATAATACTGAATTGTGATTCTGCATGTTGCGTATAAGACCACAATAATCCTAATGTCGAGGTAATTACCAAAGCTAGTACAAATAAATCTGTGAAAACTACTCGGTACCATTTGTGACCTTCAGCAGCAACATCAACTCTTAAGAAAAACCAGAACCAATATGCTCCTAAACATGTCATCGCTGCACCTAAATGCCAAAATTGTGAAACAATCGCAGGTGTTGCAGAAGCTGAATATTTAAAGATCATTAATGCAGAAGCTACCCAAAAGATAATTGTTCCATACATTCCTAGCAAATGAGCTACTCTTCTTTTCCATCCACAGAATTCACCTGAAGTAAGAACATCATGCGCTACTGTGTTGACAATAATTCCAACTTTTTTGCCTGTTGGAACATTTGTTGTCGCTTTTTCTTTTGCTTTTTTTGCATTATCAAAAAAATACTTAACATTTTTTTTATGCTTAATATCTAGAAGTACACCACCAACAGTTAATACTGCCATTGCTATTAAAAAGCCTTGCAAGGCAATTGATGTTACCCATGTATTGGCAACCAATATCTCAAACGGATTTATATTTATAAACGTTGGCATATCCCCTCCTGTTATGACCAAAATTAATTAGGTGTCTTCTTGCACCTTTATGTATGCTATATACTATACTCCACAAGAGTTAAAGAATGCTAATAGCAAAATTTTAATCAACTATAAGTAAAATTTATAATGTCAGAAAAAACCACTCCTATATGCGAATATGGACAAAATGCATACGACTTCAGTTTAAGTTGTACAAATGAAAAAATTTGGACTTTGGAAAACCTTAAAGGTGAGCGTGGATTATTGATCTTCTTTATATGTAATCACTGTCCTTTTGTGAAAGCTATACTTCCGAAATTAGTGAGAGTTACCAATACTCTTATAGATCATGGTATAAATTCTGTTGGCATTATGTCTAATGATCCTAGTGAATATAACGAAGACTCATTTGAGAATATGCATAAAATTGCGGTAAAAAATAAATTTTCTTTTCCTTATTTATATGACAAAACTCAAGAAGTTGCTAAAAAGTATGGTGCTGTTTGTACGCCTGATTTTTTTGGATATAACGAGATGCTTAAATTACAGTATCGAGGACGTCTAGATGCTACACGCATGGCAGAAACTAGTAATGATTTACAGCCAGAATTATTAGAAGCTATGATAAAAATTTCAGAAAGTGGAGAAGGGCCAATTAAACAAAACTCAAGTGTTGGATGTTCCATTAAATGGAAATAATAATAT
>JABHAT010000025.1 GCA_018674175.1 Gammaproteobacteria bacterium | reverse complement strand
TCAACCTTATTGTTTTCAACAATTGTTGCTCCTAAAATAAAAACTGCTAATCCAAGATGAGCTAGAGTCATTCCTATATTTGTGAAAAATATATTCTTTCTCTTAGAAAGATAATATCTGTTGATCAAATCATATATTATGTTGAATGATATCCAGATGAATATGAAAACTCCCAACAATACATTTAAATTAAAGTTATCAAAAAAAGCTATACTTAATAAAGACAAAAATATTACAACCAATAAACTTGCGAGTAAGTGGTTAAGCATGTATTTTTTATCCTTGCGCTTTGAAAGAAACAATATAGGTATATACCCCGCAAGAAGCGCTAATGGTGTCATGATTGGAAGAAAAACTGCATTATAGTATGGAACACCAACAGATATTTTTTCAAGTCCAAGTAAATCTAACAGCAAAGGATACATTGTTCCTAATAATATTGTAAAAGTTGCTGTTACAAGAAGAATATTATTAATTAAAAAGAAGCTTTCTCTTGAAAAGAAATCAAATGAAATATTATCTTTAATTTTAGGTGAATTTTTAAAATAAATTAAAAGTGATCCTCCGACAACTATAGTTAAGAATAATAAGATAAAAGCCCCTCTTGCTGGATCATTTGCAAATGAGTGTACTGAAATAAGAATTCCTGACCTTACTAAAAAGGTTCCTAACAAACTTAATGAAAAAGCCATAATTGAAAGCAAAATAGTCCAGTTTTTAAACATTGATTTCTGTTCACATGTTATCAATGAGTGTATTAAAGCTGTAGTTATAAGCCATGGCATAAATGATGCGTTTTCTACAGGGTCCCAAAACCACCAACCCCCCCAACCTAACTCATAGTATGCCCACCAGCTGCCTAGAGCTATTCCTAGTGTTAAGAAACTCCATGACATTAGAGCCCAAGGTCGTATCCATTTTGCCCATTCCTTTTTAAAATCATGTTGTAAGAGACAAGTAACGGCAAAACTAAAAACAACAGATAATCCCACATATCCCATATAAAGCATAGGTGGATGTATGATTAAACCAAAGTCTTGTAATAAAGGATTCAAATCTTTGCCATCAATAGGTATCGAAATATTTTTTTCAAAAGGATTTGAGGTGAATACTAGAAAAAGTAAAAATCCTAGATTTAGAAAACCCATAATTGATAAAAATTTAAGCCTAAATTGTGTATCCAAAGATTTGCTATACATGCTTGCCATAAATGTCCAAAAACTTAATATTAAGCACCATAAAAGCATAGACCCCTCATGTCCGGCCCAAGTAGCTGATATTTTATAGAAGAACGGTAATGCAGAATTTGAATTAGAAGAAATATATTTTAAAGAGAAATCATCGTTTACAAAAGCAATAATCAAACAAATAAAAGCTATTAGAACTAATGGAAATTGAAGTTTTGATGTAGATAAAATTAAAGAATCATAGTCAGAAGTTATTTTGGACAGTATAGGTTTAGATAGAACTAATAAACTTGCGTTTAGAAGAGCTATCAATATTATAAAAGATCCTATATAAGAAATCATATCGTTAATAAATATTCATAGATTTTGTAGTATCTTCTATTGTTTTTTCTTTCATTTTTAAGCTATCTAATACTTCTGGCGGCATATATGTCTCATCATGCTTTGCCAATACCTCTTCTGCATAAAAAATTCCATCAGTACCTAGCTTTCCTCTGATCACTACACCCTGTCCTTCTCTAAATAAATCTGGAAGAATTCCATTATAACTAATACCAATTGTTTTTTCATAATCAGTTATGGAAAACTTTACATTAGTTGAGGTTTTACTTTTAATCAGAGTTCCATCTAATACGACACCTCCAACTCTAAATATGTAATCTTTCGGAAATTCTCCAGCAGTTATTTGAGATGGGCTTCTATAAAATAAAAGATTTTCATTAAAAGTTTTTATAAATAAGAAAAAAATAATACTTAATGAGATTAGAATGAAAGCAACATAATAAATTCTCAGGGTTCTTTTTTTCATATACTT
>JABHAT010000026.1 GCA_018674175.1 Gammaproteobacteria bacterium | reverse complement strand
CATCCATTGCCATTGGTGTATCATCTCATGGGCTAACGTATATATAAAATATGATTTGTTTATGAAACGGCTATCCATTGATAACTCACCGAATACATATTCCCCATGTGTCCATCCAATATGTTCAGCATGACAGTCATGCTTTCGCTTAATAGATATATCATAAAAAGGATGTATAATATTATTAAAAATTTCTTCATTTAGAATATTTGTCCACCTTGTAATTAAGTATTTAGACGGTACAAATACGTCATATTTCTTTTTGTTTTTTCTAACAGTTCTAATAACAATATTATCTTTTTTGATATACATTGCTTTACCTTAATTAGTCATGCTTACAGGTCTTCCACTTTTACTGCGTCTTACTATTGTTGATTTATAACCTGTTCCATGAGTTGTTTTAACAGCCGAGAAATCTTTTTCAACATTATATAGACAAGTCATAGACATATCCAACATTTTACCTTCATACATAAATCCATTCCATTTCAATTCAAATACATGGTCATCTTCGTCAACTAAATCTACCTTAATATATCTTTCTTTAAATGCTTCTACAACTTTGGCTTCTTTAGTTACTTTTTTCCTTTTATTTACTTGAATAATAACTTCTGTATTCATGTTCACTAAACTCATTTTTCTACCTTTCTATAAAGATCAGGGAAAACTTCCAATACTAATTTTTCAGTAAGCCCTTTACATTTGAGTTTCTTCTTTAACATCTGTGTAAAAACTAATGATTCATCAGGGTGCATAGATTCTAAAATTTGAATCAATAGTTCTTTAATTCTTTTTGTTTTTAATTTTTCAGACTTTGGATGTCCCTTAACAAACATTGAACACTTTGGCATTATAGTAAACAATGAAGTTTCACTCAAGCCAATTGGTGCATCATCTTTTTTATAAGGAGGCATTTTCTTTGGAACATTCCATACAATAGATGGATCAAATGTTCCCTGCAATACAAACTTAAAAATATTATTTGTTTTGTATTGTTCTAATAGTGTCTTCTTTTCTTTTCGGGTCTTAGCTTTAGCTATACCCTTTAACAACTCAGAAATATAAACTGTCATTTTGTAAAATCTCCTATGTGTTCCATTAAGAATTTCAATTTCTTGCTAATAAAATAATTCAATAACTGCCCCTGCTTAGGAGTTTTTTCTTTTGCATATTCACTCACAATAGCATCTGTTATTTCTTTAGGGATACAATCAAAGTCAATCAACTTTTTGTTGCGTTCCCACTTTTCAGACATACCATTCTTACAAAAGTCCTCAGGCTTCTCATTAATCCAATTTTCTACTTTTTTCTTGGATATAGGTCTTTGCCTCACACCTTCCACAATACAGTCATCAGCTGATAATATATTGGGTATTCCGTCACCCTTATCACCACGAATTATGTGTTCTTTTAGGTATTTATAAGGGTCAGAAACAGTCAACATCTTCTTTTGTATAGGTGAAAACTGCTTAATAGTCTTATATTTCTGTAATTGGGTGAAATCCTTATCGCTAGAGATAATAATACTTTTTTCTGGTATATTTCTAGCTAATACAGCAATAACATCGTCACCCTCAGCATGAGGAATAGAAACTACTTTATACGGGAAAAACTCATCAATCTCAAGGATAATCTTATTTATAGTCTGGAATAAAGAACTCCAATCCATACCCTCTGATTTTTGTTTATCCCTTTTAATCTTACGGTGAGCTTTGTAATATGGATATTCCTGTTTTCTCCAACTGGAGTGCATATCAGTACATACTACCAACTCACCATATTTATCTTTATATTTAGTCCTATAGTTTCTCATGCTATTAAGAACTAAATGCCTAATGAAATCTTCAGACGTTCTTTCTTCATTAGGAATTCTATGAGCTATCATAATACTCCCAACGATTATATTTGAGAAATCTAATAATATCATATCAGCTCCTTCATACCTTCAACAATTCTAAACTCTTTAATAGAGTCTAAACGAAAGCTTCTCCATCCACCATTATCAACGTCCCAAACAGATATAGTGTCTGGATTTACTTTTTTCTTTGTTTCAGTAATATTAGGTTCAGGCAAAACAGAATCATGCAAAGTACAATTCATAGTTCGCTCATCACCATTCACTTTAGTAAAAACTACTTTAACTAAATTATTTTTTAATCCTTCAACCAAGATTTCCCGCTTCTTCATCATATTTTTCTCCTTCAAGAAATTCAATAAAATTCACTTCACGTTGATGTTTGAAAATATCCACATTGGAATATTTCTTTAACAAATCTATACCATACTCATTTTTATAACTCTCTTCATAATGAAATTCT
>JABHAT010000009.1 GCA_018674175.1 Gammaproteobacteria bacterium | reverse complement strand
GGTCAAAAATGGATATTGGTTACTTCAGCCTATCATATGCCTAGGTCAGTTGGGATATTCAGAAAGGTGGGCTGGAACGTAATTCCTTATCCAGTTGATTTCAATACAACAAAAAATTTTCGCATAAATTTTGACCTTAGAGAAATTGGAAGGTTTTCTCAAGGAATACGCGAGTGGGTAGGGCTTTTAGTCTACTGGGCGACAGATCTCACTTCAGAACTACTTCCTCACCCCTAAAAATCTTTTATTTTAGGAACTGGCGCAGTTATCGTTATTGTCATATAAAATAAAATTCTAATTTAGAAACAATTAGTTAGGTGGATTTGATTGTGGAAAAGATAAATAAACTCTATTTAAAATAGTTCCCAAAAATATAGTAGCTGTAGAAAGTAGGAGAACCCAAGCTATCATTTTTGCACTATCATGATACCAAAATACGAGAGATAACATAAGAATCACACCAGAAAAAAGGAACCAAAGAAAACTAAATTCGGAGCGTGCCATATTATAAGAAAAAATAACATGGCTAATGGCGAGTAATCCCATAGCGGCTGCAACGATTATAAGCATTGGGGCTGCTGAGGAGTATTGATCCCCATAAACTAGATTAATTATTGACTGACCCACAATTAAAAAAACTAAAAAAACTACTCCGGAAAGAATGCTTGTCAAACCCAAGCTGACCCAAAGGTAATGTGTGTCTTTTGAGCCAGAGGCAGTTGCTTTGGCGACAGAAGGAAATAATACGATGAGTAAAGAAGATGGTAAAAAAAAGGCGATACGTCCCAGAATAGTTGCTGTTGCATAATATCCAGCTTGATCAGGCGGGCAATAGTGTCTAACTAAAATAATATCAATGTTGGACATTATCGAAACCATTGTGATCATGAGAAACGATGGGATTGAAAACCGAGCCATTTCGAGAAAAGAGTTGGAAGAAAGTTCTCCAGAGTGAGATCGAAAAACATCTTGAAGTTGCCATATTGCATAAGCTACAGCACTTGAAGTGGCAAATGAAAGAGCCAGAAGTCCTCCTTCAATACCCCATTTAAGGATTACAACAAAGAGAAGTACAAATAAAACTCTGGCAAGAGAGCCTCCTCCCGCTATAATTCCTAGTGAAAAAAATCTTTGCATTCCTTCACATACAGTAAGTAGAACTTGTTGAAATGTAGAGAAAGATGCGGCTATAAGCATAAAAAATATTAGTAACGTGGATTCTATATGGAGAAAATCTTTAAGCCATTGGGCTGAAAGTAATCCGACTAGAACAATGCAGAATGCTATGGCTAAAATAGCTTTAAAGCTTTTTGTGAGTAGTGTTTTAACTTGTTCTAATTTATATTCGGTAATCCCAGCAATAAAACGAGAAAATACTAAATGTAAAATAGTCATAGGAGTTGTGATAAGTGAGCTGATTGCAAGTAGTGAATTAAAGCTGCCGTAATGGTCGGGTGATAATGACCTACCTAAGATAATCTGAAAGATATAATTTAACGCACCAGCTGAATTAAGTAAGATAAAAACAACCGCGTTATTCCAAATAAAATTTTTTAACGGTAAGCTTCTCATTGTTAGAGGATTTAAAATTGTGTGTAGTAAGTATTAGATAAAAAAATAAATTTATAAATATTATTACAGTGGTCAATAAATAGGCTTGTGAAATAGCACCCTATTAATTAAGTATCATTAATTTAAGAAACTAAAGAAAGAAAGGCCCTAAAATAAAAATCAGCGGATAAAAGAATAAAACTAGCCACATACAGATACTCTTAGGCCATAGAAAACGTGATTAAATTTTTTAAGCAAGTTTATTCGTTATTTAATATTGTTCCTTTCCTTTCCTATTCGAATAGAGAGAGTTTTACAATGAATCTAGAGAAATATTATGAAGAAGGATAGCTTGAACTATAAAATGCTAACAATTGAAAAAAAATTTAAAAACCAAAAAAGAAGATATTGCTCACCTAAGAGCTATTTAAAAAAACAAATGTAATAGCCTTACAGAATTACAAAAAACCCGAATGATATGATTCCTTATAAATCTAGGAATTGGATACTCTAGTTGCTAGATGTTTATTGTTATTTGAAATATTTAGGTCATTGGTTTTATTAGAAGAATTCAAAAGC
>JABHAT010000008.1 GCA_018674175.1 Gammaproteobacteria bacterium | reverse complement strand
GAGTTCTCACTGGAACTTTAAGTTCCCTAAAGGGCCCTAGTAGACTACTAGGTTGATAGGCTGGGTGTTGAAGAGTAGTAATACTTGAAGCTAACCAGTACTAATTACCCGTGAGGTTTGACTATATAACATCCAAGTATATTGGTTGTTCCTAAACGCTAAATACTTAAGATTGCATTGTGAAAAGAATTGCCTGATGGCCATAGAGCACTTGTACCACCTGATCCCATCTCGAACTCAGAAGTGAAAAGGTGCATCGCCGATGGTAGTGTGGGGTCTCCCCATGTGAGAGTAGGACACTATCAGGCTTTATTTTTTTTACCCAAATTTTTTTATATTTCTTTTATAATCGTCATCCATCCAATACAAAAATAGCGTTACTTTAGTAATTATGTTTTTGAAAAATATCTTTTGTATATATTTTAAAAGTTGAAATCTCAGTATTTTTTTTGTAAGGTTATATATAAGTAAATACTAATATAAATAAACTAATGAATAGACATACCCCAGTAACATTCAGCGATAAATTTGCAAAAAGAATCACTAAGCTTCTAAGATGGTGTGCAGACACTTTTTTTTCAAAAAGATATGGCCATAGAGCAATTGTTTTAGAAACAGTAGCTGCAGTACCTGGTATGGTTTCTGGTGTTTTTATGCATTTTAAATCCCTAAGATCTATGCAAATGGGCTATGGACCAAAGCTTAGAGAAATGCTTGCTGAAGCCGAGAATGAAAGAATGCATTTAATGACATTTATTCAAATAGCACAGCCAAGTAAATTTGAAAGGATATTAGTAATATTTGCTCAATTCATTTTTATATTTTTTTATTCTATTTTATACATATTTTTTCCAAGAACAGCACATAGATTAACTGGCTATTTCGAAGAAGAAGCTGTTATTAGTTATACGGAATATTTATCGCTAGTTGAAGATGGAACAATAGAAAATATACCTGCACCACAATTAGCAATAGATTATTGGAACCTAGATTCATTTGCAAAGTTAAGCGATGTTATAATTGCAATTAGAGAAGATGAAATGCATCATCGTGACACAAATCATTCATTTGCGGATGAAAAACTTAACACAAAACATTTTAAAGATTTAGAAAATAGTATTCCTGAAGAAAAATAAATAGCTAGCTTCTTTTTGAAGAGCATCTTTTTGAGCAGTATTTAACTTGACTCCAATTTAACTTCCATTTTTTTCTCCAATTAAATGACCTGTTACATGATGGGCAAATTTTTGAAGGTAAGTTTTCTTTTTTCATATAAAAGTCTTGTCTATAATGAATTTTTCAGCCTCAGACAAAATTAATTTTTTTCTTTCCGGCTTCATCTTGTCATATATTCTTACCATCATAGAAAGCCTTGGATTACTTAAAAAGAAATCCCTATTTTTATCTATAAAACGCCAATATAATCCATCCATAGTATTGCACCAGCCTCCTTTTTTAAAATCCATCATTTTTAAAAAGTAGCTTGATCCACATATATAAGGCTTAGTAGCGAATATACCTCCATCACTATATAAGCCCATGCCATAAACATTTGGAGCCATTACCCATTCAGCAGAATCAACAAACATCTCCATAAACCATTTGTAAACAATAGTAGGATGTATTTCACATAAATTCATAATGTTAGACAAAATCATTAGTCTTTCAATATGGTGTGACCATCCATAAGTTGCCGCGTTTTGAATAGCATGATCTAACGGAGGTAAGCCAGTATTTCCCTCGTACCAGCAATTTTTCATTTTTCTATTATGATCAAAAAAATTTTTAGATTCCATTTCTAAACTGTAATTTTGATAAACGCCACGCATAAATTCACGCCAACCAATAACTTGCCTTATATATCCTTCTAAAGAATTCAATCTAATATTATTTTTTTTATTAAAATCAAGAATTCTTTCAATAATAAATTCAGGGGTAATTAACCCATTGTTAATATAAGGGCTCAAAGCGCTATGAAAAATAATATTATTTTTTTGACTTACAGCATCTTCAAAGTCTCCAAATAAATTAGATTTTTCTTTAATAAAAAAATCAAGTAATTTAATGGCATCAGCACGTGAAGTAGCTAGCCAAAATTCTGAAACATTTCCAGGGTGTTTTAGAAAAAATTTTTCAATCAAAGGTTTTAAATCTTTAGTATGCTTAGTTTCTAAAATTTTTGGGAAAGAGGGTATAGTTATTTCTTTTGGTAATTTTTTTCTATTTTCTGAATCAAAACTCCATTTTCCGCCTATTGGATTATTGTCACCATCTAAAAGAATATTAAATTTTTTTCTTGTTATTTTATAAAAATTACCCATTAAAATTTTTTTAGAATTATCCACATACTCTTTAAATTCAGATCTAGAATTCATAAACATTGGCGACTGAATAATATTCCAATTTATGTTTTCTTTTTTAAAAAAAATAGTTAGTTTTTTTTCAAATAACTTATTTTCAACTTCGAAACTTGTAATTTCACTGATTTTTTTTAATATAATAATTTTTTTTATTTTATCTATGTAATCAGTCTCAAAGTATTTTTCATTAAATTTATAATAAATTAATTCATATTTATTTTTTTTAATTTCATCTGCATATGATCTCATCGATGATAGAAAAAATAATATTTTCTGTTTATGATGTTTTTCGTATGTGCATAAACCATAATCTTCAGCCATAAAAAAAATATGATCTTTTTTATATTTATTTGTATATTTGTGAGGAAACAACTGATCCCCAAGTATTAAAAATAATTTTGTTGATTTCATAATTACAATTAAAACATTTTTTGCTTATAATACATACATAGACAACTTTTATATTACGAAAAAATAGCAATTATGAATATTATACAGATTCCTACATTTACTGATAATTACGTTTGGATTATGCATGAATTAAATAATGATTTTGCGGTTGTTGTTGATCCTGGAGAAAGTAAACCAATTATAGATGCGCTAAATATAAATAATTTACAGTTATCTGATATTTTGTTAACTCACCACCATCATGATCACATTGGAGGTGTAAAAAAATTAAAGGAAATTTATCCAGCAGCAAATATATATGGTCCAGAAGATATTAGGATTCCAACAACTATTGATGTTAAAGATAATCAAACTATTTGGCTGGATAGCATTAATGAGGAGTTCAGAGTAATAGATGTAAGAGGCCATACTAACAGCCACATTGCATACTACTTTAAAAATAAGCTTTTTTGTGGCGACACGCTATTCTCGTGTGGATGCGGAAGATTATTTGAGGGTACATATGAGGATATGTACAAAGCTTTAATTAAAATCAAAAATCTTCCAAAAGAAACTATGGTTTATTGTGCGCATGAATACACATTAGACAATATTGGATTTGCAAAAATTGTAGATCCAAAAAATTTAGATTTATTAGAGCGTGAAAAAGAAGTTAAATATTTACTAAAAAATGGTTTTTTTACAATACCATCTACATTAGAAAATGAATTAAAAGTAAATCCATTTTTAAGATTTGATGTAAAAGATATTAAAAATTCAGTTCAAAATCATTTTAGTAAAAAGATAAGTAGTGATGCTGAAGTATTTAAATACACACGAGAATGGAAAGATAATGAGTATGACTAGATATATTAAGATTTTTCTATTTTTTTTTATATTGAATTTTAATTGTTATGCGGATAAAAGTAATTGTGAAAAAATTTATGAGAATTGTTTTGATAATGTGCCGACAGAGCTAATTACATATTATGATACTGTTTTAACTCACGGAGAAATTAACATTAGTAATGTTAATCTAAGAGATATCCCACTTGTTAAATCAATAAATAGCATAGTATTAAAAAAAATTGAAAAAAGCGAAAGGGTTGAAATTAAAAAAGTATTTTTTTTAAAAGGAAATACCCCTCTAAAACTAAAAATGCTCAATAGCAATAAATATGAAGATGTAAATAATTATAGGTTTAGCAAATGGTATCTGGCTTCTTATCAAGGTGAAGAGGGTTTTATATTTTCAGATTATGTGACATTAGATAAAATTTCAAAAAAGCATGATAGGTACAGGCACATAAAATCTATAGATTGGACAAATAATAAAGTTGAGTTGCAAGAAAATATTGAAATAGAAATAGTTAATAATGACCAAGATAATCTATATGAGGTTCAGGGGTACGCTTGGCATTATAGCAAAGGTTTTTATAGGTTAAACCAAATAATTAATAAAGAACTTATTTCAAAAAATAGTTTCATTATTGATGATTTCAAAATATTCTTTTTTGACAAAGATGAAATTTATCTTGAGTCAGATATTAAAATATTTACTGGAATTTACAAAAGATATTAAAGACTTAGTCTTCTCTACTTGTAATTTCTATTAAATGATATCCAAATTGAGTTTGCACAGGACCATGTACTTTATTTAGATCACCTGTAAAAACAACATCATTAAATTCTTTAACCATTTGACCAGGGCTAAATGAACCTAAATCTCCACCATTCCCACCAGATGGACAAGAAGAATTGATTTTTGCAGCTTCTGCAAAGTCAAGTCCACCTTCAATTTCTTTTTTTAAACTAAGACATTGCTCTTCTGTCTCTACTAATATGTGCCTTGCTGTTGCTTGAGTCATAATGCCCCCGAATGAATTAAATTTTTATAAGATTACATACGTTTTATTTATAAGTCTAGCCAAAGTTTTTTTGGTTGCCTCATGCCTGCAATTAAGCAACCTTGCTGCCCATAACCATAAGGAAAGAGGGTGTATACAAATTTTCTGGTAGCTTTTGCTTCGCCCATCGTAGATTTCATTGATTTTAAAATATGTCTTAATTCCGGAACTCTCATAGAGTTTTCATATTGATCACGAATCATATCTATAACTAACCAATGATCTTTAGTGAGGTTTATATCAAGATTAATTGCAGATTTAATTGCGAATTCTTTAGTCCATTCATCTGGGTCAAATAAAAAACCGTCTTCATCAGTTAATTTACTATAATCTTTCAAGATTTAATAAGGCTATCTAATCGTTCGATTATATCTTTTGATTCATATAGCCACTCTATTTCATTATCATCTTTTTCAATACGCAAACATGGAACTTGTATTTTTCCACCCAAATCCTTTAACTCTTTACGATGATCTTTATTCCCTCTTGCATCTCTAATCTCTATAACCAAGGAATTTTTTCTTAAATATCTTCTAACTTTTACGCAGAAAGGACAAGTATGAAATTGATATATGCTATAGCTTTTGAATAGCTGATCAAATTTTTCTTGCTCTATTTTATCTCTATTTAATTTCTTAGGTCTTGTTAAAAAGTCTAAAATTAAAATTATTCTTCCTAGCACCCATCTAATTATTTTCATTTAAAGTCCTTATTTATTTATTTATCTTCTTCCAAGAATCTTTTAGCGAAACAATTTTATTATAAATAATAGTTTCGTTTGAGGTTTTATTATCTCTTATAAAGTACCCAACTCTTTCGAATTGATACCTTGCACTATAATTATTTATAGCAATGTTTTTTTCTAATTTTGCATCTTTCTTAATAACTAAAGATTTTTCATTAAAGCTTTCTAAATCCGAAGGATTAGGTTCTTTAAATAATCTATCATAGATATTTATGATTGCATCTGTGCAGTTATTAGCATCAACCCAATGAATCATACCTTTAACTTTATTTCCTTTTTTCATATCTCTGCTGACTGGATCAAATGAACACTCTAATTCTATAATTTTACCATCATTATCCTTAATGACTTTATCGCAAACAATGTTGAAAGCATGTCTCAATCTAACTTCTTTCCCTGGAGAAAGTCTGAAATATTTTTTCTCAGGGAACTCCATAAAATCATCTCTATCAATATAAATATTCTTCGAAATACTTATATTTCTTTGGCCACTGTCTTTGTCGTTAGGATTATTTGCTGCAAGAATTTCTTCTTTTTCATTATCTGGATAATTTGTAATTATAATTTTTAATGGGTCTAGGACTCCCATTACTCTTTTTGCTGACAAATTAAGTTCTTCTCTAATAGTATTTTCTAAAACTCCCATTTCTATAGAGCTGTTTTTTTTTGTAATACCTATACGACTGCAAAAATCTTTGATAGAGCTCGAAGTAAAACCTCTCCTTCTCATCCCAGAAATTGTTGGCATTCTTGGGTCATCCCAGCCTGAAACATATTTTTTTTCCACCAACTCGCTTAATTTTCTTTTGCTCATCATATTATGTTCTAAAGCCAGTCTTGAAAACTCAATTTGCTGAGGTTTATTTTCGTGGTTAATTTTTTCTATAATCCAATCATATAAATCCCTATGATCTTCAAACTCGAGCGTGCATAAAGAGTGCGTTATATTTTCGATAGCGTCTGAGATACAATGAGTAAAATCATACATAGGGTAAATGCACCAATCATTTCCAGTTCTATGATGTTCAAATTTTTTAATTCTATAAATTACGGGGTCTCGCATGTTAATATTAGGTGATAACATGTTAATTTTTAATCTAAGGACATATTCTCCATCGGAAAAGTTTCCCTCTTTCATCTCATTAAATAATTTTATATTTTCTTCAATAGTCCTATCTCTGTCTTTACTATTAGTACCTGGCTCAGTTAAAGTGCCTCTTTCTTTTTTTATTACTTCCGGACTAGATGAATCAACATAAGCAAAATTATTTTCAATCAAACTTAACGCATACTTATAAATTTTTTCAAAATAGTCAGATGAGTAATGCATAGAGTTCCATTCATATCCTAACCATTCAATATCTTTTTTTATTGCCTCAATATATTCAATATTTTCTTTTTCTGGATTTGTATCGTCAAATCTTAAGTTACATACCCCATTATATAAATTTGCAATTTCAAAATTTAAACAGATGGATTTTGCATGACCGATGTGTAAATAACCGTTAGGCTCAGGAGGAAATCTAGTGTGAACTCGCCCACTAAATTTATTGGTGTTATTATCATTATCAATTATATTGGTAATAAAATTTTTATTTGTAGGTTTATCCATGAAAAATATTGATGATTTGCTAAATCCATATTATATACGTGATTCTCTCCCAATAGAATCAAAATTACTGGTGCCAGTAATTCAAGTTTACGAAAATGTAGACTCAACAAGCAACGTACTAATGGAGAAAAACTGCATTTACCCAAACGGGCATACATGTTTTGCTGAAAAACAATTGAACGGAAGAGGAATGCTGGAAAAATCTTGGCTTACCACAGAAAGTAATGTTTGTTTTTCTGTAGCATGGAATTATGAAAAACCATTAGAAATACCGCATATGTTAAATTACTTTGTAGCTATAAAGTTAGTAGATGAACTTACTCAAAGAGGTTTTTCAGGAATAAAAACAAAATGGCCAAATGATATTATTTACGAGGGTGCTAAGCTTGGAGGAATACTCATTGACGCAGTTCACCGTAAAGACTCTAAATTATATTTAGTTGTAGGTGTAGGTGTAAACCTAAAAACTTCGGAAGCAGATAAAAGTAAAATCGATCAGAAAATTTCCGATCTTATTTCAACATCAAGCGATCCATTGGCTGATAGAAATAAAATAGCATCATTTTTGCTTCATGCTGTAATTCAATCTTTATCAGAGTTTAAAGAATATGACTTTAGGAAAATTTCCGAAGATTGGAATAATATGGACTATAATCTTAATAAATTAAAAACTATAATGGTTAAAAATAAAAAAATAAAAACTACGTTGAAGGGTATAAATGAATTAGGACAGTTATGTTGCTTCCATGATGATAAAATAAATTTATATAATATTAATGAAGTTCGGATAATTAAAGATGAATTTTTACGCAATTGATTTTGGGCATACCAACTATAAAATAGCATTTATTGAAAATGGTAATGTTGTCTCTGTTAATACAAACAATTATCAAGATAAATTTGCCTTTAGTGAATTGAATGTGAAAATTAAAGAATCTGGATGCAAAAAAATTCTTTGTTGTAATGTGTTAAGTAAATTTAATATTGAGAAAGTGCTAGAAGAATTGCCTTTTGAATTAAAAAATATTTTGAAATTTTTTAACTCGAAAGATTGTCAGAAATATATATCTTTAGCTTATAAAAAAAATATTAATAGATTAGGGGCTGACCGAGCTATAAATTTAGTTGGGGCTTCTAAAAAAACGAAAGCAGATCTTGTGGTTATTGATGCAGGCACTGCAACAACAATTGATTATCTTGATTCTGATCAAAATCATCTTGGGGGAATAATTGTTCCAAGTAAAAATATAATAGATAATGTTTTTTCTGAAATGTTGGATTTTAGTTTTTCTGATGAAGAGTTTGTGGATAATATTTTTTCTACAAATACTCGTTCTTGTATCGAAAATGGCTCCATTATTTCCGCCTATGGTGTAATAAATAATGTTTTGGATAAAATGTTTGAAATAAAAAAAAATATACCAAAAATTTATGTTACGGGTGGAAATGCTAAGCATATAATAGATAATTGTAACTACCCTATAATACATGTAGAATCTCTTCTTTTTGATGGTTTAGTAGTATTAGATGTATAAAATTTGCCGCCTTAGCTCATTTGGTAGAGCACTTGTTTTGTAATCAGGAGGTAGTCAGTTCGATTCTGACAGGCGGCTCCATGTACTACCATGGTGATATAAGGTAGTTGTTTTATTATCTATAATAGGTTATCTTAATAAGCATAAGTTAATATAGATAAATAACAATATTCAGGTATATAAAAGGATTAGGAAAAACGTAATGATGCAATGAAAGGACAACTAATACTTATACCAGGCCGCTCTTCGAAGCAAGGAGTTGGGCTGAATAAAGGTAAACTTAAGGAAGAGTATATAAGAGTCACCAATACGTTAGAGCTAAGCGCCGAAGATGCGCTAGAGAATGGCTTGGAAACAGCCGATATCGTAAAAATCAGCAATCATGTTGGTGAGACCGAAGTTCAAGTAAAAGTTTTAAAAGAAGGCAAGCTACCAGTTGGTTATGCGTTTATTCCCTATGGCCCACCATCAAGTAATTTATTCGATGGAGAGACTTGTGGAACTGGTATGCCAGCTTCAAAGGGTATGACTATAGATATAAAATTCATTAAAAAGGGTGTTAAGAAGAAAACAAAATTACCACCAAAAACAGCGATAGGCTAAATTATTGTCGAAGATAATATAAGGAGATAAGAGAATGAGCGTAGCAAGTAAAAATGACAAAATAGTAAACGAAAAAATAGTTGAAAATGCTACATGTACTTTCTGCGGTTGCTGCTGTGATGATATAACTCTAACAGTCGACATGGACAAGAAAGTAATAACTAAAGCTAAAGATGCATGTGTTCTTGGAAAGTCTTGGTTTTTAAATCATGTAATAGAAGATAAGCCGATTGCAAGAATCGCCGGAAAAGAAGTTCCATTGGACGACGCTATTGATGAAGCAGCAAATATTTTAATGGAAGCAAAATTCCCAATATTATATGGAATGAGTGACACAATATGTGAGGCTCAAAGGCATTGCGCTCCAATTATGGATGATTGTGGTGGAACTATAGATACAACTACATCAGTATGTCATGGTCCATCTGGTATGGCATTTCAAGGAGTTGGAGAGCCTACAATGACATTAGGGGAAGTAAAAAATAGAGCAGATTTCGTAATGTATTGGGGAGGAAATCCCGCAGAGGCACACCCAAGGCACTTCGCTAGATACGCAGTTACACCAGAAGGAATGTATACGCCTAATGGTAAAGATGACAGAACAGTAGTTATAGTAGATATAAGGCATACAAAGACAGCTGGGGTCGCAGATATTTTTCTACAGTTAACACCAGGAAAAGATTTCGAACTTTTGTGGATGCTAAGAGCTGCATGCAAAGGCTTTGAAATCCCTGAAGATTGTAAAGAAATATGTGGTGTCGACAAAGAAGTTGTTGAAGACCTTTTCCAAAAAATGAAAAATTGCACTTACGGTGTAATATTCTTTGGTATGGGACTAACAATGACCAGAGGAAGGCATTTTAATTCAGGAGCTTTAATGGCATTAGCTACAGACTTAAATGAGTTTACACATTTCGTTGCTAAGCCTGCTAGAGGGCACGGTAATGTTACCGGTGCTGACAATGTGGTTTCTTGGCAAACAGGTTATCCGTTTGGCGTTAATTTCAGTAGAGGTCATCCAAGATTTAATCCTGGAGAATTTACAACAGTTGATACTCTTTCAAGAAAAGAAGCTGATGCAGCATTAATTATTGCAAGTGACCCGGTCGCTAATTTTCCAAAGCCTGCAATAGATCATATTACAAGTGATAAATGTAAATTAATTTCAATAGATACTAAAAATACCCCGACAAGTGAAGCGGCTCATGTTTCAATTCAAACAAGTACATATGGAATCAATACGGGTGGAACAGTTTATAGAATGGACGATGTTCCAATTAGTTTGAGACCAGCTTTTGATTCGCCATTTCCAAGTGACTTAGAGGTACTTACAAAACTTAGAAAAAAAGTAAACGAATTGTCTAAGAAAGCAAATAGACCTTACTCAACTAAAAAGTACATGTAAGTACAATTAATCATTATATAAACTAATAAGGTTTGATTTGAATTATGAATAACGAAATTCGTATAAAGAACGGTATAGTCTTTGATCCTACAAATGGTATCGAGGGCAAAGTTGGCGATATATTTATAAAAGACGGCAAAATTGTTTCTAAAGTATCTGAGTCTGCTCAAGTTATAGATGCAAAAGGCATGGCTGTTATGCCAGGTGGAGTAGATATACATTGTCACATCACTGGACCTAAAGTTAACTTGGCTAGAAAATTAATGCCAGAAGACCATCGTTTAGATCCACATTTTAAAACTCCGAATACGCAGTCTGGTTCAGGCGGAATAGTGCCTTCCACATTTGCTACAGGCTATAGATATGCAACTTTAGGGTACACAACTGCTATGGAAGCAGCAGTGCCTCCATTAACTGCAAGACATGCACTTGAAGAAATGTATGACACTCCAATAATAGACAATGGTTTTTATGTTCTTCTAGCGAACAATTTATTTTTACAAAGTTTGATTGCTGAAGGAAGAAACGAAGAGTTTAAAGAGGCAGTCGCTTGGTGGTTAAATGCTACAAAAGCCTATACTGTAAAATTAGTAAATCCAGGTGGAGACGAACCATGGAAAGGACATAAAAATTTAAACGTCAAAGATATAGATGATAAAAGTAAAGTTGTAGATTTGTCTCCAAGAAAAGTTATAGAGTCATTTATTGATGCAGTACACGAACTCGGTTTACCACATCCTCCTCACATACATTGCAATAATCTTGGGCATAGTGGTAATTATGACACCACTATAGAAACTATGAAAACTGCTGGTGATAGACGACTGCATGTTGCTCATATTCAATTTAATAGTTACGCAGGAGAATTGGGTAAAAGTCCAAAATCAGCATCAAAAGAAATTACAGATTACGTAAATGATCATGAAAATATAACCTGTGATGTAGGGCAAGTCATGTTTGGTAAAGCAATGTTTATGACTGCTGACGCTCCTCTAACTTATTTATTAAGAGGTTATAAAAAAGAAAAATGGGTAAACGCTGACACCGAGTGTGAAAGTGGGTGTGGTATTTTACCTTTTGACTATCAAGGTATGGTTTATACACATGCTTTGCAATGGGCTATTGGTCTAGAAATATTTTTATTGTCAAAAGATCCTTGGAGAATAGTTTTATCTACCGATCATCCTAACGGAGGATCATTTCAAAATTATCCAATGGTAATGAAATTATTGATGGATTATGAATTTAGAAAAGAAGCTATGAAGCATTTAAATCAAAAAGCAATGAACAGCACAATACTAGGTGAGCTTAAAAGAGAGTACACATTAAATGAAATTTGTATTATTACTAGAGCAGGACCAGCAAAATGTTTAGGTTTAAAAGATAAAGGTCATCTAGGAGTAGGTGCAGATGCAGATATAACTATTTACGATATGCTTGATGATAAAGAAGAAATGTTTAATGCTCCAAGATATGTAATGAAAGCAGGGCAACTATTGATTGCCAATCATGAGTTCATTAGTGATTACACAGATAAAAAAGTTTTGCGCGTTGCTCCGGAATATGATCGAGATATTGAAAAAGTTATAAAACCATTTTTTGATGATTTTTATTCAGTACAGTTTGCAAATTATCCTATTGATGATGAGTACCTTCACGGCACTGGTGTCGTTATAGAAACAAAGAAAAAAAAGAGTATCCATGAAAATAAATAATACAGAAGTTGTTGATACATATGCAGAAGCATTTTCTATGTATTCTGCAAAAATTATAATTACCGCAGAAAATGATTATTGGGCGGAAGGTGCAGCCAGAGCTATGACAGGAATGGCTACATCTGTTATTGGATGTAAATGTGAAGCTGGTATTGATATGAAACTTTCAGGAAAAGAAACGCCTGATGGAAGACCTGGTTATAGCATATTACTTTTTACAATGGATAAAGAAAGTTTAGGTAAAAGGTTGATAGAGAGAATAGGTCAATGCGTGATGACTTGTCCTACAACGGCATGTTTTAGTGGATATGAAGATGCTGATGATACTGTCAATGTAGGTGGGGCTTTGAGATATTTTGGAGACGGACACCAAATAGGTAAAAAAATTAAAGGTGAAAGATTTTGGAGAATTCCTGTTTTTGACGGAGAGTTTATAATACAAGAAAATTTTGGCGTAAAAAAATCAGTTGGTGGAGGAAATTTTTATATATTAGGAGATAATGTTAGCTCATGTCTAGAAGCTTGTTATGATGCTGTCAAAGCAATGAAAAGAATTGAAAATGTCATAATGCCATTTCCAAAAGGCGTAGTAAGAAGTGGAAGTAAGGTGGGGTCAAAGTACAAAGCATTAATAGCATCAACTAATCACGTTTACTGCCCAACTATTAAAGGCGTTATTAAAGATTCAGCCGTACCTGAAAACGTCCACACATGTTATGAAATTGTTGTGGATGGTGCAGACGAAAAAGCAGTCGCAGATGCCATGAAAGTAGGTATGCACGCTGCTGCAAAAGATGGGGTTATACAAATAACTGCCGGCAACTTTGGTGGAAAACTTGGTAAATATAAATTTTTTTTAAAAGATCTTATTAGTTAAGCGAAAATAAAATTATGAAATTAAAACTACATACACAACCAGACGTCCCATTAGAAGCAGAGAGTATTACGCCCGCTGTAATAAATAAACTTAAAGTTAAAGAGGTAGAAAAAGTAAAGGTATTTCATGGTAATAGAGAAGTTAATATGGCTGAATTTTTTACTGTCACTGATAATAAGAATGATTTATTAGAAGTTGAAGGAGATATGCATAGGATAAAATACTTGGGTGCCAATATGGATGGCGGCGAGATGAGAATAGAAGGTGATGTTGGGCAGCATCTTGGCTCAGCAATGTCTGGAGGATTTATAAAAGTTAATGGAAGTACTGG